>NZ_ATXQ01000006.1 GCF_000421765.1 Denitrificimonas caeni DSM 24390 | reverse complement strand
GACTCGATTCGGGGCTACGCCATCCCTGGCTACGCTAACCACAGATCCAGCACAGCACTCGTTGACCATTGCTGCTGTCAGTTGGATTTGCGCGTGTCTCTTTTTTGAATAGATTGACTATCTCGCTTAGTTTGTCAGGCTCTGTATGAGCAGGTCATACCTGCGATCTGCGGGTGTTAAGTCATTGACTCCTAGTTTTGCCACTTACATCAGCCCAGTGCACCGTTTGTAACGTTATGCGCAGTTGCTGAATATATTATATATAAAAGTATTTGATAGTGATTATTCACGCTCTATATGTGCTAGCGTAAAGGCAAGATGAATCAATGGAGGCGAGTATGTCTGAGCAAATGAATGTCGATGTCGCAATTATTGGTGCCGGTACTGCAGGTTTGTATGCGTTGCGTGAAGTGCGTCGAGCCAAGAAAAGCTTTGTTTTGATCGATACTGGCCCCTTGGGTACGACCTGTGCGCGAGTCGGTTGTATGCCGTCGAAAGTGGCGCTGCATATTGGCGACTCTTGGCATGCGCAGAAAAATTTTCCACGCTACGGTATCAGTGGTGCTGAGCACTTGCAGCTTGACACACAACAGGCGTGGGCTGAGTTGCGCCGTCAACGCGATAAATTCGCCGGAGGTGCTGCCGAGGGCGCTGAGCGTGCTGCCGGTGAGCAGTTGATTATGGGGCGTGTGCGTTTTCTAACGCCAACTTTACTTGAGGTTGAACAAGCCCATGGCAAGCAGCAGATCCAAGCCAAAGCGGTGATTATCGCTACCGGTTCACGTCCAGTCATGCCAGGTTTCTTGCAGCCTTTTGCTGAGCATTGCCTTACCACTGATGAGTTTTTTGAGATGCAAGAATTGCCCAAAAGCATTGGTATTCTCGGTTTAGGTGCGATTGGTTTGGAAATGGGTTTGGCGTTATCACGTTTGGGTGTTGAAGTGCATGGCGCGGATATGGCCACTAGCGTTGGCGGTATCAGTGACCCAGAAGTGAGCAAATATGCGTTGGCCGAGTTTGCTAAAGAGATAAAGCTGTATCTTGGTGCTCCTGCTGAACTGGCGCAAGCCGAGCAGGGCGTATTACTGAAAGCCGGTGACCAGCAGGTCCGTGTGGATAAGGTGCTGGTGGCGCTTGGTCGTCGAGCCAATACCGATCAGCTTAATCTTGCCGAAGTAGGCTTTGAGCTCGATGAACGTGGTCAGCCGCTGTTTAATCCGCAAACCATGCAGCTGGGTGAACATCCGGTGTTTATTGTTGGTGATAGCAATGGCCAGCGTGCGTTAATGCATGAGGCTGCAGATGAAGGTGCGATGGCAGGCTTTAATGCTGTACAAGCAAAGCCGCTTGCCTTTAAACGTAAAACACCGATCGCAATTGCCTTTACTCATCCTGATGTGATCAGTGTCGGTGCGCGTTTTGATCAACTGAATCCCGATGATATTTTGATTGGTACGGCGAAAACCCAGAGCAATGGTCGCAGCCAAGTATTGTCTAAGCACGAAGGTGTGCTGCGTGTGTACGCTGATAAAGCCAGCGGTGAGTTACTGGGCGCCAGTATGTTGGGTATGCGCGCTGAGCATGTCGCGCAGTTTTTGGTGCTGGCAATTCAGCGCCAAGAGACGGTGCATAGCCTATTGCAAATACCTTTCTATCATCCGGTTGTGGAAGAAACGATACAAAGCGCCTTGCAAGATATCGCCAGACATATCCCTGATCCTGCAGGTTTACCCTTTGGCTTGGTTTTAGCCGACGCATAATCGTCTACACTATGCCCGCTGTTTGTTGAGTCCTTTTAAAGTGACTCGGTGAGCCGCGGGCTTTTTTATGACCTCTTTCGCGTACATACACAGCAAAAGGACGCAAGCGCATGCGCATTTTACATACTTCAGATTGGCATCTTGGCCAGCATTTTATGGGTAAAACCCGACAAGCTGAACATCGCGCTTGGTGTGATTGGCTGGTGCAGACTGTGGTTGAGCAGCAAGCAGATGCGTTAATTATTGCGGGCGATATTTTTGATACCGGCACTCCGCCCAGCTATGCGCGAGAGCAATACAACCGTTTTATTGTGCAGATGCAGGCCACTGGCTGTCAGTTGCTGATCCTTGCCGGTAACCATGATTCGGTCGCCATGCTCAATGAAAGCAAGGACTTACTGGCACAACTTAATACTCAGGTGATCTCCAGTGTGGCAGAAAATCTAGATCAGCAGGTGCTGGTGGTTAAGCAGCGCAATGGTCAAGTCGGTGCGATTGTCTGTGCAATTCCTTTTATTCGCCCGCGTGATGTGCAGCGCAGCCAGGCTGGGCAAAGTGCCGAAGATAAACAAAGCGATTTACAGCAGGCGATTGCTGAACACTACGCGCAATTGTTTGCTAAAGCTGAAGCTAAACGTGCGCAGTTGGGTGTCAATGTACCCATTATTGGTACCGGGCATTTAACCACTGTGGGCGTCAGTCTGACTGAGTCGGTGCGCGAGATTTATGTCGGCAGCTTAACCGCCTTTCCAACCGATGCTTTTCCAGCCTTTGATTATTTAGCGCTCGGCCATATTCATCGTCCGCAAAAAGTTGCAGGTCTTGAGCACATTCGTTACAGCGGCTCACCGATTGCCTTGAGTTTTGATGAGTCCAAGCAGCAAAAAGAGCTACTGCAAGTGGATTTAGATGCTAATGGTTTACAGCGCGTTGCAGTGCTGGAAATCCCATGTTTTCAGCGCTTGATTTCTTTATCTGGCAGTTTGGCGCAGCTGCAAAAGCAATGTGCTGAACTGGCAGGGCAGCTGGATCCTGATGCTGTGGCTTGGCTTGAGATTCAAGTTCAAGTCGATGATTATTACAGTGATCTTGATGAGCGAGTTGCCGCGCTATGCGCCGATTTGCCTGTGGAAGTGCTGCGCGTGCGCCGTTTGCGTGGTAATAAAATTGCGGGTTTAACTCGTAATTCCGGTGAAGTGCTGGCAGAACTCTCTCCTGATGAAGTCTTCACCAAACGTTTGCACGATGAAGAACTGAGTGATGCCGAGATCGAGGTGCTGAAAGGTTTACATGCGCAAGTGCTGGAGTCGCTGCAGGAGACTGAGGCATGAAAATTCTTAGCATCCGTTTAAAAAACATCAATGCGCTGAAGGGTGAGTGGAAGATCGACTTCACTAAAGAACCGTTTAATGGCAGCAGTCTGTTTGCCATTACCGGACCCACCGGAGCGGGTAAAACCACTTTGCTGGATGCCATTTGTTTGGCGCTCTACAGTCGCACACCGCGCATGAGCAGCATTTCCAAAAACAGCAACGAGCTGATGACGCGCCACACCAGCGATTGTTTGGTGGAAGTCGAGTTTGCCGTCAAGGATCAAGGCTATCGCGCCTTTTGGAGTCAGCGCCGTGCCCGTGATAAAGCCGATGGTGCGCTACAAGATGCAAAAACCGAACTGGCCTATATTGACGGTCGAATTATTACCGATAAGCTCAGCGAAAAACCGAAAGAAGTTGAACGTTTAACCGGTTTGGATTTCCAGCGCTTTACCCAATCGATGATGCTGGCGCAGGGCGGTTTTGCCGCTTTTTTAGAAGCCAACGCCAATGACCGCGCCGGGTTGTTAGAGCAATTGACTGGCACTGAAATTTACGGTGCGATTTCTCAGCACGTCTATGAAACACAAAAAGAGCAGCGTCATGCACTGCAAAATCTCAGTAGTCATGCTGCTGGCTTGCAGCTGCTCAGTGCCGAAGAGCTCAGTGAAATCCAGTCGCAGTTAGCCGAAGCTGAGCAACAAGGCGTTGTGCTGAAACAGCAGCAAGATCAATTACAGCAACAACAACAATGGCGCAGTAGTTTGGATCAGGCGCAAGCCAATCAAAGCAAAGCCCAGCTGCAATTGCAGAATGTCGAAGCTCGACAACAGTCGCATAGTGTTGATTTACAACGCTTGGCCGAGCATGCCCCAGCTGCTGAGTTACAGGCGGACTATAAAGCCCTACAAACGGCTGAACAGGTGGCACGGCAAAGTCAGCAGAACTTAAATATCACCCAGGAAAAAGAGCGGACCTTTAAGCAAGAAGCCGAGCAATGGTCGTGGCAGCGCTATCAGTATGCTGAGCAGGCTGTTGAGCAGATAAATGCGCAACTGCAGTCAGCGCAAGACGCAGAGCAGCAGTTGATCGCACAGCTTGAGAATACAGCGCAGCATGGACAATTAACCGAGCACCTTAGTGCTTGGCGTAATGAATTTGCTTTGCTGAGTCGACAGCAAGTAGCGATTCAAAGCGATCAAACTGAGCAACAAAAACTAGCGGTTGGCATCACCAAGCTCAGCGCCGACTTAGCCAAACAGGACGCTCTTTATCAGCTGCAAAATGAAGCGCTCAAACCGCTCCAACACGCTTGGCAATCGCAACAGCAGGCATTAGAACAAGTGCTTGAGCAGCGCAGCGTTAGTGCTTGGCAAGAACGGCTCGGTCAATTGCACGGGCAAAGCCAGTATTATCAATGGTTATTGCAAGGCTACAGCAACGAGCGCGCTAAACAGAACGCGCTGACTGAACGCGCAGAACATTGCAGCGTGCTTATAGGGCAGATTGCTGAGCAGGAAACACGACGCGAGAGTTTGCGCACAGCCTATAAAGACTTAAATGAGCAAGTAAAGGATAAAGAGCAACTACTGGCCCAAGAAAGACGTATTGCCGGTCTGGAAGCTTACCGTGCGCAATTGCAAGCCGATGAGCCGTGCCCGCTGTGTGGTGCTTTAGAACATCCAGCAGTCAGTGCCTATCAAGCTCTAGATGTAACGCAAACCGAGCAGGCGTTAGAGACTAAGCAAGCGGAGCGAGAAAGTGTACGAGAGCAGGGCGTCGCTTGCGCCGAGCATTTAGCCAAGCTTATCAGTCAGCGCGAGCAGCTGATTAAGCAGCACGCTGCAGATGAGCTGGAGTTGCAAACTATCATCACTGAGAAAGCGAATCATCTGTCTATGTTGGGTTTGGCTGAAGACCTGTCGCAAGCAGACTTTAATGCGTCTATGACAGACTTTAAGCAGCGCATGACTGACTGTCAGCAGCGTCTCAATAACATTGCAAAAGCGCAAGAAAGCTTAGCTGGCAGTGAGCAGCAATACCGTCAGGCTGAGCAAGCATTGCGTGATCTGCAGCAACAGATGAGTACGTTACAAAGTAGTCTCAAGCATCAACAGCAACAAGAGGCTGACTTAATCAAACGCTGTGCTGTATTGCAAGATGAGCTGCAACAACAGCAACGGCTGCTTGAGCAGCAGCTTGATGGTTTAGGTTATAGCTTGCCGCAGGATCCTGAACAGTGGTTGCAGGCGCGTGAGCAAGAAGCACAGCACTGGAAGCGAGGGGAAGCCCAGCTCAAAGAGCTGGCACTGCGCATCAATGCTTTACAGGCAGAACTGCGCAGCGCCGAGAAAGAACAGCAAGCCGCACAAAAGCACTGGCTAGATCTTGATGTCAATCCAAAGCAGGCATCTGCGTCCGTCACAGACATCGCGCAAGCCTTAGCGGCCAGCCAAGTAGAGTTGCAACGCAGTGAAAGCCAGTTAGCCCAAGTACAAGGGCAGGTGCACAGTTTAACTGAACGCTTAAACGAGGCGCAGACCAGTGCTGCAACCCTGCAAACCGAGTGGCAAGCGCGTTTATCTCAGAGTGCTTTTGCTGATGAGCAGGCGTTTTTACGAGCATTGTTACCCGCCGAACAGGCACAGCAACTGCACACGCTTAAGCAAGAATTGGATACCCAGCTGCAGACTGCGCAGACTTTATTGACCGCCACCACCGAGCAGATTGAACAACTCAGCATTCAGCCGGAAACCGAACACTCCAGCGCTGAATTGGCTGAGCAACGTACAGCAATA
Source organism: Denitrificimonas caeni DSM 24390 (assembly GCF_000421765.1). Taxonomy (GTDB): domain Bacteria; phylum Pseudomonadota; class Gammaproteobacteria; order Pseudomonadales; family Pseudomonadaceae; genus Denitrificimonas; species Denitrificimonas caeni. The sequence goes on along the minus strand of NZ_ATXQ01000006.1, from coordinate 188,094 downwards.
GATCAGCAGTTAAGCGAGCTAAACCGCAAGCTAGGTACTTTAGAGCATGCTTTAAAAACCGATAGTCATAACCGTGATACTCAGCAAAGTTTGTTGCAAAGCATTGAGCAACAAAAAGTACTTTACGATCAATGGCAGCAGCTCAACGGTTTAATTGGCTCCGCCGATGGCAGTAAGTATCGTAAGTTTGTCCAGGGGCTAACCTTGGATCATTTGGTCAGTTTGGCCAATCAGCAGTTGGCGCTGTTGCATAACCGTTATCAACTGAGTCGCCGTGAGCAGGGTGAGTTGGAAATCGAGATTATCGACACTTGGCAAGGTGATACGCAGCGTGACACCCGCACCTTGTCTGGCGGAGAAAGTTTTCTGGTCAGTTTGGCGCTGGCTTTAGCCTTGTCAGAGCTGGTCAGTCAAAAGACTCGAATTGATTCGTTATTCTTAGATGAAGGTTTTGGCACGTTAGATAATGAAACGTTAGAAATGGCGCTCAATGCGCTGGATAATCTCAATGCCGAGGGGAAAACCATCGGCATTATCAGTCACGTTGAGGCGTTAAAAGAGCGTATTCCGGTACAGATCAAAGTGCGCAAAAGTGCTGGCATGGGCTATAGCAGCTTGGATGATTGTTATCGTGTGAGTTGACTAAGACAGCGTTTGCACGCTTAGGCAGGCTAATCGTAATTATCTCAATGTTTGTATAGTGTTTATTGCAAATGATTTATTATTCATCAAACCTTTGGCTTGCCACGATTTCCTATCTAATGAAAATCATACTGAAGATTAAGAAACGCAATGAATTCAATACCTTTAACGATATCTCTATTTGCACTCTGTACGTTTTTTTTCCACTCAAGTGCGCAAGCCAAGCAGGCGCCAGTGTTGCAAGAGCAAAGCGCTACTTCGTACAAGGCATTGACCTCTTATGTGGGTGATCTTCTGAAGCCCGTGCCAGCAGAGCCATACTGGGTTGTGCAGGCCAGCGTGCACACTAAGCACTTTAAACACAACCCTGAGCATAATAATAATCAAGAGTTGTTTGGCTTAGAGCGTCACACAGCGGACAGCTACTTGTTCGGCGCAGCAACCTTCTTGCACTCATTTGATCAGCGTTCTTACTACGGTTATGTCGGTAAACGCTTTGATTATGCTGGCACGCCTTTTTACAGCAAAGTCACAGCAGGGTTGCTGTACGGCTACAAGGGTGAGTACCGCGATAAAATCCCATTGAATCGTTTTGAAATTGCTCCAGTCATTATTCCTTCTGTTGGGGTGAAATACCGGCGAGCCAGTGCCGAAATTGTTTTGCTCGGAGCTGCTGCGACCATGATTAATATTGGTTTTCAATTGTAATCACACAACTACTAATCCTTCCTTACGCGCTCTTGTCTAAGTGCTTCCTGCAACCGTGCAGCGCGTCTTCGTCTAAAACTACGATACGTTTTAATGAACCTATTAAGGTTTTCTCTAACAGCGCAACTCGCGACCAATTTGATCCGAAATCGTTGTTTTTGAATCTGATCGAAGCAAAAGTTTTTGCAAATATTTGCTTGGAAAAGCACAGCCTAAATAACCTGTTCACGAGGCTGCTTTGCTGGTTAAAACAGCAGAAAAGTCTCTGGTAATTGTATTTTCTGGTCACAATTAGAAATATGTCTCTGCTTGAAATATATTTTTCTGGTGGTGTCTTTTAAATTATTTCGGCTAAATTCTGCAAAATAAAGCTAAATTCTACAAAAAATAGAAAAATAACACCTATTTTCGAGTTTAAAAATGCGTCTACAAATGGCGAATAGACTAAAGCAGGGGGTTATATCGCGAGGGTTTAGCTTGGTAAATTTGCACTGCCACGCTGCACTTCAATCCACAAATAAAAAAACAATGGTGAGCATTATGCAAGATGACAAAACAAATGCTGCTGCCTACTGGTCGGCAAACCTCCGCTTAATCGCAGGCTCTATGTTTGTATGGGCTTTGGTTTCATACGGCTTTGGCATTCTACTCAGACCTCTACTGTCCGGTATTGCCGTCGGTGGAACTGATTTGGGTTTCTGGTTCGCCCAACAAGGAGCTCTATTAACCTTTATCGCGTTGATCTTCTTCTATGCGTGGAGAATGAACAAACTCGATAAAAAATTCGGTCTCGAGGAGTAAGACAGCATGAGCCAATTTATGATCAATATGCTGTTTGTGGGTGGGTCCTTCCTGCTTTACATCGGTATCGCGTACTGGGCCCGCGCCGGCTCAACGAAAGAGTTCTACGTTGCAGGTGGTGGTGTTCACCCCATTGCCAATGGTATGGCAACCGCTGCGGACTGGATGTCAGCTGCATCATTCATTTCAATGGCCGGTATCATTGCGGCAACCGGTTACGCCAGTTCGGCCTATTTAATGGGTTGGACCGGTGGCTACGTCATCTTGGCGATGTTGCTTGCGCCTTACTTGCGTAAACTCGGTAAGTTCACCGTACCTGATTTCATCGGTGAGCGTTTTTACAGCCGTGGTGCACGCCTGATGGCGGTACTGTGCTTGATTCTAGCTTCTGTGACCTACGTTATCGGTCAAATGACCGGTGCTGGCGTTGCATTCTCACGCTTCTTAGAAGTGAGCAGTGAAGCAGGTATCTGGATCGCAGCACTGATCGTGTTCTTGTACGCGGTATTCGGTGGCATGAAAGGTATTACTTACACGCAGGTTGCGCAGTATGTGGTACTGATCATTGCTTACACCATTCCAGCGGTATTTATCTCTCTACAATTGACCAACAATCCAATTCCTATGTTTGGTATGTTCGGTACGCACGCTGAGTCGGGTGCGCCACTGTTACAGAAACTGACTGAAGTATTGGTTGAACTGGGCTTCCGTGACTACACAGCTGATGTACCAAGCCACTTGAACATGGTGTTGTTCACTCTGTCTCTGATGGTCGGTACTGCCGGTCTGCCACACGTAATCATTCGCTTCTTCACTGTACCTAAGGTTGCTGATGCACGTTGGTCAGCGGGTTGGGCGTTAGTGTTTATTGCACTGCTTTACTTAACAGCTCCAGCGGTTGCTTCAATGGCGCGCTTGAACTTGCTGACTACGGTTTACCCAGAAGCAGCAAAAGAAGTTGTGAACATGGACAGCTATGATCAAATTCTGGGTAACTCAATCCAGTACGCAGATCGTCCAGAGTGGGTTAAAACTTGGGAAGGCACTGGTCTGATCAAGTTCGAAGACAAAAACAAAGACGGCCAAATCCAGTTCTATGATGACACTAACGCAACATTCGCTGCCGATGCTGAGAAGCGTGGTTGGGCAGGTAACGAGCTGACGGTTAACAATGACATCTTAGTATTGGCCAACCCTGAAATTGCTAACTTGCCTTCATGGGTGATTGGTTTGATTGCAGCCGGTGGTATTGCCGCAGCGTTATCAACAGCAGCAGGTTTGTTGTTGGCGATTTCTGCAGCAATCAGTCATGACTTAATCAAGAAAACCATCAATCCTAATATTTCAGAGAAAGGCGAAATGTTGGCGGCACGGATCTCCATGGCAGCAGCGATTGTGATGGCAACTTGGTTAGGGCTTAACCCTCCAGGCTTTGCCGCGCAGGTTGTGGCACTGGCGTTCGGTATTGCTGGCGCGTCAATCTTCCCTGCACTGATGATGGGTATCTTCTCTAAGAAGATGAACGATAAAGGCGCGATTGCTGGCATGGTTGCTGGTCTAGGTTGCACCTTGCTGTATATCTTCACTTACTTAGGTTGGTTCTTCGTAGCAAGCACAGCGATGTTACCAAACACACCTGAGCATTGGGTCATGGGTGTTTCACCTCTGTCCTTCGGTGCGGTGGGTGCGATGATTAACTTTGTGGTTGCTTACGCAGTGTGCAGCATTACTGCTCCAACGCCACAATACATTCAAGATCTCGTTGAAAGCGTACGTTCACCGAAAGGTGCGGGTGCTGCGGTTGATCATTGATGATCAAGTAATAGCTAGGTAGCATTAGTTGCTTAGACACGTAACACCACGGGCTTCTTGATTGAGGCCCGTTTTATTTATAACAAGAAGAGATACCTATGATTTGGCATTTAGTTGCAACATTCAGTGCAGGTTTGGGCGCCGCCGGCATCGCTTTTTTACTGCGCTCAATATCTAGACAGAAACTACCGAAGTGGATTATTCCTGGGTTTGCCGGCTTAGGCATGCTCGGTTATCAGATTTATTTTGAATACAACTGGTTTGATCATCAGTCTTCACGTCAGCCAGAAGGCTCTGTGGTGACCTCGAGCCAGCAAGGCGAAGTGTTCTGGCGTCCATGGACGTTTTTTTACCCAATGACAACGGTGTTTACCGTAGTGGATACCAATAATCTTCAAGTTCGTAATCTTGATGGTTTAACACTGGTGGAATTTATTGAGTACCGTTTTGAGAAGAAGTACATCGATGTGGTAACACATCAGCGCTATGTGATGAATTGCACTGAAGCGCAAAGAATTGCGGTGAGCGATGAGCAGCAAGTGCTCTCCAAGCAACCTCAGCTTGTTGAACGTGATAGCCCACTATTCGTTGCGGTATGTCAGTCCTCCAACTAAGTGAGTATAGCGTTGCCAAGGAATTGACGGCACCTTAGGTGTCTCTAATTGGCTGAGGCAAGAGGAGTTGCAGAATGCCAGATACTTTTAATGTTGATCACGTGCCTTTTAGCTTGTTGACCGACAGTGAAAAAGCCCTGTTGCTTGAAAATATTGAGCGCAGAGAATATCAGCCTTTAGATATCTTGATTGCGGCCGGAGAGCCGTCGCAAGGTGTATTTGTTCTGCTTAAAGGACGTGTCGCTGAAAGTGAGTGCAGCGCGCAACCAAGCGAACAATTAGTCCAGCAACAAACCGCCTTTATGCATTATGAGGCTGGCGAGTATTTTGGCAGTTGGTCAGTGTTTAATGGCCATGCGATTCATAACTTCATTGCTGTTGAAGCAACCTTGTGTCACTTAATTCCAACGCAAATCTTGCTTGATTTAATTGACAGCAACCCACTGTTTGCAGATTACTTTCAGCAAAGTTTAACCGCTAAACGGCAGATTTTAGCTCAGCATGCAGACAATCAAGATATGGCCGAGTTTATGCTGTCGCGCATTGCCGATAGCAATATTCGTGAACCGCTGATTGTTGATGAAGGCACCTCTATTGAGGACGCCACACGTCTGATGCGCGAGCAGAAAGCCGATTGTTTGTTAGCTAAAAAGGGTAACCGCTACGGCATGGTCACTGGCACCGATTTACTCGATGCGGTGATTATTGAGCGTTTACCACTAACAACCGATGTCTCGCAAATTGCCAGTTACCGCTTGATCAGTATCAGTCCCGATGATTATTTGTTTAGCGCGCTGATTATTATGACGCAGCAGCGTATTGAGCGAGTGGTGGTGATGGATGCTAAGCGTAAGTTGCTTGGTGTGGTTGAGTTGACAGATGTGCTCAGTCACTTTTCCAGTCATTCCCATGTGATTGGCTTACGCGTGGAGCGAGCGCAGAGCATTGAAGAGTTACGTGCCGCATCATTTGGCTTGGCTGATTTAATTCGCGGCTTAATTTCCACCGGGGTGAAAACCCGTTTTGTGATGGAGTTATTGGCCGCACTCAATAGCCAGATTTTGAGCAAGTTGTTTGACTTGATTGTGCCGCTGGAAGTGCACCCACATGTCTGTTTGATTGTGATGGGTTCAGAAGGACGCGGCGAACAAATCATGAAAACCGATCAGGATAATGGATTGATTTATCGTGACGGCTTGGATTGGCCGCAGATGCATACGGTCATGAATACATTCAGTGAAACACTGATTTCATTTGGTTTTCCGCCATGCCCAGGCAACATTATGGTGTCAAATCCAGAGTGGGTGAATTCCACCAAGCAGTGGACAGAAAAGCTAACGCGCTGGAGTAAAAGTTTTGAGGGTGAGGCGACGATGAACCTCGCTATTGCCAGCGATAGTAAGCCTGTGGCGGGTAACACTGCGTTATTTAAAGTGGCGCGTAATAGTTTCTTTCGCCGTATTCAAGACAATGAGATTTTCTTTGCTCATTTTGCTAAAGCTTCCTTGCGCTTTGATACGCCATTAACGTTTTTCGGACGACTGAAAGACAGCGCTGGGCTGGATATTAAAAAGGCTGGGGTGTTCCCGATTGTGCACGGTGTGCGCAGCATCGCTTTAGAAAATAAAATTGCCGACACCAACACCTTTAAACGCTTAGAGATTCTAGTGGAGCGTGGCGTGTTGCATAAAGAACTGGCCGATAACTTGGCTGAGGCGCTGAGTTACTTTGTTCAGGTGCGTTTGCAACAGCAAATGGAGCGCTACAGTGACGATCCTGTTGAGTATGATAAAGCGCCGAACGAGATCAACATTAAAATGCTAACCGCGCTAGAGCGGCAGCTATTACGCGATGCTCTGACCGTAGTGAAGGACTTTAAAAAGTATTTGATCCATCGTTATCACTTGACCTACTAGCAACGTGCGGTGTTATGCGGCTTACTTTAGTAAGCAATAAAGCCAACCCTCTGTCTGGACGAGTTATATCCGCGATAGCCATTCAAAGTGCCACGTGCAGGGAGGCAAGTGGCGCTTTTTCCCATCTAGTATTCAAACGCTCTGTTAATAGCGCGCGTCTTTTGGTTTTTTACCCGTTGGCCAGTCATTCACTTTGCCGGGGAAATCAGGGCGCGGCTTATGGGTGAAGAATTGTGCAACGTCAACCGCATCTTGATCGCTTAACACGTTACCGTGACCCCAAAGCCCTTTGGTTTGAATACCCATAGGCATATTGTATTTAACAAAAGCCGCTGCTTTGTAAGTCCGCGCCATGCCGGCACCGATATTAAACGACTCATCACCCCACAGCGGAGGGAAGACAATATCGCCACGGCTGTCTTTAATGCCTTCACCATTGTCGCCATGACAGGTTGCACATTGCACCTGGTAGATGACTTCTCCGCGTACTGGGTCGCCAACCAATGACTCATCAACTTTACCGGCATTGCTGATATCGACTTTTTGATTTTTAGGTACGTTTTGTGAGAGCCACTTCATATAAGCAACCATTGCCTTCATTTCAGCTGACTCGCGGTCTACCGGCTTACCGTTCATGGAGCGTTGGAAGCAACCGTTGATCCGCATCTCTAAATCAACCATTTTTTCAGCACGCGGCATGACTCGCGGGTAGAAGTTGTAGCTGTTGATGTACGGGTCGCCCAGCGGGATTTTACCCTGTGAGATATGGCAACTATTACAGTTCATCTGTGCACCCACATGCTCCGGCATCAGACGCTTGGTTTCATTGAGTAAGCGTTTGCCGTAGAAAATCTGCTCAGCATTGGGCTCTTTCAAGATCGCTGTGTCTTGCGGGAGAATATAGGTGCCGATATCTTCGTTGGCATCATCGGTGGTGACCAAATCAAACTGCGTAGCATTACGTTCGATGGGTTTGGGTGAATCACAACCGCTGAGAGCAAAAGTGCAGATAGCGACAGCCAGTGCCGTCATCGAGACTTTTACAACGCTAGCGCTAGCAACGTCAGGCAGATTGAATAGTGATTTATTCATGGTTTGCTCCTTGTGCTGCTGCAGTAATACTTAAATCAGGTGGAAAGTCCGTGCCGGCTTTAGGTTTTTTACTGAGGAAGTGACGCATTTGCACCACATCATCGACATCCACTGTACTGCCTTGGTTGGTCCAACTGTTGCGGATGTAGTTGACCACTTCGGCAACGTCAGCATCACTGAGATTGATGAACTCAGGCATGGTAAAAGCCATGCGGTCATGTGGCGTATCTGGCATCCGACCGCCGCTTAGGGTGATTTGCAGTACCGAGTCAGCATCACGTGAATAGACCGCGCTGTTGCCGTCTAGCGCTGGGAAAATACGCGGCACACCTTTACCGTCAGCACGGTGGCAGATTTGGCAGTATTCAGCGTATAAAATTGCACCGCGTGAGTCATAGACACCATCCAGTAATTTCTGGGTTGTGGTATCGACTTTAGCTGTGATTGTTACAGGTTCGCCAGGCTTGGGGCTGAGGGTTTTTAAATACGCGGACATGGCGTAAAGATCATCTTCAGTCATGTATTGGGTACTGTGCTCAACCACTTCAGCCATCGCACCGAAGGCTGCGGTGATGTCAGTGCGTCCGGTTTTAAAGAAGTCCACTAGCTCTGCGGTGCTCCAAATAGCCAAACCGTCATGCTCGCCACGCAGGCTTTTTGCGCGCCAGCCGTCGATCACCGCACCACTTAAAAACTCTTCAGAGTCAGCGTTAGATAGGGCAACTTCTTGGAAGCCGATCCCGCGCTCGGTATGACAAGAGCCACAGTGGCCGGGGCCTTCGATAAGATACTGACCGCGTGCCAATACGGCGTCATCCGTTTCTGGGACAAAAGTGCGCTCTGGAGCAAAGAGAAACTGCCAGTAGGCCAACGGCCAGCGCCAGTTCAGCACCGGTGGCATCTCGCTGGGCTTGTTCGCTTGTTTAACGGCTTTTACACCTGACATAAAGTAGGCGTACATCGCCGCCATGTCTTCGTCAGGCATGATTTGGTAAGACGGGTAGGGCATTGCCGGGTAGAGCGCACTGTTATCTTTGCGCACGCCATGCTTGGTGGCGTTAGTGAAATCGACAAAGCTGTAATTGCCGATACCTGTTTCTTTATCTGGAGTGATGTTGGTGGAATAGATCGCGCCCAGCGGCGTTAACATCGGTAACCCACCAGCAAATTTTTCGCCGTTAAGGGTGGTGTGGCAGGCGACGCAATCGGCTGTCCGCGCGATGTATTCGCCTTTTTTGATCAATTCTGGGTCGTTAATATTGACTTCGATCGTGCTGGTGCTGGTACGTAAATTGGGTAGCACTTGCGCCAAACCGAACGCCAGTGCCAATCCCCCGACACCTGCGATAACAATTGTTAATGGCCACTTTTTCATAAGCCGCACTCCATCAGGCAAGAGATTTGCCATCGTTGATGATTAGTTTTGGCATCTGTTATATCTGCCGATTATGTAATTAATTTTAATTCGGCGGCTATCTTACTATTTATTTATATATATTTTAACAATATAAATAAATAGTTTGAATTTAATAGGAATATTCAGCTGTTTACTATTTTAATTGCTGCGCTCGCTTGCAGGTTTCCATCAACCGCCAGCCATTGTTTGCTCGCACAGCGCATGACAAAACTGACAGGGCGACTGCTGGCATCTTTTTTAATCTGCAGTTCGATTAAATCTCCGCTCAACAAAACACTTTTTAGCTGGGCTGCTGCGCCATCAATCCATGCTTTACCCGTGACTTGCTGATATTTCTGCTTAAGCTCGACACGGTAGGCTTCACCGGTCGTTGCTTGCCACTCCCAAATACCGGCTACTTTTGCCGGTACAATCCATTTATACAGATTTATACTGCCGCAGTTTTGACGTTGGTCAGGTTTCCAGTCGCCCATATCAAAAGCGTGCGAAACGATTCGCGTACCAGGGCGTAGCTCATCCAGCAATCGTGGTCTGAGTTGCAAGTTAACCAAATCAAGTAGATACAGGGTGACCACTGTGGCATTGCCAAATTCAGCTTCGAGTAAATCATCTTCAATAAAATGGACTAAATGCTCAACACCGGTATGCCCGGCGTACTCAATGGCTTCAGTGATGCGCATTGGGTCTACATCAATGCCGACGCCGTGGGTATTGCGCTCTAACGCTGCAGCGACAACGATACGACCATCGCCACAGCCGAGGTCATAGAGTATGTCTTGGCTGGTGACCTGGGCTAAGTCGAGCATGGCACTGACGATTTTTTCATCGCTGGGCACATAGGGCACGTCTAAAATAATATCTGCGCCGCCTGAGTCGTACTCGTCAAAATCCAAGTCTCTAAAATCTGACTCAGATAAAGAGTGATCACCCAAGTCGTAGCCAAGGTCTCTGAGCTCATCGATCAGTTCGTCATCGTGGTTAAACTCTAATTCATCGTACAAGGTGGGCACCTGCAAAGCAAAATTTTTTGATAGGGCAGGCACTGCCTGTGTTTCTTATCATCAATGGGCTTGCGTATTGAAATTGAAAACAGGTTTGGCGTGCGGTAAATAAGGCAACACCTTAGCACCTGCTGAAGATTTAAAGCTACTTTGCTACAGCTGTAGGCAGACAGGGAAAGAGCGTAACGAACAGTGCTGTTTTCTAGAAGTGTTACTGAGCTAAATATTCATCGATGGAGAGCGCTTGCAATTGCTGCGTCCAACCATTGCGGTTTTGAGTGACTTGGTCATAGTCGACTGTTGGAGAAAACGGAATGCGATACGAGTAAAAAATTGATTTCACCGATGAGTCATCGTCACGATAAAACTTATTAATGACATATTCATAATGAGATTTATTGGGCGCTAACAGCAGCATTCTAAAATACACTTCTTCTAAGTTAGCTGAGTCATCTGGTGTGAGCAGATCCGGCTTGAGTGCAAACATAGGTTTGACACTGTTGATGTACTCTGGGATCACGTCTTTCAAGACGGTTTTCCCTGGATAGTTTCGTACGGTAATCATCGTCGACCAGGACTCAAGCGATTCACCGCTGCTTAAGAACTCAACGGTTTGCATACTTGTTTGCGCATTGCGCCAAACTTCACAATAATTTTTCTGATCGAATTCAATGCAGTTATCGGCAAAAGCAACTTGCGATACACACAAGATAGCGCAGAAGAATAATGCAGGTTTCATGATGATTCCTATAGCGGTTTATGGGTAAGACTTTGCATAACTTTGCGAATATAAAGTCGCTCAGTAAGCCTATCAATAAGCCTTCTAAAACTCTGTGTAATGTTCGATGAATACGGCTTAGAGGTTAAATAAGAGTACAAACGCTTAGCTTTGAATATTGAAAATTAGCAATCAGCGCTTTAGCGCATTTTATATTGCGTAACACAGTAGCCACGGCTGATATCTGGATGGCGCAGTTTCAGATGCTTGGTTTTACGACCGCCAACGCGCGTGCGCCACAAACGAAACGATGAGGCTTTGAGCTCGCTACGCATCAGTTCAATCAATGCGCTTTCATTCAAACCATAGAGCTGCTCGATCGCTTCAAAAGGCGTGCGATCTTCCCAAGCCATTTCGATAATGCGCGACAGATTGGCGGGATCAAACTGATTCATACGGCTTGCTCTTTTTCGGCCTGTGCATCAATAAAACCATCGCCCATTAAGCCTGCATCAATGTGCCCAACTTTGACGTAAATCAGCGCACCTTGCTCAAGAGTGAAAGGCGCGTGACTGCTGTATCTTGGGTTTCTAAGCCAGCTTCCAGCAGGGTATTCACCTAACGCATCACAAAACAAACCTTCGAGCACCAAAATTTCTTCACCGCCAGGATGTGTATGTCGATTAAATTGGGTGTGGGCTGCCCAGCGCACCAAGGCTGTATTAACGCCATTGTGTTCATGCAAAGGCAGCACTGATAAACCATCGACTAAACCAGGCAACCAATCGGCTTGTTGGGTCTGTAACGCCAGTTGGGTAGCGTCGTCTTCAGAAAATTGCCAGAGCTTGACCAATAAAGTGCAGCCATCCTTAGAGAACGGTTGATGCGAGGTGCCGGGCGGATTACGCAGATAAGTCCCGGTGGGGTAATCACCGTGCTCGTCGGAAAAGATGCCTGCTAATACTAGGATTTCTTCGCCGCCATTATGGGTGTGCGCGCTATAACCGCTGCCGGCGGCATAGCGCACAATACTGGTGGCGCGCGCGACCTCATCACCGGCGCGTTCAAGCATCATGCGACTGACGCCAGCTAAGGGCGAATCGACAAAGGCATATTGCTCAGGACGGATGACCACGCGCTGACTGAAGTCGCTATTTAATTGCATAGAATAAAATCTTAAATAAAGTGGTTAAAGCACAGCTTATTGCCGTCGCTGTCTTTCACGTAAGCGCCATAAAAAACATTAGGGATACGCTCGCCGGGTGCGCCTTCACAGCTTGCACCTAAAGCGATGGCTTTGTTGTACAGCGCATCGACACCTTCTTTGCTACCGGGTGCGAATGCCACCATCGTACCGTTACCCGCTGAAGCAGGTTCTTCATTGTAAGGTGTGCAAACGGCGAGCATTGGTGCTGCCATGCTTTTACCAATAAAGCTGATGCGATCCATATCAATCAAGACTTTAGCGCCTAAATCAGAGAGTAATTCGCTGTAAAATGCTTTCGCAGCGGCTAAATTGCTAACACCTAAGGTTACGTAGCTGATCATGTTTTATATTCCTAATGAGGTTGATGGAGCAGGCTCAATACTTTACCTGTAAAAAGAGTGTTTGGTAGCGTTAAGTGATTAAGATTTTTAATGCAATAGCTCATTTTTATGACTGAAATGAGCGAGCCACGCCAATGATTCCTCCTTTTCAAAAACAAGACCTTGTAAGTTTAGTAGATCAGTTGAAATGGCCATTAATATTTACTGGTCTGCATTCTTTCAGGCATCTGTTCTTAGCTTAGGCTGACGCTTCTGCGCATGAACAGTAACTGACCAATATTAGTGAGTTTTACACCCAGTTTGTAGTCTCCGCTTTGACCTTCGGATTACTCACAGCGCGTTTTTTAGGCTTTTAACATTCATTGTGTGATGCATTTTTCTGACGTCTGCGCGCTGTCCTAAGATTACTGCCCTAAAACTTGATCACTGTTTTACATAAAAGCTCAAATATAAGTATTTATGGCTGTAAACGTGGCTCTTTACTCATATTTAAGTATTTTCACCATGACTTATTTGTGGTTCCGTCTTCTTTTAAAGATATTTATAAGGTGCTATATTTTGCGCGTAAAATGTTTTAATAGCGTTTAAGTGCAGATAAAGGAGCTTTATGAGTCTTTCAAATCTATCAGCATCTGCTATCGCAGAAGAGCTCGGTGAGCGTTTAAAGCAAGCGCGGCTGAATCAAAATCTGACCCAGGCAGAAGTTGCTGAGTCTGTTGGCGTGAGTCGCAAGCAGGTTATCAATGCTGAAAAAGGCAAGGCTCAGCTTGAGGTGTTTGTGGCTATTTTGCTCGCATTAAATCTAACCAGTCATTTGGAACTGTTCTTGCCAAAACAGCAGATATCTCCGTTGCAGCTTGCCCAGTTGCAAGGTCGGCAGCGACAACGTGCTTCAGGACAAAAAAAAGCAAATGAAGAGGGTGAGCCCGAATGGTAATGGAAGTTATAAATGTCCGCTTCAAGCAGCATGAAGTTGGTGCAGTCAGCTTTGATACGCAAACAGGCTTAGGTGCGTTTGAGTATGCGCCAAGTTTTATTAACAAAGGCATTGAATTATCACCGCTAAAAATGCCTTTAGCGCAAGGTATTTATAGCTTTCCAGAATTGGATTTTAATACTTTCAAAGGCTTGCCTGGATTGGTGGCTGACTCACTACCTGACGATTTTGGTAATGCTGTGTTAAATGCTTGGGTGGCCATGCGTGGTAAATCTCCAAGTGACATTACGCCTTTGCAGCGCCTGCAATATACTGGGGCGCGCGGCATGGGCGCGCTTGAATATGCGCCAGCCACCCAGATCAAAAGCCTTAACGCTTCCCAGCAGGTAGATATTGATTCCTTGCTGTCTATTGCCCAAGCTATTTTAAATACCCGCAATGATTTTTCTGTAGAGTGGAGTAAAAATAATGCAGACGACCGAGAGGCGATGCTTGCACTGCTGTCTGTAGGTATGAGTGCGGGCGGTGCAAGGCCAAAAGCGGTGCTTGCGTTTAATGCTGATTTCACTCAAGCACGATCGGGCCAAGCTGACGCGCCGGAAGGCTTCACACATTACTTAATGAAATTTGATGGCGTCAGTGAGCACAATGAAAACCAAGAAACCTTTGGTGATCCACTTGGTTTTGGTGCAATGGAGTTTGTTTATTATCTGATGGCTAAAGACTGCGGTATCGACATGATGCCCTGTCACTTACTACCTGAAGGTCAACGCAGGCATTTTATTACTCAGCGCTTTGATCGGGTGGGTAATGAGAAGGTCCATGTGCAAACGCTCAACGGTCTTGCCCATGTTGATTACAAAAAACCAGGGTCTTTTTCCTATGCCGAGCTGTTTGGTGTTTTAAGGCAGCTTAAACTTTCTGCCGTGGATGCTGAGCAGTTATTTAGACGTATGGCGTTTAATATTGTGGCGCGTAATCACGATGATCACGCAAAAAATTTCGGTTTTATGCTGCGGGGTGATAGGTGGGGTTTAGCGCCTGCATACGACTTGGCATACAGCTATAAGCCCGGCAGTAAATGGGTTAACAGTCATTGGATGAGCCTTAACGGTAAGCGTGATGACTTTGTGCGCAAAGACTTTTATTCATTAGAGAGGCTGAGCCCGCTGTTTAGCCGAAGTTTTATTAACAGTGTTATTGATGAGATTATTGAAAAAGTGTCCGGCTGGGAAAGACTAGCGACTGAGGCTCAAGTGCCGCGAGTGCTGATTGATGAGGTGGTACCGAATCTTAGATTGCGCATTTGATAATGACAAATCCCAGCCGCTGTTAAGCATCTTGCAGGCTAAGACCCTTGTCGTGCTGGTGTGCGCGGCTCACACTAATGCGCAAGGCGAAGGCGGGTAAGTTCAAAAATTATCACCGTCAAGTCTGTGCCAGAGGGGTCGAGAGACATTCCAAACAAAAAACACTGCTCAGCCTCGCTCATCGCTCGCGAAATCAAATCAGAGTTAGAAAATTTTTTATCCAATGCTTTTCCTATGAGCACAGCAGAGTTTTAAGGGCAGGGCGATGCTGGTTTGATGTAGCAATTCCTGCATGACCCAGAGCAGCCAGACAACTTACTGAAAGGGCCTTGGCTAGAAATAAAGCTGCCATTTCGTACCGTTTCCAGCAAAGTTGAGTCGCTACTAAGTTATGTAGAACTCAGCTTTTCACCTTATATTCATCAGCAGCGCTTAACTGATTTAAATGAGCGCGCTTTATTCCACGTAGCGGCTACCCGAGCAGTGCGCTATTTGTATATTTCCAGTCACGGCACGCCGAGTACTTATTTGAAAGCGCAGTGATTGTGGATATATAAATAAAGTGATGTGTGAAACCACTATAAGCGGTGATTATGTTTGGGCTTAAGTATCGTCAATCCAACGAGACTTAAGTTCTAAAACTATTTGTAGTCGTAATGTTGTTATAGCTTCTTGCAACTCAGAGAGAGCTAAAAAACATAAGTTTCTGTCTCTGAGCTAGCGTTTATATCTGGAGAAGCATACTGCAATAGCGCAGTCTCTTGCTCCGTGTAATCCATCTTTAAAGCTGCGCTTGATGGTGTGGATACAGAAATCGAGTGCTGGGGTGAATTGCGAGGTTGTCTTTGTTCAACGCCTGTAGAACATGCTGAAATAAAAATGCAGGCTAGTGTTGCAAAGGAAACTGCATAGGCGACTGTTAATTCTTTCATAACAAAACCCTCTCGCTTTGCGACTAGTAAGTCATTTTTATAGCATCTGTAATTTGTTTTCTGTGACTTACTTCTACTTATGAGAATGATTCTTATTTTGTTGGGTTTTTCTATATTCAAAGGGTGTGTATGGTTTGAAAAGCTTTACTGCTAATAAAAAACCCGCTTTAAGTGGGTTTTTTATATTTTTGGATGACGCCAGCGTCAGTGCGAACAGGTTCGCTGGTTAAAAATCTTCAAAGTCTTCAGCATTAGCGCGGGCGATGCGATCGCGTTCTTCGCTGAGTACGGCTTGAATGTCAGCCATCACAGAATCAATGTCTGCTGGTGTATCAGGCTCAAAGAACTCGCCAGTCAAAACCGTATCCATTTCTAGCTTGCCTTCTTTATAGAGGCTCCACATCTCCGGGCTAAAACGTGTCTCGAGCAACTCCGGAGCGAACTGGCCGTAATACTGGGTGATGTTATTTACATCGCGGTTGAGCATAAAAAAGGCGTTGTTATTTGCTGCTGCATCCACGGCTTGGGGTAGATCAATAATCACCGGGCCGTGTTCATCAACCAACACATTAAATTCAGATAAGTCGCCGTGTACCAAACCCACACAAAGCATGCGTTTAACGGATTCCATCAGCGTGGCGTGGTCTTTACGCGCTTGTTCGGCATCTAGGGTGACGTCATTTAAGCGTGGCGCAACTTCGCCGTCGGGTAGGGTCACCAGTTCCATCAGCAGTACGCCATCAAAACAGCCATAGGGTTCGGGTACGCGCACACCAGCAGCAGCTAAGCGATACAACGCATCCACTTCGGCGTTCTGCCAGGCTTCTTCGGCTTGTTCGCGGCCAAACTTGGAGCCTTTCTCCATGGCGCGCGAGCGTCGGCTGTTGCCGGTTTTACGGCCTTCACGGTACAACGAAGCTTTTTTAAAGCTGCGTTTGTCCATGTCTTTGTAGACTTTGGCGCAACGAATATCATCACCACTGCGAACCACATACACCGCAGCTTCTTTACCATTCATCAGGGGGCGTAACACCTCGTCAATCAGCCCGTCTTCAACGAGAGGGATTAGGCGTGCAGGGGTTTTCATAGGGCTCCCGAATAAATAATGATAGAAACCAACAGTAAATGCTTAAAAACTGTTGATCAAGTGCTGGGCATCATTCACAGCGCGCCAAGTATAACCAGCTTAGCGCGCTATATTGTGATTCGATTGGGAAATGCACTGCAATTATTTGCTTAAACCCACGGCAAGCAGAGTTATTGCGCGGTGATGATGTTGCCTGCATGTAAGCCGCATTCTTTTTGCGTGGCTTCTTCCCACCACCAGCGGCCTTCGCGTTCGTGTTGGTTAGGCAGGACAGGACGGGTGCAGGGTTCACAGCCAATACTGATAAAGCCGCGTTCATGCAAACTGTTGTAGGGCAGCTCTAGCATGCGGATATACGCCCAAACATCTTCGCTGCTCATCTGTGCCAGTGGATTAAACTTATACAACGGCTGTTCTGCTGTAGAGAACGCTGCATCAAGCTCGACGGCGGCGACATTGCTGCGCGTACCAGGACTTTGGTCACGACGCTGTCCGGTCGCCCAGGCTTTGACTGTGCTGAGCTTACGCTTCAGTGGAGCAATCTTGCGCACGCCACAGCATTCACTGTGGCCATCTTTATAGAAGCTGAATAAGCCTTTTTCGCGAACTAAGTCTTGCACCTGTTGTGCGTCAGGGGAGAGCACTTCGATGCTGATTTTATAATGCTCGCGGACTTTTTCAATAAACTGGTAGGTTTCTGGATGCAAACGGCCGGTATCTAAGCTAAAGACTTTAACCTGCGGATTGATTTTCCATGCCATATCCAGCAGAACGACATCTTCTGCACCACTAAAAGACAGCCATAATTCATCACCGAAAGCGGCAAAGGCATGCTTGAGAATCTCTTTTGGTGAAGCGTCGGCACAATCAGCGATCAGTTGCTGAAGGTCAATTGAAGCAGTCATGCTAGATTCCTAATAGAATATATCGATGTTTAGATGCACATATACTAGCAAACCCAGCAGTACGATTAGAATGAATAAAAACCGTTATGCTTATGCTTTATGGTTATGCTTGACCCTATAAAACATCTTAATCTTGCATGGTCTGGGTGGAGCGGCTAGAGTGCCTCTTTTTTATATGATGAGGAATTGCTGTGGAAATCGCCTGCCTTGACCTTGAGGGTGTATTGGTTCCAGAAATCTGGATTGCCTTTGCAGAAAAAACTGGTATCGAATCCTTGCGCGCGACCACACGTGATATTCCTGATTACGATGTGCTGATGAAGCAACGTCTGCGTATTTTGGATGAACACGGTTTGACCCTAAACGACATTCAAGAAGTGATCGCTACGCTCAAACCTTTAGACGGCGCGGTGGAGTTTGTTAATTGGTTGCGTGAGCGTTTCCAAGTCATTATTTTATCCGATACGTTTTATGAGTTTTCGCAGCCATTGATGCGCCAACTGGGCTTCCCAACCTTGCTATGCCACAAGCTAGTAACCGATGAGAACGGCCGTGTGGTTGACTATCAGTTGCGTCAAAAAGACCCTAAGCGTCAATCTGTGCTGGCGTTGAAAACCCTGTACTACCGCATTATTGCTGCCGGTGACTCTTACAATGACACCACTATGCTGGGCGAAGCGGATGCGGGCATCTTATTCCACGCGCCAGACAACGTGATTGAGCAGTTCCCGCAGTTCCCTGCAGTACATACTTTTGATGATCTGAAAAAAGAATTCATTAAAGCTTCAAACCGTCAGCTCAGCCTGTAACGGTTTCTGTTTGGGTTGTTTAGCTTGTGCGGCTTGATCGTGCAGTCTAAGCAGCCCAGACACTCTCTACTCCACACCTAGATACAGAACCCGCTAGGCTTTGTGCTGCTTTCTGTATTCCCCCGGCGTTACGCCTGCTCTACTTTTAAAAAACCTGAAAAATGAACGCGGCTCAATAAAGCCCAATTGCTCGGCAATGCTGTGCAATGGTTTTTGTGTGCCGCTCAGTTGAGTTTTGGCCTGAGCAAAACGTACTTCATCGAGCAGTTGTTGATAACTGCTGCCGGCTTCCTGTAAGCGTCGTTGCAAGGTGCGCAGTGATAGAGCGCAATGCTGCGCCACTTCTTCTTGGCGTGGTACACGGTTGGCTAAAATCTCTTCTATCGCATGACTCACCTGTGCAGTAAAAGACAGTTGCGTCGGTGCTTGCAGCTGATTGAGTAGACTACTGGCGTGCTGCTCTAAGGTGTGTAATAACATGGCATCGGCTTGGCGCACGGGCAGTTGCAAGTAGCTCGCTGGGATCAGCAAAGCATTGTGTGCTTGATTAAACGCCACTGGGCAGGCGAAGAGCGCTTGGTAATCTTGCACTGTGGTGCCGCTGGGTTGCGGGTGGGCAAAGCTGACTTTTAACGGTGCGCTGGCATCATCGACCAACCATTGCGCGTAAAGCAGCCAAGCGGCTAATACATTTTCACTCAGATGCTGACGCAGTAACGGCGCTTGATGTTGGCAATGCCAGGTCAATTCAATGGCGCTGCCACGAGTTTGTAGTTGCGTGGTGCCGCTGTCGCTGACCAGCTTTTCAAAGGGAATAATACGGTCTAAGGCATCGCCTAAGGTGGCGCAGTTCATGGTGATATAACCCAGTACATGCCAAGACGCAGGCTGCACGTGGCGCGCCGCGTTTAAACCAAACAACGGCTGTGGTCGCTGCGCTAATAAATGGCTTAATAATTCTTCGAAGGCCTGTAAAGACACGCGGCTATTGCTGTCTTTAAGCTGTTCTGAACTGATCTGTGCCGCAGCTAATGCAGCGTTGGTATCCAGTTGCTGATCCTCGGCATAGTCTAAATAACGCCAAAGCGCTGCAACAGAAGTGGTGCCAAGTGTGTGCATAGGTGTTTTCACATGATTGTTTAGTGGTTTTATCCTAAACGCAGTTGGCGTAATTGGCTACTCGTGCGGTGTAATCTGACCTCGGTTTGTCTGGGTAACAGCGCTATGCTCAGTTTAAAGAAACCGCTGAATAACTACCTGCGTAGCTATCACTGCGTTAAAAACGTACTCAAAATGCTCATTTACTCGGTGTAAACTGCGCTTTCTCGTACGTTTTTGCCTTGTGCTAGCGTCCTCGGTAACGTTATTCAGAGGCTTCTAAAGTCAATTTAGACAATATCGACAAATGACAATAATAAATGATGAGGTGGCTATGCGACGTTGGAACGGATGGGGCGACAGCGCTACGACGATGGAGTTGCCAGAGCAGGGCGCAGATTTTTTACAGAGTCTGGTGGGCCGTGGTCAGGTACTGCCTGATGCCAGCTTAGACGAGGTGATGGCGCAAGTTCCGCCTTCACGTCTACCAGCGCACCAACTGGTCAGTGTCGATGCTGAAACACGGGTGCGCCATGCGCGCGGACAAAGCTTGCCGGATTGGCTGGCAATGCGCAGCGGTGATTTTGGCGTATTCCCTGATGGTGTGGCGTTTCCAGAATCTGCCGCTGATATTCGTGAGTTATTAGCCTGGGCAGCAACGGAAAATATCGTAGTGATTGCCTATGGTGGCGGTACCTCGGTGGCGGGACATATTAATCCGCAAGCCGATACACGACCGGTGTTGACCGTTTCTTTGGCGCGGATGAATCAGCTGCTGGATCTGGATGAAGACAGCTTGCTCGCTACTTTTGGTCCTGGCGCTAATGGCCCACAAGTGGAAAATCAATTGCGCGCGCGTGGTTATACCTT
Source organism: Denitrificimonas caeni DSM 24390 (assembly GCF_000421765.1). Classification (GTDB taxonomy): domain Bacteria; phylum Pseudomonadota; class Gammaproteobacteria; order Pseudomonadales; family Pseudomonadaceae; genus Denitrificimonas; species Denitrificimonas caeni. Next base: position 167,877 of record NZ_ATXQ01000006.1, on the reverse strand, counting down.
GGGGCATTTTCCGCAGTCGTGGGAACTGTCCACTTTAGGAGGCTGGGTCGCCAGTCGATCCAGTGGTCAGCAATCGCTGCGCTATGGTCGTATTGAACAGTTGTTTGCTGGCGGCGAAGTAGAAACCTTTGCTGGAACCTGGTCGTTGCCCTGTTATCCAGCCTCGGCGGCGGGTCCTGATTTACGTGAGTGGGTGATGGGCTCGGAAGGGCGTTTCGGTATCATTTCGCAAGTGAAAGTGCGGGTGACCCGTTTGCCCGATGATGAGCGTTTTTATGGCGTGTTTCTGCCGTCTTGGCAGCAGGCACAGGAGGCGATGCGTGAGTTGAGTCAGGCGCGCATTCCGCTGTCGATGTTGCGTTTATCCAATGCGGTGGAGACCACGACGCAATTGGCGCTGGCCGGTCATCCGCGCATGATTGGTGTACTGGAGCGTTACTTAACTTTGCGTGGTTGCAGCGAAGGTAAATGCTTACTGACCTTTGGCGTGACCGGTGATCGTCGGCAAAATGCGCTGTCGTTGCGCCAAGCTAAGCGTCGTTTAAAAAAGCATGGTGCGGTGTTTACCGGACGTTTTCTTGGCAATAAATGGCAGCAAGGACGTTTTCGTTTCCCTTATTTACGCGAAGCCTTGTGGAAGGCCGGTTATGTGGTGGATACCTTAGAAACCGCAACACAATGGGGCAATGTACTGCCATTGATGAACAAGGTTGAGCAAAGCTTGCGTGACGGTCTAGCCGAGCAAGGTCAGCAGGTGCATGTGTTCTCACACTTGTCCCATGTGTATGGGCAAGGCTCGAGCATTTACACCACCTATGTGTTTGCCTGTGGTAAGGACTACGCACAAACACTGGCAAACTGGCGCAAGCTTAAAACCCTCGCCAGCCAAACCATTGCCGACAATCAAGGCACCATCAGTCATCAACATGGTGTCGGCCGTGATCACGCGCCTTGGTTGGCGCAAGAGAAAGGTGAGTTGGGCATTGCTGCGATTCAGGCGGTGGTGGATCGTTTGGACCCACAACAACAGCTGGCACCCGGTGTGCTGCTGATGGATAAGCGCCATGACTAGTGCAACCACGCAGCGCACTAACTGGACGCAAGCATGGCGTGAACAGGTGCTGCCTGAGTTGGCTCAGCAGACTTGGGATTTGATTGTGATGGGTGGCGGCATCACCGGTGCTGGAGTGATTCGCGAAGCCGCGAAGCGCGGCTGGCGTTGCTTGTTAGTGGAGCAGCGGGACTTTGCTTGGGGTACATCGAGCCGTTCTTCAAAAATGGTGCACGGTGGTTTGCGCTATATCAGCCAAGGTGAGTTCGCTTTAACCCGTGATAGCGTGCGTGAACGCCAGCTATTGTTGGATAACGAAGCGGGTTTGGTTGAACCACTGCCGTTTTTATACCCACATTATCAGGGTGAGTTTCCCGGGCGCTGGGTTTTTTCTTGGGTATTGCGTCTTTACGATGGTTTTGCTGGGCAATCTTTGCAGCAGTTTCACCCACCGTGGCAAGTGCCGATGGTGGTGGATGGCTTACAGCAAGAGCATTTGCAAGGAGCCAGTCAGTTTCAAGATGCCGTGACTGACGATGCGCGCTTAGTCATGCATGTGCTGGCAGAGGCTCGTGCGCTAGGTGCCTGTGTGGTGAGTAATTTGCGCGTGCTAGAGCGTTTATGCAGCGACGATAATGCCGCCGCTGCAGGGGATGTTGAGCAGCGTGTCAGCGGTGTGCGTATTGAAGACACTTTGACCGGCGCGCAGTTTGACTTGACCTGTAAAGCGCTGGCGCAAGCCACTGGGGTGTGGACCGATGCGGCAGGACTAAGCAAGCAACAACATGACATTCGTCCGTTGCGCGGCAGTCATTTGCTCTTACCCAGTTGGCGTTTGCCGGTCAGCCAGTCGGTGAGTTTTAAACACCCCATTGATAAACGTTTAATGTTCATCTTCCCATGGGAAGGTGCCACGGTGATTGGCACCACTGATATTGATCATAAGGATGATCTCAACCAAGAAGCAGCAATCAGCCAAGCTGAAGTGGATTACCTGCTCGCCGGTTGCGCTAAGGTCTTTCCGAGTGCGCAGATTACTGAGCAGGACATTATCTCGACATGGTCTGGGGTGCGCCCGATTGTGGTGAAAACTACCGGAGAAGCGCATAAACCCTCGGATGAATCACGCGAGCACATGCTCTGGATCGAGCCGGGTTGCGTCAGTCTATCTGGTGGCAAACTCACTACTTTTCGTTTACTGGCGTTAGAAATGCTGCAAGCCTGTACGCTATTTAATGGCTGTTCAATGCAAGAAACCGCGCAGGCGCACAGTCTGTCGGCACCGCGTCCTGCGAATGATTGCTTAGCAGGGTTATCCAGTAGCGTGCAGCGTCGCCTCTATGGCCGTTATCGCGCTAATTGGCCAGCGTTTTGTGCAGTGTTTAGCGAAGTGGGCATGCAACAGGTCAGCACTACCCCGATTTACTGGGCTGAATTGGCTTTTGCTTGCGAGCATGAGTTAGTGATTCATTTGGATGACTTGTTATTGCGCCGCACCCGCCTCGGTTTATTGTTGGCGCAGGGGGCTGTGGCCGTGCTTGAGCAGGTGCGTGAGCTGTGTCAGCCGCGTTTAGCCTGGGATGACCAGCGTTGGGTTGAGGAGCAGCAGCGTTATTTAAGGATTTATCAGCAGTTTTATAGTTTGCCCAGTGCTGCAGTGGTGGGTTTATGAGCGCAGAGCAGGCGTTAAATGATTCGACAAAAGACTATGTGCTGAGCATTGATAACGGCACACAAAGTGTTCGTGCCATGCTGTTTGATGCGGCAGGTCACCTGCATGGTTTAAGCCGAATCGAGATTGAGCCTTATGTCTCAACGCAACCCGGCTGGGCGGAACAAGAAGCTGATTACTATTGGCAAGCGGTGGGGCAGGCCTGTCAGCAACTCTGGCAGCAGATCAGCATTGATAAAACGCAAATTAAAGGCGTCAGTGTCACCACCCAGCGCGGCACTGTTGTGCATGTGGATCAGCAAGGGCAGGCCTTGCGGCCAGCGATAGTGTGGTTGGATCAGCGACTGGCTGATGTCACTCAGCCGCTGCCTAATCCTTGGCGCAGCCTGTTTAAATTGGTCGGTTTGAGCGGCATTGTTCAATATTTTCGTAGCCAAGCTGAAGTCAACTGGGTCGCCGAGTATCAGCCTGATATTTATGCGAAAACCCATAAAGTTCTGCTGCTGTCCGGCTATTTAAATTACCAATTGAGTGGACGTTTTGTTGACTCTGTGGCCAGTTGTGTTGGCTATTTACCTTTTGATTATAAAAAGCTGCGCTGGGCGAAGAAGGGGAATTGGAAGTGGCTGGCGTTGGCGGTGCGCCCCGATCAGCTACCGGAGTTAATCGAGCCGGGTGAATTGCTTGGCCACGTGCATGCTGCAGCCAGTTTGCATACAGGTCTGCCAGAGGGCTTACCTATTATTGCCGCTGCAGCGGATAAAGCCTGTGAGGTTTTAGGTGCGGGCGCAGTGGATGAAAGCATTGCCTGTTTATCCTATGGCACCACCGCCACCATCAACACCACGCGCAGTAAATATCTGGAAGTGACGCGCTTGATTCCGGCGTATCCGGCGGCAATTCCCCAGCACTTCACCACCGAAGTGATGATTTATCGTGGCTTTTGGATGGTCAGTTGGTTTAAGCGTGAGTTTGGCCTGCGTGAGCAACAGCGCGCAGAGCGTTTGGGCGTCAGTGTTGAGTCGTTATTTGAAGAGTTAATCGAGCAAGTACCAGCTGGCTCCATGGGCTTGATGCTGCAGCCTTATTGGTCCCCCGGCGTGCGTGAGCCGGGGCTGGACGCCAAAGGTGCAATTATTGGTTTTGGTGATGTACACACCCGCGCGCATATTTATCGAGCGATTTTAGAAGGCCTTGCCTATGGTTTACGCCAAGGCAAAGAGCAAATCGAAAAACGCAGTGGCGTACCGATTCAGCGCTTACGCGTATCCGGCGGTGGCTCGCAAAGTGATGCGATTTTACAAATAACGGCGGATATTTTCGGCCTGCCGGTTGAGCGCCCACATACCATTGAAACCTCAGGGTTGGGCGCGGCGATTGCCTGCATGATCGGTGTCGGTTTGCAGCCTGATTTTACTACCGCAGTACAGAGCATGACACGCACAGCGCAAGTGTTTTTGCCTAATCAGCACAACCATGCTTTGTACAATAAGCTTTACGCAGAGGTGTACTGCAAGATGTATAAACGACTGCAACCGTTGTACCAAAGTATTCGGCGTATCACCGGTTATCCAAAGTAGGTTAAGGTAGGGCCATTGGTCATTTATGCTTTTTCTAGGTTGGCCGATAGCTTTGTATTCCGCTCTTAAAAGGTAGTTATTGATGGCCAGTATTCTTGATAGTGTTGATCAGCGCACACAGCTCGTTGGAGAGAACCGTTTAGAAATCTTGATGTTTAGCTTGCACGGTCGCCAATTGTTTGCCATCAACGTCTTTAAAGTACAAGAAGTGGTGCGTTTACCTAAGTTGACTTTGATTCCTCAGCGTCACCCGCACATGTGTGGTGTGATTACTTTGCGTGGTAAAACAATTCCGGTGATTGATTTAGCCCAAGCAATCGGTATGCGTCCGCTGGTGCAAAATGAAAATAGCACCGTGATTGTTACGGAATATAACCGTTCCATCCAAGCCTTCTTGATTGGTAGCGTCGAGCGTATTGTTAACCTGAACTGGGAGTCTATTCAGCCACCGCCAACAACAGCTGGTCGTCAGCATTACTTAACCGCGATTACCCGCGTTGAAGAGGCTATTGTAGAAATTATTGATGTCGAAAAAGTGCTCGCAGAAATAGTGCCAATGAACACAACAATTTCTGCAGAAAAGCTTAATAATCCCTTGTTGGCTAAAGCGCGTGGTCGCGAAGTACTGATTATTGATGACTCAACCGTAGCTCTTAATCAGTTAACCGACGCTTTGGGGCAGCTAGGTATTACCGTGCATAAAGCCACTGATGGTCTGAAAGGTTTACAGCAGTTGCAACGATGGGCCGATCAAGGTGAGGTGCTGACTGAAAAACTATTAATGGTGTTTACCGATGCCGAAATGCCTGAAATGGACGGCTATCGACTCACCACGGAAATTCGTAATGATCCGCGCTTGCGCGATCTGTATGTGGTGATGCACACCTCGCTTTCTGGAAGTTTTAACGCAGCAATGGTCGAAAAAGTTGGTTGTGATAACTTCTTGTCTAAATTTCAACCCGATCGTTTAGCTGATGTTATTCATGAGCGCTTATTAGTCGATGAGAGCTAATTGCCTAAATCTTGTGACGCTAACTTCAAAAGGATCGTGTTTGACAGGGCTGTGCGGCATTTAATCAACCTCGTCGAGCCATTAAACAGGCATAATAGCCACATTAAAGGCTTAACTAAGGTGCATACGCATGGCTTTGATTGGAGATATGAATACCCTGCAGATCATTCGACAGGCTGATTTTGGCGTGTATTTGGATGGCGGCCCTGATGGGGATATTCTTTTACCGCGGCGTGAAATGCCCAAAGATGAACCCTGTGAAGATGAAGATTGGCTCAACGTCTTTGTCTATTTGGACAGTGAAGACCGCATCATCGCGACGACGCGCAAACCAAAAGTCAAAGTGGGTGAGTTTGCCAGCCTAAAAGTGGTGGATATCAACCGCATTGGTTTGTTTTTAGATTGGGGCTTAAACAAAGATTTGTTACTGCCGCACTCTGAAGAAAAGCGTCCGCTGCAAGAGGGCGACTACTGTGTGGTGTATGCCTACATTGATCAGCGCACCAAGCGCATTACTGCAACGGCTCGTTTAGACCGTTACCTCGATCTTACGCCAGCTAATTATACAGTCGGTGAAGAAGTTGATTTGCTGATTGTTGAACCGACTGATTTAGGTTTTAAAGCGATTATCAACGGCAAGCATTGGGGGCTCATTCATAAAAATGAAGCCTTTAAATTTTTGCGTGGTGGTATGCAAGAGCGTGGCTTTATCCGTGAAATTCGTGACGATGGTTTGATCAATCTCAGCTTACAACCACAAGGTCGTGAGTTGCGTGACAGTTTGAGCGAAGCAATTCTGGCTAAACTGGATGCTAGCAACGGCCGTTTGCCGCTCAGCGACAAAAGCCCAGCCAATGAGATTGCTGATATGTTTGGTGTCAGTAAAGGCAACTTTAAAAAAGCCATTGGTGGCCTGTACAAGCATGGTGTCATTCGTATCCTTCCAGATGGAATTGAACTGGTTTAATGCTGCTGTAACGAGGCTCAAATGCGCATTGTTTATGGACTAGTAGTTGCTGCACTGTGCGTCGCTGTTGTGTTCGGCGTGCAGAAATGGCGCGGCCCTGTGTTGCCTGGATTAACTGTCGAGTTTATGCCGCTGGAACTGCGCATTGTGGCCAGTGGCGAAGTGCGCTACCAGTCGTTGGCGCGCATTGGTAGCGAGATCACGGGTACTGCGTTGGCGCGGCATGTGCGTGAAGGCGATCGGGTCAGTAAAGATGATTTACTGATCGAGCTTAATCCAGACGAGTTGCAAGCACGTTTAGCTCAAGCAAAAACCCTGCTGCAGCAACTGCGTGAAGTCAGTCGCCCGCAAGCGCAAGCGGCTTTAACCGAGGCGCGTGATAATCTGCGCCAAGTCAGTCGCGAAGCTCGCCGCCGTGAAGCGCTGGCAGTTAAAGGTGTTATTTCTGCCGAGCAAGTTGAGCAAGCGCAGCGCATTGAGCTTAATGCTAAAACAGCCTTAACCCGCGCCCAGCTTGCAGTCGACTCTTTGGCGGTGGACGGTACGGAAGAACAATTACTTCAGCAGCGTATTGTTAGCGCCGAGGCAGAACTGGCGAAAACCCGTATCTATGCGCCTTTTGCTGGCCGTGTACAAACCCGTAATGTTGAGCCAGGCGACTTAGTGCAGCCAAGTAAAGTACTGCTGGAAATTGCCCGCAGTGATGGCTTGGACCGTGATGGCGTTGCCAGTGATGGCTTAGAAGTGGTTGTTGCGCTGGATGAAAAAAACTTTGCTCCGCTCAAGCTACAGCAACCGGTGCAATTGATCGCTGATGCCTGGCCAGAACAAACAGTGCCCGGCGTGGTGAGTTTTATTGCGCCTGCAGTCGACAGTTCGCGCGGCACCATCGATGTGCATATCAGCGTGTTGGCGGATGACTCGAAACAGCGCAATATTTTTCTCCAGGGCATGACGGTATCGGCCAATATCATTGCTGCCGAGCGTGAGCGCACCTTAGTGCTACCCAATGATTATCTACTGACTTCATCGGCTGGACAGACTCAGGTTTTGCGTTGGCAGGATGGCGCCGTCAGTGCGCTTGATGTGCAACTGGGTTTGCGCAATATGACCCACAGCGAAATTCTTTCTGGCCTGGCTGAAGGTGATGTCGTGGTGCAGGCTGGTAAGGTCAGTGATGGTCAGCGCGCTCGTGTACGTTTCGAGCAGGCGCAGCATGTCATTCGTTAGCCAAATTGTCGGCTTGCGTCATTCGTTATGGATTGAGTGGCGCATTGCTCTGCGTTTTTTGGCGGATAATCCACTGCAGACGTTATTGATCAGCGTGGCTATTTCGGTGGGTGCCGCGGTTATTGTGTTTATCACTGCCTTGATGATGGGCCTGCAAAATAACGTGATTGAACGCACTCTCGGCACCCAAGCACACATCCGTATTGAAGCAACCCAGCAGCATAATAATTTTTCTGCAACACCCGAAGATACTTATGTTTGGGCGTTAGAAAGCCCACGTGCGCAGCGTTTGCAAACCATTAATAACTGGCAGGAAGTTCGTGATGCCTTGGATCACTATCCTGGGTTACACACGGTATCGCCGCTTATTTCCGGCCCAGCCTTTGCACAAAAAGGTAATGCGCGAGCCTCAGTGGCGCTGATGGGCATTGACCCTGCGCGTTATGCTGGGATTATCCAGCTCAAAGATTATCTTGTGGAAGGGCGTTTTAGTGTCGGCGCCAGTGATGTCATGATTGGCAGTAAGTTGGCTGAGGATTTAGGGCTGCGCACAGGTGACAAACTGCGTTTAGACGCAGGTGATAATCGCCAAGCTATCATGGATGTTGCCGGTGTGTTTGAGCTGGGCGTGCGCGAATTAGACAGTCGCTATGTATATACCGATCTGAAGCAAGCACAAACCTTACTGAATCTGCCCGGCGGCATCACGATTTTAGAATTGAAAATTTCTGATGTATTTACTGCCGAGTATTGGGCGCAGCGCATTGAGCAACTCACCGATTTACATGTGCAAAGCTGGATGGAAAGTAATGGCCAGTTACTCAACGCCTTACGCTCACAAACCATGACCACACAAATGATTCGGGTATTTGTCGCGATGTCGGTGATTTTCGGCATTGCCAGTGTCTTGGCCGTCAGCGTGGTGCAGCGTACCCGTGAGATCGGTATTTTACGGGCGATGGGCAGTTCGCAGCAGCAAATCTTACGGGTGTTTCTCTTACAAGGCGGTCTTTTGGGGCTCTGCGGTTCACTCTTAGGGGTGATGGTGGGCTATGTCTTGGTGCAGGTGTTTAATGGTATCGATGAGCGTTTGTTTGTGATTCGCTTGGAGCCTTCGATGTTGTTATCAGCGATTTTAATTGCTACGGCGTCCGGTGTAATCGCTGCGATGGTGCCCGCCCGTCGAGCGGCTCAATATGATCCGGCCGTGGCGATTCGTTATGTCTAAATCACCGTTATTAGCCCACGCCAGCGGCCAGCAGGTGGTGTTACAACTCGATCAAATCAATAAGATTTTTAATGCTGATACGCCGCTGAAAAACCATGTGCTGCATGATATTTCATTGCAGGTCAGTCGTGGTGAGTTAGTGGCTCTGGTGGGCACTTCCGGTTCTGGTAAAAGTACCTTGCTCAATGTCATGGGCTTGTTGGATGTCGCTTCAGCCGGTGAGCTGCGCATTCAAGGGCATCTGGTGCAAGGTTTGACCGAGCAGCAGCGTACGCAATTGCGCAGTGAGTCGATTGGTTTTGTCTTTCAGTTTCACCATCTGATCAGTGCTTTTAGCGTATTGGACAATGTGTTGATGCCGTTGATGTTGCGTTATGGCAAGCCTTCGCCTGAGCAAATTGCTTACGCAGAATACTTGTTGGGCGAGGTGGGTCTGACTAAGTTTATCCATGAGTCAACCAACCGCATATCCGGCGGACAACAACAACGTGTAGCGATTGCTCGGGCCTTGGTGACGCGACCGGCGTTAGTGTTGGCGGATGAGCCCACCGGTAACCTTGATACGCAATCTGCGGATGAAGTGTTTAATTTATTTGAGCGTTTTAACGTAGAGCATCAGTGCGCAATTGTGATTGTGACGCATGATCCGCGTTTAAGCTCGCGCTGCCCGCGCACCATTCGTCTGACGGATGGCCGTGTTGTTTATGATGGTGCATCGAGAGATTTACCAAGTTTGTTCGCCAGCCCCCTGTAAAAATGGGAGCGCGGGCAAGTCTGCCCGTAAATCTTGATTACTTAAAAGCTGCTGTGTGTCTGGGCGCGCGGGCAGCTTGCCCGCAGTACGGCGTGCACCAAATTATCGTTTCTAATAAAGCCAAGTATATTGAGCGATTTGTATACGCCGTACCTTGCTCGTATCGCTTTTCCCTCAACGGGTCATCCTGACCCGATTCGGGCGCTCCGCCATCCCTGGCTCGCTTGTCGCGACACTAACAAGGTACTCATTGACTATCGGTGTTGCCTGCGAATTTGGCGCATGGCGCTTTTAAAACCATTGCTCTGCGCTGGTCTATTCAGTTTTATTAGTCTGCTGCAAGTGTAAATCTGCAAAGCTGACTGCTCCTGCAATAGTGAAAACACCGCCAATGGTCAACGAGTACTTCGGGGTGGGTGTGACAAGCGAGCCAAGGATGGCGAGCGCCGGAGTTGAGCCCTGGATGGGCTCATCGACGGATAAACACCTGCTCCGAAGTACGGCATGCACCAAATTATCGCTTCTAATAAAGCAAACGGTATGCACGCCATGCCTAACACAAACTAAAAACTTTCTTTCCGATAAACGGCATGCTCGACGAAGCAAGCCTGCTCTGCTGTTCACGTTTTGCCATGATTTTGGTCAAGTCGCGCTCATGTTTATTCTTTGCCATTCACCATATATAGATATAGGATTCTGCGTTATCTACAATATATAGTGTTTTTGCGGCCATTTTCTGACTCTCTAACTATTATGCTTTAGAGGGTTTTTGACGCAGTTGGAGTTTCTAGGAGTTCATCATGAATCAAGCGGTTGCGGCAGTTATTCAGGCGTCATCAACAACAGATATTGGCTTACAGCCTGCCTCTTTAGATATTTGGGATGCTAAATATCGACTGAAAACCAAAGATGGCCAAGGTATTGATAGCGATATTGACGCGACCTACCAGCGTGTTGCGCGCGCGTTGGCTGACATTGAATTGCCGGAACTTCGTGAGCATTGGTACGAACAGTTTTTGTGGGCGCTGTACCGTGGGGCGATTCCGGCGGGACGGATTATTTCTAATGCTGGTGCGACGGCTTATAAGCCTGCCACTTCAACGATTAACTGCACGGTGTCGGGTACCGTCGGCGATTCGATGAATGATATTTTAAGCAAGCTGCACGAAGCCGGCTTAACCTTAAAAGCCGGCTGTGGGATTGGCTATGAGTTTTCCACACTCCGTCCTAAAGGCGCTTATGTGTCTGGCGCTGGTGCTTACACCTCAGGGCCGCTGTCGTTCATGGATATCTACGACAAAATGTGTTTTACCGTGTCCTCGGCCGGTGGTCGTCGTGGCGCGCAAATGGCAACCTTTGATGTTGGCCATCCGGATGTTTTAGAATTTATTCGTGCGAAGCGTGAAGACGGCCGTTTGCGTCAGTTTAATTTGTCATTGCTGATCACCCATGAGTTTATGCAGGCGGTGCAAGAGGATAGCGATTGGGCATTAGCTTTTCCGCTCAACCCTGCAGAGGTAGAAACCGATAAACTTGATGTCAATGACAGTCGCCAAGTGATTTGGCGCTATTGGCCAACGACAAAAAACTACATCACGCGCGAAGATGGCATGGTCGCATGCCGTGTCTATCGCACACTCAAAGCACGACGGATTTGGGACTCCATTATGGCGTCCACTTACGATTTTGCTGAGCCAGGGTTTATCCTGATTGATCGTGTGAATGAGTTAAATAACAACTGGTTCTGTGAAGATATCCGCGCCACAAACCCATGTGGTGAACAGCCACTGCCGCCTTATGGTGCGTGTTTGTTGGGATCGATCAATCTAACCCGTTTTGTGCGCAAGCCTTTTACTGAACAGGCCAGTTTTGATTGGGAAGAATATCGTAAAGTGGTCGGTATTTTTACGCGTATGCTGGATAACGTCGTCGAAATTAACGGTTTACCCTTGCCTGAGCAACGTGAAGAAATTATCCGTAAACGTCGCCACGGCATGGGTTTTCTCGGTTTGGGTTCGACCATCTGTATGCTGCGGATGAAATACGGTGACGCCGATTCGCTGGCCTTTACTGAGCGTGTTTCCAAAGAAATGGCGTTGGAAGGTTGGCGTGCGGGCTTGCAGTTGGGACAAGAAAAAGGTCCTGCACCGCTGATGGATGAAGAGTTTACCGTGACGGGCGAGATGCTGGCTAAGCGTCCGGAGATGCGCGCAGATGGCTATAAAGCCGGTAAAAAAATTAAAGGCAAAGTGTTGTGGGCAAAATACAGCCGTTATATGCAGCAGGTTGCGGCTGAAGAGCCAGAGTTGGTAGAACAGCTGGCAGAGTTAGGCGGACGTTTTACCCATCACAGTTCGATTGCGCCAACCGGTACGATTTCTTTGTCGTTGGCCAATAATGCCTCAAATGGCATTGAGCCAAGTTTTGCTCATCATTATTCGCGCAATATCATCCGCGAAGGTAAAAAATCTAAAGAAAAAGTTGATGTGTTCAGTTATGAACTGCTGGCTTATCGCACGCTGATCGACCCTGAAGCATTAACTGATCATTTGCCTGAGTACTTTATTAGCGCTGATGAAGTCAATCCTATGCAGCACGTGGACGTGCAAGCAGCGGCGCAGAAGTGGATTGATTCGTCGATTTCTAAAACCGCTAACGTGCCAACCGATTATCCGTATCAGGATTTTAAAGATATTTATCTGTACGCCTATCAGCAAGGTTTAAAAGGCTGTACCACCTTCCGCTTTAATCCTGAGGCGTTTCAAGGGGTGCTGGTGAAGGAGGGCGATCTGGCTAAAACCACCTACAGATTTAAGTTGGCGGATGGTTCGACGATTGAAGTCAAAGGTAATGAGCAGATTGAGTACGACGGTGAGTTGCACAGCGCAGCTAATCTTTATGACGCCTTGAAAGAAGGCTACTACGGTAAGTTTTAAGCTGAGGAAAAAGTGATGACTATTAAAATCAGCGAAAAAATCGTTGGCTATGAGTTAGTTTCTGCCGATGAGCAGAAGCCAGCTGCAAGTGTGGCCGCAGCCGCGCCAAAGTTTGTGGAAATGCATGAAAAGGTTAAGCGCCCGGAGTCTTTGGTCGGATCCACTTATAAAATTAAAACACCAAATTCAGAGCATGCTTTTTATGTCACGATCAATGACATTGTTCTGAATCAGGGTAGTACGCATGAGCAACGCCGTCCTTTTGAGGTGTTTATCAACTCAAAGAATATGGAACATTACCAGTGGATTGCTGCGCTCACTTTGATTATTTCTGCAGTATTTCGTAAGGGCGGCGACTGCACCTTTTTAGTCGAAGAGCTGAAAAGTGTGTTTGATCCAAAAGGAGGTTACTTTAAGCAAGGCGGGCAGTGGATGCCGTCTTTGGTGGCTGAAATTGGGGATGTGTTAGAGCGTCATCTTAAGTTTATTGGTTTGATGGATGATGGCTTGGATGAGCATCAACAGCAGTTTATTGCACAAAAGCGCGCTGAATTTGAACAGCGCTCTGCGGTAAAGCAGGCGGCAGCAAATTGCGATGACAGTACCGAAATCTATCCCGCCGGCGCGCAATTATGCAGTAAGTGCCACACTCAAGCGGCGGTGCAGATGGATGGTTGTTTAACCTGTTTGGCGTGTGGTGATAGTAAGTGTGGTTAAGCCACACGTTTTGAAATAACTGGGAGCGCGGGCGGCTCGCCCGCAATACGGGCGTTATGGATTGCTGGGAGCGCGGGCCGCTGGCCCGCAATAGCTTAATTGCTAAATAGTGTGCTGGGCGCACTGCGCTGAATCTGTTTTTACTTCAGCGAGGCATCCTGCCTCGATTCGGGCGCTACACCATGCGCAGATTTGCTGTTTTAAACACAGCAAAGAATCCAGAGCGGTATGCGCATGCCGTACCTTGTTGGTATTGCTTTTCCCTCAACGGGTCATCCTGACCCGATTCGGGGCTGCGTCATCCATGACTCCGCTGGTCGCGACACCAACAAGGCACTCATTGATCAATGATGTTGTTTGCGGGTTTGGCGGATAACGCTTTTAAAGCCATCATTCTGTGGGAGAGGTATTTATCTGCAGCAAATGCATATCTGGTTGGAACTGCAATAGTGAAAGCTTCATAGATGGTCAATGAGTACTTCGGGGCGAGCTCCGGAGTTGAACCCTGTATGAGCTGGCCATGCCAGCGACTGTGACTTAATCCGAAGTTAGGTTATGCATTGAACTAATAACCAAGACAGCTTCTAACGCGCCGGCAGCAAGGTCAGGCGCTGCTTGCCGTACACCGTATTAATATCTTTATAACTGACTGGCAGCGGATAGAGTTTCCCTGCGCTACCTGCTTGCAGCTGATAATGCGGGCTGTACGGGTTGTCCGACTGACCCGCAAAGCTTGCCGCTGACAAAGGTATCTGGCGTGAGAAATCGATCAGCATTATTTGACTGTTGCTGGCCGGCGACTCTGTGATTACAGCAGTGTTTGCCTGACGACTGCTTAACAAATTGTCGATCAGAAAATCTGCTTTAGACGCTGCTGAACTTTGCCAAAAAGGACTGTCTTCGCGCCCTAATAGATGGTCCAGCCAAGCCGAGTAGCTGTGCTGATTGTGTAGGGTAAAGGCGTGCTGCAGACTTGTCGGCAGTGTCTGTAATTCTTGCTTAAACAGTTGCGCTTGTGCCTGCGCTAAAAAGCGTTCTAGCCAAGCGGTATGCTCTTTCGATAAAGGCTGCTGGGCATTGATGGCTGCGAAACTTTGCAGCGCTTGTCCGGCTGTTGCACGTTGCTCGCTGGATCGTTTTTGCACGGCTATTTTTAATGCCTCTGGCATGCCGCCAGCGCTGAGCATCTGTTGTAACTGAGTCACTAACCAAGACCCCTGTTGCGCTGTATTTTGCAGAGCAAGGCTTGCTGCCACAGGTTTTTTAGCCAGTTGTTGCGCAAGATTTTCTGCGCGCTCAGGACTGGCCCAACTGCTGGATAACTGCATGCCATAACCCGGTTGCGTCAAGCGTTGATTAGCTGCGCTGAGCCAGCCTTGTTGCGGATCTTGATCATAGGGATAGAGCATTGGGTCGGCGTAACCTTCCCAAGCAACGTTGGCGTCCCAGCCCACCGAAGGAAATAGACCGCGACTATTGCGACGGTTTGGATAGGTGCCAGTCACTTGCCAAGCAATGTGCTGGGCATCGGCCAGTAACACGTTAGCCGGTAGCGCACGCAGATCCTGGACAATCTCTGTCGCGCTCTCAACGCTCTTGCTGCGTAACAACTGCCACAGTGCGTTGAGGCTACGATCATCGGAGCTACGCGCTTGCTGCAAAGCTAAGCCATAACCGCTGTTGCTGTGAGCTGGCAATGCCGTTAAAAGAGGACCATGCGCGGTACGGTATAGGGTTTCTCGAATGGGGCGTTGGCCACGAATAAAAAAGGTTTCCATGCGTTGCTGCGCAGGCTGCCATGTGTTTTCAGAGAAATATTCAAGGCGGCCATTATGCTGGCGCAGCTTTTCAATAAATACATCCTGCGTATCAGCCATTACGGCGCTGATGCTATAGGCCAGCTTGCCATTAAAACCCGACATCACTAAAGGCACGCCGGGGATGGTTAAGCCGGCCGCTTGCAGTTGTGGCGAATGTAAATTGACCCAGCTGTACAGGGAAGGCTGCGGCTTTGTGTTGCTTACAGCAGTTGGCGCAGCGCGCAGCGTATTCAGAGCTAGTAGGCTACGGCGGTTGACACTGTGCTGCGGACTGACGGTCCAACTGCTCGCCAGCGGGGCTTGTAAAGAGTTGACTGCCGCGAGTTGATTCAGTGTTTCAGTCAGTTGCAAAGTGTTAGCGCGTAAGGCGCTGTTCTGCAGAATTGATTGCGGCAGCGTCAGTAACTTTTCAGCATCATTGTGCGCCACAGGCTCATCCGGATAAACCGGCAGTAGCCAAGGTAAATGCTTGCTATCTAAATGCTGCGCCAAGGCTAATGCTAAAACCTCTTCGGATAAGTTGCCGCTTTGACTAAAGCTAAACAGGCTAAAGAGTAAGGCACTGTCCTCAGCTTTCCAGTAGTCAGGCTTGTAGTTTGCCTGCGCCAACTCTGGCGGCAAGTTGTCACGCATTTGATACAGATAGGCATTGATACCGCGTGCATAAATCTCGAAATAGCTTTGTAGATTTTCTGGCGCATTTTTATAGAGATCTTGCGCCTCGGCTTGCAGATGAATCGAGCGCATTAAACGGTCGACATTGAGCATCTCAGGGCCATGCAGTTCAGCTAATCGTCCTTGAGCTAATAAGCGCAGTTGCAGCATTTGTGACAGGCGATCACTGGCGTGGCTGTAGCCTAAAGTAAAGAGTAAATCATGAAAGTTCGCTGCTTCAAGCAACGGCATGCCTGCTGCATTTTTAGCAATATGACTGGACTGCGCAATACCTTGCACCCGCAGCACGCCGCTTTCAGGCAGTGCTTTTTTAGCAGTCCCAAACTCCAGCAACTGACAACCCGACAAACTGCCCAATGTACTAAGCAATAATGCTGCACACATTGCAGGCACAGAAGGGAATGGCAAGCCAGATAAAAGGCGCATAGTGATCGTCCGCGTAAATAAAATTCAAGTCAAAGATGGCAGGCCGTCAAACCTGCAGGCGCCTATTGTAGGCCGTTAACTGTTATCCTTCACGGTCTTTTGCAGTGATTGTCATTAATAGCTAAGGGTATACAGCGTGTTGCAAACAGAAAAACAGTATGTGCAGTGGCAAGACAATGGGATAACTCGCAACACGCTGTGGCTATCGGAAAGCAATCAGCCGCCGCCCGCGCGCATCGTCATGGTTGATGATCAAACCACTGCAGATGAGGCCTATCGTTTCGCTTGTGAAGGCACCTCGATGCTGTGGCGTGGCGACTTTCATAACGCGCGGCAATTATTGCAAGCGCTGACCCGACGTATTGAGCGCACTGAGCAGCGTAAAATTAGCAAAGCGGCTAAGTCAGGCAAACCTGTGACTGACTCTGCTGTGATTCCCAACATATTTCACCAACAACGCCTAGTGCAAGCGCAGCGGGCGCGGGTGTTAAGTCGGCTGTTGTTGGAGTTGGATGCGGGTTACGTCAGCCGCTTGCGTCGTGCACCTGAGTTGAGCGCAGCCTGTACTGCAGCTTTCGGTGAGTTGGACGAGTCTTGTTTGATTTCATTTCGCGACCTGCAAGGTGCTTTAGGTGCTGCGCAATGGCGAGAAAAAGGCGTACCCATTAACGCCTTGGAACTCTCGATTTTCCCGCATTACGGCGTTTTTGCGCCGACACGCCATGAATATGTGCAATTGCTGCTCGACGCAGCGCTGCCAGATCAGCATGAATTGGCTTTTGATATTGGTACTGGCACGGGCTTGTTAGCGGTCATTCTTGCGCAACGTGGCGTTAAACAGGTGGTTGCCACCGACCTCAATCCACGCGCTTTAGCTTGTGCTGCAGATAATTTGCAACGCTTAGAACTCACCAGCGTTGAGTTGCAGCAAGCCGACTTGTTCCCCACGCAGCAGCCGCTAGCCAACCTGATTGTCTGCAACCCACCTTGGCTGCCAGCCAAGCCCAGTTCACCGCTGGAATACGCTGTTTATGATGCTAAGAGCGCCATGCTGCGTGGTTTTCTACAAGGTGTCGGCAAACACTTAGCGCCGCATGGTGAAGTTTGGTTGATCCTTTCTGATCTGGCCGAGCATTTGCAACTGCGTACCCGCGAAGAGTTGCTCGGCTGGTTTGCTGAGGCGGGTTTAGCTGTGAAGTACCGCCTTGATACCCAACCCAAACACGGCCGCAGTCAAGATAAGAGTGATCCGTTGTATGCCGCGCGTAGTGCGGAAGTGACGTCGTTGTGGTGTTTGATCTGTGTTGGAAAAAACTAAGGGGCAAGGGCGCAATGAATGTATGCAGCCTGTGAGGCGATGAGTTATAAAACAGTTCGAGTTAATCTTGCGAGATAGTTCGATTGAAATCTGCACTGTGTACTATTGGCTAGATCGTCGTTTTGTATCTCAGGTGAGTAAGTTTAACCTGAACAGCGCAGCCAGTCTGAACTAACCTGACCATCCTGATGGCGGCAACGAAATGGTCTCTGATCAGGCAGAGCGTTACTCCATGTTGCTTCCCTCTGCCTGGATTTCTCGCTGCTACTAATTCCCATTGACCTACGACAAGTCGCTTTTTGATTGCTTAGTTAAACTCAGTTGATAATGTTGCACATGCTATGTGCAACGGCGTTAAGTGAGGATTTGAGCATGCAAACAACCCGCTGGTTGATGATTGACGGCAATGAAGCCACCGCAACGATTGCCCACCGCTTAAGTGAAGTGTGCGCGATTTATCCGATTACCCCAGCTTCGGCGATGGGCGAGTGGGCGGATGAGTGGTCGGCGCAAGGGCGCACCAATCTGTGGGGCACAGTGCCGCATATTGTCGAGATGCAAAGTGAAGGCGGCGCGGCCGGTGCGGTGCATGGCGCTTTGCAGCTCGGCAGTTTAGCCACCACTTTTACTGCTTCTCAGGGCTTGCTGCTGATGATCCCCAATATGTACAAGATCGCCGGTGAGCTGACGCCCGTGGTGATTCATGTGGCAGCACGTTCTTTGGCTTGTCAGGCTTTGTCGATTTTTGGTGATCACAGTGATGTGATGGCGGTGCGCCAGACCGGTTTTGCCATGCTCTGCGCAGGCTCAGTGCAAGAGGCGATGGACTTTGCGCTGATTTCCCATGCTGCGACTTTAATTGGCCGTTTGCCTGTTTTGCATTTCTTTGATGGTTTTCGCACCTCGCATGAAGTGGCGAAAATTCAAGCGGTGGGTGATGAGGTTTTGCACGCGCTGATTTCGCAAGACGCTTTACATGCCCATCGTGCTCGCGCCATGAGTCCGGATCATCCGGTGCTGCGTGGTACCGCGCAAAACCCTGATGTGTATTTCCAAGGCCGCGAGACGGTCAATAAATTTTATCTAGCCTTTCCAGAACTGGTGCAGCAATTGATGGATCAGTTTGCCGATCTGACCGGTCGTCATTATAAATTATTTGAATACCACGGCTCCGCAGATGCTGAGCGGGTGATTATCCTGATGGGCTCTGGCGCAGAAACCGTGCATGAGACGGTGGACTACCTGCAGGCGCACGGTGAAAAGGTTGGTGTGCTGCGGGTGCGTCTGTATCGGCCGTTGGATGCGCAGGCGTTATTGGCCGCGTTACCGAGCAGCGTGAAACAGATTGCCGTGCTCGATCGCACCAAAGAGCCGGGCTCAGACGGTGAGCCGTTGTATAAAGATATTATCACTGCCTTGGCGCAAGCGCAGATGCAGGGCAATAGCCCCTTTGCCGAGCTGCCGACAGTCATTGGTGGGCGCTACGGTTTATCCTCTAAAGAATTTACTCCGGGCATGGTCGCGGCGATCTTTATCGAGTTACAGCAACCACAGCCAAAAAACGGTTTTACCATTGGTATCTATGATGATGTCACCCACACCAGTTTGGCATGGGATGAGCATTGGCACACCGCTGCCCATAAAGGTTCAGTGCAGGCGCTGTTTTATGGTTTGGGTTCCGACGGCACTGTGAGCGCCAATAAAAACTCGATTAAAATTATTGGCGAAACCACTGATTTATATGCGCAAGGCTATTTCGTCTATGACTCGAAAAAGTCTGGTGCGATGACCGTTTCGCATTTACGTTTTGGCCCACAGCCGATCCGTTCCACCTATTTAATCGGTGACCATCAAGCGCAGTTTATTGCCTGCCATCAGCCGCAGTTTATTGAGCGTTTTGAAATGCTGGATAAAGCCGCCGATGGAGCGGTGTTCCTGCTCAATACCGCGCATCCGGTCGATCAGGTCTGGGATGAACTGCCGCGGCGCATGCAAGAGCAGATCATTGAAAAACATATCCGTGTATATTGCATTGACGCGTACGCGGTGGCGCAGCAAGCCAACATGGGTAAGCGCATCAACACTATTATGCAGACCTGTTTCTTTGCCATCTCTGGGGTGCTGCCCCGTGAACAGGCGATTGCTGCGATTAAAGAGGCGGTGCAAAACACCTACGGCAGTAAAGGGCAGAGCATCATCGACTTTAACTTCCGCGCCATTGATGCCGCGCTCGCCAGTTTGCATGAAATGCCCGTACCCAGTGCGCCGACCAGCACCTTTGAGCGTCCGCCCTTGGTGGATGAAAACGCCCCCGACTTTATTGGTCGCTTCACTGCGCGCTTGATTGCCGGTGAGGGTGATCGCGTGCCGGTGAGTATGATGCCGGTGGACGGTAGTTTCCCGCTGGGCAGTGCTGCTTATGAAAAACGTAAACTGGCGTTAGAAATTCCAGTGTGGGACGCCGAGCTCTGTACCCAGTGCGGTAAGTGCCCAATGGTCTGCCCGCATGCGGCAATTCGCAGCAAATTAGTGCCGAAAGACTTAGTCGCAGATGCGCCAGACAGTTTTAAATCGCATCAGGTTTTGGGTCGTGATTACCCACAAGACCATGTGATGATGTATCAAGTATCCCCTGATGACTGCACCGGTTGTGGTCTCTGTGTGGATATTTGCCCGATCCGCGATAAATCCAATGCTTCGCATAAAGCTTTGAATATGCAGCCCATTGAGCCGATTCACGCGCAAGAGCAGGAGAACTGGCAGTTCTTTGAAGCCTTGCCTGAATACGATCGTAGCGTGGTGAAACAGACCACTATTAAAGGTGCGATGTTGCTGCAGCCGCTGTTTGAGTTCTCGGGCGCTTGCGTGGGTTGTGGTGAAACTCCGTACTTGAAACTGGCCACCCAGCTGTTTGGTGACCGCATGGTGGTGGCCAATGCCACCGGTTGCTCATCGATTTATGGCGCTAACTTGCCGACTACGCCATGGACAGTCAACGCAGAAGGCCGTGGTCCAGCGTGGAACAACTCGTTATTTGAGGATAACGCTGAGTTTGGTTTAGGCATGCGCATCGCCATTGACCAACAAGAAGCCTACGCCAAAGAGTTGCTGGAAGAGTTGCGCGACAGCATCGGCAGTGAGTTAGTTGATGCGTTACTCACGGCTGAGCAAAACACTGAACAAGAGATTGCCGAGCAGCGCTTGCGCGTGGTGCAGCTTAAACAGCGTTTAGCAGAGTTAAGCGATCAGCCGCGGGCGCAAGAGTTGTTAACCGTTGCTGAACAGCTGGTGGTGCGCAGCGTGTGGATTATTGGCGGCGATGGCTGGGCCTATGACATTGGCTATGGCGGTTTGGATCACGTGCTCGCCTCGGGTCGTAATGTGAATATCTTGGTGTTGGACACTGAGGTGTATTCCAATACTGGCGGGCAAACTTCTAAAGCCACACCGCGCGGTGCGGTGGCTAAGTTCTCCTATGCCGGCAAACCTACGGCGAAAAAAGACTTGGCCATGCTCGCCATGGGCTATGAAAATGTCTATGTCGCTAAAGTGGCTTATGGCGCGAAAGATACACAAACCCTGCGCGCCTTTATTGATGCAGCGGCCCATGATGGCCCGTCACTGATTATTGCCTACTCACCTTGTATCGCCCACGGGGTGGATTTAACCCATAACCACCGTCAGCAAAACTTGGCGGTAAAAAGTGGGCACTGGCCGTTATTTCGCTATGAACCCTCCCGTGCCGAGAAAGGCTTGAATCCTTTGCGTTTAGATTCGGCTGCGCCCTCGATTGATTACACTGATTTCAGCTCCACTGAGACGCGCTTCAGTATGCTCAACCGCACTTACCCAGAAGCGGCCAAGCAGTATCAAGAGCAAGCCCAAGATGATGTGATCGCGCGCTTTGCCCATTATCAGTCGCTGGCAGATTTGCCCGGTGCTGCAGATTTAGAGAAAAAGGAGTCAGGTGATGATTGATTTATCCACTGAGTATTTAGGCTTGAAGCTAAAAAATCCGCTGGTGCCATCCTCCTCGCCACTCACCGGTGATTTGGACAGCGCTCGTGAGTTGGAAGATGCGGGTGCCAGTGCTTTGATTCTGCCGTCGTTATTTGAAGAAAGTATCTTGGCCAGCGAAGCCGCCGCCGCACGTTTTTTACATGAGCAGGATATTGGTTTTGGCGAAGCCGGTAGTTTCTTGCCGATTCCTGATGATTCGACCTATCAGAGCGAGCTGGATGAGTATTTGCACTATATCCAGACGCTAAAAAATAGCTTGTCGATTCCGGTGATTGCCAGCCTTAATGGGATTTCTACCGAAGGCTGGACCCGTTACGGCAAGCAGCTGCAAGAGGCGGGTGCCGATGCGCTGGAGCTGAATGTCTATTATGTCGCGGCGGATATTTTTGAGTCCGGCGCTGAGGTGGAAGCGCGTTATCTCAATGTGCTGCGTGAACTCAAGCAGCATGTCACAGTGCCAGTCACCATGAAATTGTCCTCGCAGTTCAGTTCGGTGGGGCATTTTGTGCGCAGTTTGCAAGAGGCGGGCGCGCAAGGAGTATCGCTGTTTAACCGTTTCTATCAGCCGGATATTGATCTGCTGACCCGTGAAGTGGTGTCGACCATTAGCTTGTCGTCTTCCTATGAAAACCTGCTGCGCATCCACTGGGTTGCCACTTTGTTTGGCAAGGTGGATTTATCGTTGGCGGTGACCGGCGGCGTGCATAGCGCAGAGGATGCGCTGAAAGCCTTAATGGCGGGCGCTGATGTAACGCATTTGTGCAGCGTGTTATTGCAGCAAGGTCCACAGGCGCTCGCTGAGATTGAGCAGGGCATGCGTGAATGGATGACGGAGCATGAGTATCAGTCGGTGCAGCAACTTAAAGGCAGTGTCTGCCGTGATCGAGCGATTGATCCCAGCGCCTATGATCGCGCCAACTATGTGCAAGTGATGCACAGCCACCGCAGCGCTAAAGGGGTGTGGCGCTAAAAATTTATTTTCTTGGGCGAGCGCCTTGTCAATTTGTAGGATTGTGTGCACTCCTACAGCTGTTCCGCTCATTCAGATGCTTATGCAAGTCTACCTTGCAGGTTATCGTTATATATCAATCTCAGTGATAGTGCTGTGCCTGTGCTCTGAGCTGGTTATTATCAAGCTCTTTATCAAATAACAAGATCAGAGGTTGCCAATGAAATTATCTGGACAGGTTGCTGTAGTCACAGGCGCGGCAGGCGGTATTGGTCGTGCAACAGCATTAGCCTTTGCTGAACAAGGCATTAAAGTTGTTGTGGCTGACATTAATGCACAAGGCGGTGCGGAAACTGTCAGCTTAATTGAAGCGGCTGGCGGCACTGCAGTCTTTGTCAGCTGTGATGTACGCGACGAAGAACAGGTTAAGCAACTTGTCGCCACCACTGTTGAAACTTATGGCAGCCTCGATTACGCCTTTAATAACGCCGGTATTGAGATGGAAAATCAGCGTTTGCACGATGGCTCTATGCGCTCTTTTGACATGATTATGGACGTCAACGTGAAAGGTGTATGGCTGTGCATGAAGTACCAGCTGCAGCACATGCTCAAGCAGGGTAGCGGCGCGATCGTCAATGCTGCCTCGGTGGCCGGTCTTGGTGCTGCACCAAAAATGGCAGTGTATGCCGCGTCTAAGCATGCTGTGTTGGGTTTAACCCGCACGGCAGCGATTGAGTATGCGCGCAAAAATATTCGAGTGAATGCCATCTGCCCAGCCGTAATTGATACCGCAATGTATCAGCGTGTGTGTGAGATGGATCCAAAGATTGGCCAGCGTATTCCGGAATTACATCCAATGGGACGTGTCGGTCGCGTCGAAGAGATTGCTGCGTCGGTACTGTATTTGTGCAGCGATGGTGCAGGCTTCACCACGGGTCATGCATTGACCGTGGATGGCGGAATGACTGCTGTCTAAGAAACCCCTAAATAAAACTGCGGCTCAGTATCAACACTGAGCCGCACGTCTTAGCTTAGCTGTTGCTTTTCCAGTTTTGCGGCAAGTTAATGAAATCCACCAGTTCGCGTAAACGACCGTGATCACGGCCATTAAAGACAAACTCTAAACGGTGTTGATTACAGAACTCAGGCTCATTGTGCTCTTCTGGACAATAGGGAACTTGAGCGTAACCACCACTGACACATAGATCGATAAACTCTTTATGTAAAGTCTCGACGGCTTGCTCATTCAGAGGGTAGTTCATGCGAATAACAAAGCGGTTTTTAAACCAGCGCGTAGAGTGGAAGCTGCGATAGAAGCGTGCAATTTCCAAACCTGCTTCACGCGGCGTGCGTACTTGGCGCATGAGACGTAAATCGCTCGGCAGAATGTAGTTTTTATCCACCAACTCTTCACGCATAAACTCCAGCGCCTTATCCCAATAGGTGCCGCCTTCTTGATCTAAGAGCACCACTGGAACCAGCGGGCTTTTACCGGTCTGAATCAGCGTCAGTACTTCCAGGGCTTCATCGAGCGTACCAAAGCCGCCAGGGCAGAGCACTAAAGCATCGGCTTCCTTAACAAAAAACAGCTTACGCAAGAAGAAGAAGTGGAAGGACAGCAAGTTATTACTGCCATTGACTGTTTCATTCGCACCTTGCTCAAACGGCAGGGCGATATTAAAGCCCAAACTGTTTTCTAAGCCTGCACCTTCGTGCGCTGCAGCCATAATGCCGCCGCCGGCACCAGTAATAACCATCAAGTTATGGCGCGCTAAAATCTCGCCCAACTCTTTGGCCTGCTGATACAGCGGATGATCAGGTTCAGTACGTGCAGAACCAAACACCGTCACTTTACGACGACGCTTAAAGCGCTCGAGCAGGCTGAACGACGCTTCCATTTCGCGCAGCGTCTGCATCATGATTTTTGCATCCCAACGGTTGCGGTCAGCCTCGGCCATGCGCGCAACAGTCAGCATCATTTCTTTATACAGTTCAAAATTAGCGCTGGTTGGTGGAACTGCCAGTCTTAGCAGTTCGTCAACTTTTCCGTCTAAATCAATGCTACTGACTTGGTACTGACGGGATAGATAATCATCAGAATCAAATGACATAACAACTCCTTATAGTGCGATCCGATCACCCAGTTCTGGGATATTAGCATCCCAATTTAAGCGCTTTTTAAACTCGCTCTGGAGGATCAGCATCTTATCCAATTCGCCATGAATTAAGTGCAATTCAGGGCGGTTTTCAAAATGACTGGCCCATTCAATCAGCTGTGACTGACCGGCATGGGCAGAGAAACCACCTAAAGTGTGGACTTGTGCGCCAACCATAATGTCTTCACGGAATACGCGAACGCTTTTAACACCATCAACAATTGCACGACCTGTGGTGCCGCGTGCTTGGAAACCAGTGAAAATTAAATGGCAATCTTCGCGCCACAGGTTGTGCTTAAAGTGATGAACAATGCGTCCACCGTTGCACATGCCGCTACCGGCCACAATAATTGCGCCACTTTTGACATTGTTGATCGCCATGGATTCTTCAGGCGTTGGTGTTAGCTTCAGAATAGGCAACCAATCAGAGACGTTATGAATGTTGTGTTTCTTCAGCATCGCGCGATTTTCTTCATCAAAATCCTCACGGTGACGGAAGTAAATATCATTGGCGCGAATTGCCATTGGACTGTCGAGGTAAACGGTGTGCTGCGGTAGACGGCCTTCCTGATAAAAGCGTCCTAAGTGGAACAAGATATCTTGGGTGCGGCCGACTGAAAACGCCGGAATCATCACGTTGCCGCCGTCTTTATCGGCTTGCTCAAGAATGGCGACCAACTCATCAAGCGTTTCTTCGTTGCAACGGTGATCGCGATCGCCGTAGGTTGATTCAAGCAGTAACACATCAGCGTGTTTAAGAATCGCTGGAGTCTTCATCAATGGCGAGCAGGTACTGCCTAAGTCTCCAGAGAAAACCAAAGTGCGCACACTGTCATTGGGTTCAGCAAACTCTAATTTGACAATGGCAGCGCCAATAATATGGCCGGCATCAGCGAAGGTAACGTGTACGCCTGGTACCACTTCGACACGCTTTTCGTAGCTGACGGGCTTACGTTGCTTGAGCACACGCTCAGCATCTTGGCTGACATACAAGGGTTTGATTGCTTTTTTACCACGACGCGCACGCCAGCGGTTTTCCCACTCAGCATCTTTTTCTTGGATGTGCGCAGAGTCGAGCAGCATCAATTCCATTAATTCACAGGTGGCTTCAGTTGCAAAAATCGGTCCGCGAAAGCCTTCAGAGACTAAACGCGGTAACATACCGCTATGATCAATGTGCGCATGGGAGATAACGACTGCATCAATGTGCTCTGGATTAAACGCGAAAGCTGAGCCATTGCTTTTACCATTGTCGTTATTGTCATTATCATTTTCATGGCTGTCGCCACCTTGCTGCATGCCGCATTCGAGTAGAATGTTTTTCTTGTCAAAGGTTTCGATTAGATAACATGAGCCTGTCACCTGTTGAATAGCACCGAGAAAATTGAGTAAGGCCATGGTTTTCCTTATGAACGTTGCGAGTTAAGCGTTAGTTGATAGTTATCATGATAACCTCAACAGCCTGTCTATAAACTGCACCAAATTCGAGTTAACGGAGTATTAAAATGCATCAGATTTTGCCGAGCCTAACTGACTTAACTGAGCATGCCAACAATGAGCCGGCGTTCGCGCAATGGCAAAAGGGCTACGGCCCAATCCAACACACCGCTGAAACACAAGCGGCAGTATATCGCCTTGCTCACCAGCTCGTACAAGCCGGAAAACAACCTGACGTCTCTACTGTATACCTTATGCTAGGCGCTTTGGACAAAATCACCGCTGCAGGCATGTCACTTGTCGTTCACATGACTTATGCCAATAAAGTGCACCTTGATGGCACTGCTTTGACGGCAGATGAGTTTAAAGTTCAACCCGAAGGACACACCGGCGGTGCTTTGAATATGGTGCCCGGTTACGCCGCTTACATGGCACTGAATGCTTTAACCGGCGAAACACGCAGCTGGTTGATGGGGCAGGGACATAGTGTCGCAGCTGTCGAAGCGCTCAACGTTTTACTCGGTAATCTGCTTCCAGAGCAAGCCGAAGCTTACGGTAATGGCGAAGAGGGTATTAACCGTTTACTACAAGATTTTTACAGCTACGGCATCTCTGCTGACGGCTCAATGGCTGCGCCGCTTGGCAGTCACGTCAACCCACATACCGCAGGTGGTGTGATGGAAGGTGGTTATTTAGGCTTTGCTGAATTGCAATATGCGCACATGCCTTTACCTGGTGAAACACTTATTGCCTTTTTATCCGATGGCGCCGCTGAAGAACAACGCGGCAGTGACTGGATTCCACGCTGGTGGCGCGCCGAAGACAGCGGCCCGGCATTACCGATTATGATTGCTAACGGTCGCCGTATTGAACAGCGTACCGAGCTTGGCACCATCGAAGGCATGCAAGGTTTTATCCGTCATTTGCGTGGTTGTGGATTTGATCCAATCGAGTTTGACGGCCGCGATCCTGCAGCCTTTGTTTGCACCATCTGGGAAATGGAGCAGCGCCTTGAGCGCCGAGTGCAAGAAAAAAATAGCGGTATCTTGTCCTATCCTTTGCCGATTCCGTATGGCATTGCTGACAGCGTCAAAGGCTTTGGTTTTTATGGTGCTGATGAAAATAAGGCGCATAACTTGCCGCTGCCGGGTAACCCGCACACGGATGAGAAATCTCGCGAGCTGTTTAATAAACACATCAAGCCGTTGTACGTAACTCCTGACGACATGCGTGCTGCGTTAGCTTTACTGAATACTCACACAGCGCAAAACCGCCCACTGGAACGCGACCATCCTTTGGCAAATCGCCATCCTAAAACACCCTTGCAGCCAGAGCTGCATTACCGCGATGATGCTTGCTCAACCATGGCTGCAGTGGATCGCTACTTTGTTGATTTGGTGGCCGTCAACCCTGATTTGCGTCCGCGCGTAGGTAATCCTGACGAGTTGGCCAGTAACCGTTTAACTGAAGTGTTAAAAACCCTGCGCCACCGCGTTTGTGAGCCAGAAAACGATTTAGAAGCAGTGGATGGCAAAATCATTACCGTGCTTAATGAAGAGGCGGTGGTGTCTGCCTGTTTAGCCAACCAATCTGGTTTGAACTTGGTTGCCAGTTACGAAGCGTTTTGCGTGAAAATGCTCGGAGCGGTGCGCCAAAGTTTGATTTATTCACGTCAGCAAAAAGAAGTTGGACGTCCAGCAGGGTGGTTGGGTTGGCCGCTGATTGCGACCTCGCATACGTGGGAAAATGGTAAAAACCAGCAATCGCACCAAGACACCACTTTCTGTGAAGCCATGCTTGGCGAGATGAGTGATGTGTCGCGCGTGTTGTTCCCAGCTGACCACAACAGCATGTTGGCCTTGCTACCGCAGATTTACAGCGCGCGTGGCCAGATTTCCTGTGTAGTGGCGGCAAAGCGTGATCGTCCTGCTTACTTTACTCAAGCTCAAGCTGAGCAACTGGCACGCGATGGCGCGATCATCGTCGAAGAGTACGAAGGCACTGATCCACTGCTGTTGATTGCCAACGGCAGTTATCAGTTAGAACAAGTGTTGCGTGCTGGACAGCGTCTGCAAGAAGCAGAAATGGCGTATCGCATCGTTTACTTGCAAGAGCCTGGCCGTTTCCGTGCACCACGTGATCGCTGGGAGTTGGAAAGCTTGGCCAGTGATGAGTTGGTCGACAAGTTATTCCCTGAGCGCTTCCGTTTACGTGTGCTACTAACGCACATGCGCCCTGAAGTGATCCGTGGACATTTGTGGACGATTCTGCCGAACGCCAACAGCACTTATGTGCTCGGCTACCGTAACCGTGGCGGTACCTTAGATGAGTTCGGTATGCAGTTTGTTAACCGCGCGTGTTGGGGTAATGTGCTGGCGGCCTGTGCGCGTCTGCAAGACATCCCGCGCACTGCCTTGTTAACCATTGAAGAAGCCGCTGCGGTGGCCGGTAAAGGTGATCCGCAAATTTTGCGTTAACCGTCACTGCGGTACATTGATGCTGAAAACATGGAGGTTTTACCTATTGATGGGTAAAGCCTCCAGTACAGCCATACCAATAAAAATAATCCACATTGAGTCAAAATCTTATTCTGTTTGATACTGATTGCTTGCTACTCTGAGTCAGTCATTACTTTTGGCAAAAACGCCCAGCTCGGGCACATTCATCACGCACATGATGCGACTGAGGGTTAAACATGGCCGGTTTGATTTTCCCCTGGCGTGCGGACAATCAATTTAACCTGTTAATTGACGGCCCAGCGTTCTTTGCTGACTGGCTGCAACACGTCGAGCAAGCACAACAGCAGATTGATATCGAACTGTATCTGGTCAGTGGTGGTGAAAGTGCTGACCGTGTTGAAACAGCATTAATTGCGGCTGCGCAACGTGGCGTACGCGTGCGCTGCTTATTTGATGGCTTTGGTAGTCGCCAATTCAAACATCCACAGCGTCGACGCTGGCTTGAGGCCGGTATTGAGCTGCGCTTTTATAACCCATTGCGTTGGACGCGTGGGCTGCAGAACTTCTACCGTGATCATCGTAAGTTACTGCTTGTCGATGCAAATATCGCTTATGTCGGCGGAGCAGGCTTAACCGATCAGTTTTGGCAGCCAGGCGCTGCCGAGAGTACTTGGCATGAAACAATGGTGCGTGTGCAAGGCCCAGTGGTGACTGACTGGCAGACCTTGTTTGATTACCAATGGGACAGCTGCATTGAGCGCTTCTTTTGGAAACAAAATAATAGCCCAGAACAAGCAGCAGCGCTGAACACTCCGCCGTTACCCTTTGCCAATATAGGTAAAGCACGGGTCGCCTATGCGGCCTCAACTCAGCACCGAGACATTCAGAAATCATTACTGCGCGCCATCAAAGGTGCACACCAAACCGTTTGGCTGGCCACTCCGTATTTCCTGCCAACCTGGTCAGTGCGCCGCGCTTTACGCAAAGCTGCCGTGCGCGGAGTGGATGTACGTTTACTGCTGACTGGCCGTCACACCGACTTGCCTGCAGTACGTTGGGCAGGGCAGCGCTATTACCCGGCACTGCTGCGCAAAGGTGTACGCATTTTTGAATATCAACCACGTTTTTTGCATTTAAAAATGGTCATCGTCGACAGCTGGCTGAGCATTGGCTCGTGCAATTTTGATCACTGGAACTTGCGCTTTAACTTAGAAAACAACCTCGAAGTGCGTGATATTGGCTTGCTTGAACAAGTCCACCAGAGCTTTCAAAACGACTTCGAGCAAAGCTTAGAAATCACTGAAGAAGTATGGCAACAACGGCCATTGATCCAACGTATTCGCCAGCGCCTGTGGGGTTGGATGGATCGGTTGGCGATTAATTTTTTGGATAAGAGGAAGTGATTAAAACTAAGCGTTACTCTTCAGTTACTGGCTTTTCCGCAACCTGCAAAAGTTCTACATCTTCTACAGGGTAAGGCTTGTTCTTGCGAGCAAAATACTGCGCCAAGCGCAAATCGATCAATTCTTGAAAGTAGTTGGCAAAGGCATCCTGCAGATGCGCTGCAACGCTAAAATTCAGGGAAAAGTTATCGCCTTGCTCTATAAACCATGCTTGGCTGCTGCTTTTATCTTGCTTGCAGGAAAAATTGATGGGGTTTTTGCGCCAGTAGGTTAACCAAGCTTTGCTATCGGCGCTGACCGCTTGCAGGTTGGCGGGCAGCTGGTTGCGCATGTCATCAGGTCGATGCTCAAGTAAACGGCGACTGCGTTGTGCCAGTTGTGCGGTGTTCACTGCACCGCGTACGCCGTCCAGCTCTAAAAAGGCTTGATACAAAAAAACTTTAAAGCTTTTGTTCATGCTTGTTGTTTCCACGCCGAGCGAAAAGAACTCACCGTACGCAGCTAGCAACTGCTGTAGTTCCGCGTCATGTTCTTGCGCCGCCACTAAGTCGAGCCAGCTGCCCGCTTGTTGGCGTACTTTCGGCAGTGAATAACCTTTGTGGAAAAACTCTGCAGCAGTGGGGCGACGGCCTAGTTCGTCACGCAGTTGCTGATAGTCTTCAGCGGCGCTTTTGCCTATTTGCCGTGCTAGTTTTTGCCAAAAATCAACCAGCTCCGGTGCGAAGCTAATAAAGCAGCCGTTAGCCAACTCAAGGGGTTGCTGTTGCTGCAACGTTCTCAGTAAAGCGTTACGGTCTTTTTCTGCTAGCAATGCGGCTGGGCTGTTCAAGAATGATTGGTGGTTGCCTAAAAAGTCCAACACCACCACATGGCTTTTCTGCGTGCGGGCGGATAAGCGTAAACCACGGCCCAACTGCTGCAGGAAAATGATTTTAGATTCTGTCGGGCGCAGCATCATTACGGTGTCTAACGCAGGTAAGTCAGTGCCTTCGTTAAACATATCGACGGAGAAAATAACATCCAGTTGGCCGTCGGCTAGTTGCTGTAAAGCATTGTGTCGGGTCAAGGCTGAGCCTGCATATACAGCACCTGAGCGCACACCCTGTTGCTGAAAGTAGTCATTCATATAATCGGCATGGCGCTGCGATATACAAAAACCGAGCGTGCGACTTTGTTTATGTTTGAGCCAGTACTGATAAATATGCTGAGCGCGCTTTTTCGTGGCGAAAGCAAACTCGATCAACTCAGGATCAAAGCGACCGCTGCGCCAAGGGATTTCTTGGTAATCGACAAACTCATCATAGATGCCGTAGTAATGAATCGGTGCGAGCAGTTGTTCGTTAATGCCGTGGACCAAGTTGCGCTCGAACACCAGATTGTTATCGCAGAGGGTCAAAATATCGGCTTGGTCTGTGCGTTCAGGTGTAGCGGTTAAACCCAATAAAAAGCGTGGATTAAAGTGCTGTAAAATACGGCGGTAACTGGGCGCGCTGGCATGATGAAATTCATCCACCACGATGTAATCAAAATGCTCTGAATTAAAGCCTTCTAGCGCTTCAGTTTTGGCAAGGCTTTGCACCGAGGCAAAGACAAAATCCGCGTCATATTCTTTGGCTGGACCTTGGAATAAACCCGTACGGGCATTGTGGTGAACTCGGTTGAAGACCGCTTGAGCCTGCAGCAAAATTTCTTCACGGTGCGCAACAAAAAGCACGCGTTTGGCGCCCATCTGTAAGGCATCAAAGGCGGCCAGCCACGTCTTACCCATACCAGTGGCAAGCACCACTAGGCCACGTGAGAAGCCTTCTGTGCGTGTATCCAGTAAGGCTTGCAGTGCTTCAATTTGTATGCTGTTAGGGCTTGGCTCTTCCAATTGCTCATCAACAAAACCACTCAGTTGTTTCAAGATCGGCATGCGTACTTGGCGACGCGCACTGTACACATCAATCCAATTGGCGGTGAGCTGTATGCTGCTAGGATCGTTAAGTAGCCTCGTGAACGCTTCGCGGATTTTTACAAACTCTTGTGCAGGCTCTGAATCTTCCGGTGGCAGCCAATCGTGTCGCCATGACCATTCATACGCATCCTTGAGTGCTGTACGACTGATATTGTTCGAGCCAATAAATGCACAGCCTTTACTGATTTTTGCCTCGCGTTGTTGCGTAAAAATATAGGTTTTCAAATGAAAACTGGTATTACCTTGGCATTGGAAAATACGAATGTGCGCACCACGCTCGGCAAGCATCAACAGTTGACGCAAGGCGAGCGGGTGGGTGATGTCTAAATAATCTGAGGTTAATAAACGAATCGTTGCGCCATTGTTCAGCGCTTCTAATAAAGGATCAAACAGCAGCGCCAGCCCTGACGGCTGAATAAAGGACACAGCAATTTCGATCTCAGTGGCTTGATAAATCGCGGCGAGCAACTTAGGCAGTAAAGGATCGTGCTGAGTACCAGTGGTGAGGCGAGGGCTATTGGCTAACATTAAAGGTGCTTCTTATTGGGCAATTAATAAAGCATTCAGCCATTGTTCATCGGCACGTTCGGGGCGCTGATCGGCGGTTAACCATGACTCAATAACACGCAAGCCGGTGCCAGCCAGAAAGTCTTGTAAACGCTGCTCGGTGCAATTGGTGAAGTGACGACCGTTACGTTCCACATCGTCTGCGCCGTATTTAAACGACACATAAAGCACTCCTTGCGGCTGCAGCAGTTGAGCGAGGTGCTGCAAGGTTGCTGTCATGCTGCTGGCAGGTACATGCAGTAAAGACGCACATGCCCAAATTCCAGCAAAAGGCGCTGTACTGCTGAAATTTAGAAAAGTGCTGTGCTGCACAGCGATGCCAGTGACGCGCTGAGCAATCTCTACCAACTTAGCGCTGGCATCAAAAGCTTCAACTTGATAACCCAAACGTAAAAAAGCCGCCGTATCACGTCCAGCACCGCAGCCAGCATCTAAAATTCTACTCGACGGCGCTAACCTGCCTAAAAAGCGTTCATACAAAGCGCTCATATCCACGTTTAAAGTGTCTTGAGCGAATTGTTCGGCATTGTTTTCGTAGAATTGAACTGTCATAGCTATCCCTAAATGACCGCAAATGGCGGGTGATTGCAAGTCGCACACTTTACGCCATCACGACGACTCTTTCATCAGCTCTAGTCGAATCCTGCCAATCGCGCCCATTGGGTTCAGCCCTTTTGGGCAGACCCAAGAACAATTACCAATACTGCGGCAACGAAACACGCTGAAGGGGTCTTCGAGGCCTTCGAGTCGTTCAATGCGCGCGCGATCACGGCTGTCCAGTAAAAAACGTAAGGCTTGTAATAGCGCAGAAGGGCCGCGGTACTTCTCTGGATTCCACCACCATGATGGGCATTGCGACGTACAGCAACCGCAGAGAATGCACTCATACAGGCCATCGAGCTTCTTACGGTCTTCGGGTGATTGCAGGCGCTCAATTGCTGGAGCAGGATCATCGTTGATCAGCCACGGCTTGATCTGCTCATAATGGTGAAAAAATAAGCTTTGATCGACAACCAAATCACGCACGACGGGCATGCCAGGTAACGGCCTAATCACTAAGGTGTCGGATGTTCCAAGCGCTTCAGCGACGGGCTTGATGCAGGCCAGCCAGTTCTTACCGTTGATGTTCATGCCGTCTGAGCCGCAAACCCCTTCACGGCAGGAGCGTCGATAAGCCAGTGTTGGGTCTTGCTCGCGTAAGTACTCCAGCGCATCCAGCACCATGCGTTTGCGAAACTCTTCAGGCAGCGTGAGCGACTGCATATAGGGCTTGCTGTCGTATTCTGGGTGGTAGCGGTAAATCTGCACGTTAATCATTAGATATCTTCCCTTGGAGTGAAATATATCGTTGTATGATTACGTCGAATCAGTTCTGAGTTATTGGTCATCTGCCAGCGACGCTCATACTCCTTCGTTTATAGGCTTAATAGGTCAAGGAATCAATTAAGTAAAAGACTAATGATTAGCGGACAAACTTCAGAGCTAAACATACACAGCTGAGCTGCTGATGACGGCACGCGACTTTCCCATTTACAGAGGAATACGACATGGATTGGTTTGAGCATTTAACAGGTTTTGCCGAGCAGTCGCCTGAGCAGGTGAGGGCGAATCTATCATTTGATTCTGGACGTATTTGCTCAACTGTAAATAAGCGCTGCTGGAATGCTGGGCGTTTAACTCTGCCGAGTCTTGAGCAGTTACGCACTATTAAGCCGCACACCAATGGCAAATTAAAGGTGCGCGAGCTGGTGGCTGATGTGCAGCATTTACACACGCAAGCTGAAAATGCTGATGCGTTGTTTCAAGTGGCGTCGCAGTTTAATTTGCTGGAAATGGTGTCGCCCAATGTTTCACCAGAGCAGGGCATTGGCATCTATCAACAGGACCGCACGCAAGGGCCTGCCTGTGCAATTGCTGCGGGTGCGGCAACTATCTACCGTAATTATCTTGTTGAGCTTGATGGTCAGCAAGGGCAGAGCGTTACGCGTCAAATTAATTGCATCGCTGATTTAGGTGAGGCGCTGGGTAATCAAAATAACCGTTTGTGGCAGATGAAAAACGGCTATGTGATTGCTTCAAGACAAGGGCTGACAGAAATCGCTGATCATTTGAAAGACGCCAGCCTTGAAGAGAAGCAGCAACTTAAAGGGCAGTTGCGTATTGGTCTGCATCTCAATACTGAAGTGACACTCAAAAATTGCCAGCATCGTGTCAGCCAAGCCTTGTGCAGTGCTTTACCCATCGCATATTCGCAGCACCCAAGCGCACTCTGGACTGATTTCGCCAAGCTGATTCTTGAAGCGGCCTATGAGGCGACTTTGGCTGCGGCTGTGCATAACGCCAATAGCTATGGCAGCAACAAGGTGTTTTTGACTTTGCTCGGCGGCGGTGCTTTTGGTAACCCTGAAGAATGGATCTTAAGCGCCATCCGCAAGGCATTGTTGGCCTATAAAGATACTAATTTGGATGTGACGATTGTTAGCTATTACCAATCCAATCCGCGCGTTAAAGAGCTGGCTGATGAGGTCATGGCTGTTATCTATCCACCGGAGCCGGAAAAGGTGGTGGTGCCTGAGGCTAAGCCTGAGCCCTTGAGTGTAGAGCAGCGTCGAGCGTTGCTGCATGACATTATCGAGAAGGAAGCATTTATCAAGGCGCTGGAACAAGAGTATTCGAGCGAGCTGTATATGTGTCCTATCTGTGAACAAAGACTGGACTCTAAATACGGTATTTTTGCTGCGGATCCTGAGCGTAACGTGCGTGATAGTTTGAGTTTCTTTCAGCAATACAAGAAAAGTGATGATCCTCGTGTTGCGCTTCCAGTGTGCCGCGTTTGTGTCGATAAACTGGCCTTAGTGAACAACAGCCACGGTGTTGAGGATACATTGCGTTTTACCTACCGAGGCAAAGAGGTTTTTTATCGAGGCCGATTTGGCGGCTATTTGTATGTGGGGTTTGTTTAAGCGGGGCTGATTGATGTGTAGCGAGGCCTAACCGCAACCGCCATCTATAATTCTTCATTGATCCATTAAGAAAAATAGATGGCCGCTGGGTTGCTTATGATGTTTTGCTTGATTCAGTGCTGGCTTAAAACAAACTGGGTAAAGGCAGCCAAATGCTCATGCAAGCGCCAGGCAGGGTCGTGTTATTGCTTAACTGCAGTCGCGCAGGGCGATCGTCTTGGTCGTGCATTGCTATGATGTTGGCTGCAAAATACAGACCTAAACCTGTGCTGCCGCTGTTGCGATCAATGCTGCTCGACTGGCTGTTTCGCACTGTGCCTAATAAACTTTCTGGATAGCCCGAACCGTCGTCATTAACTGACAGTAGAATGCCGTTTTCTTGGCGTTGAGCAGTCAAATGAATGGTTTTTTTACAGTAGTTAATGGCGTTACCCAATGCGTTATCCAACACAGTTCCCATTAAGCTGACGTCAAAGTAGCCCTCTAGATCAGGGCTTTCGAGTTCTATCTGTAAATCAATGTTGCGATATTCGAGTAACTCACGATGGCGATTGTGTAAGTCCTCAAACAATTCATCTAATGGACAATAAACTGACTGCAACAACAGTTGGCCATGCTCAAGTTTATAAAGCCCCAATAATTGCATCAACATGGCATCTAAACGTAGCGCTTCTTGCTCAATTAAACGCGCTTGCGGTGAGCGCTGCAGCGCTTCAGGCATTTCTGCTAATAAGCTCTCATAGGCGTGACTGACTGCGGCAATGACGTTTTTCATATCATGCACGGTAGAAGCCATTAAGGTAGAAAAATCAATGTGCTTTACCATGGACTCAGCTCCAAAGAAGATTGCATATAAGTGAAGTCGATTGACTCGGGCTCGATTTTTGAAAGTTGCTCAATGCGTTGCAAGCAGTCATGTAAACGCTGGTCGGCATTTGCTTGCTGATGATGCAGTTGATCTATAAATAAGCGAGCAGCAGACATGTTCAGTTCAATCATTTGCGGTGCTTGCGATAGAGCTTGTTCGAACAGTATTTGTGCTTCCTCGCCTTGCTCTTGGAAGTGCAGTGCAGCAGCTTGACGACTTAGATCTACAGCTTGGCGCAGCGGTTGCGGGTCGAAGCTGTCCAGTCTAATACTTATCTGATCAAGCATACCTGCTTTACCAGCGTGCCGTTGCGCACAAAAAAGCCATAAGGATTTTGCTGTACTTGGGTCTTCCCACAGGGCAAACCAATCACCCAGTTGCAGCAATGTGATTGCTGCATAAGCATGCAGATGCTCTTGCAGTGTTGTGAATAATTCGGAGCGCTCTTCAGCAGTGATTTTGGTGCCTTTACGACGTTTTTCTTCAAGACGTAATACCGCAAGCGCAGGTTGAATAAACGCGGCTTGTCGGTAGTTTTTATCTAAAATACTAAGCCAATGCAGTGCTTCGTCTGGCAGCTTCTGTGAGGCATCTACTTGAGTAAGCATTGATGCTAATTGCCAGAGTAGCTCTGGATCGAAAGTAGCTGAGTAACGGCCAATTTCCCAGCATTGGCGCAGAGCATGGATCGCGGCAGGTGTGTCGCCATTGAGCCATGCTTGGCTAGCAAGCTTAATTTGGCGACGTAATGTGTTGGGCGACAAGGTGACTGCCTGCTGTAAGGCGTCCAGCATGCTGGGTAAATTATCTTGCAAAGCTGCGAGTTCAGCTTGCATGTCACGTAGCTCCGGCATCATGGGAAATTGACGTACGGCTGCAGTGAGCAGGCGAGTTGCCTTATCTAACCGACCTTGACGTAGCCACAAGCGGGCTAGAGCCTGGAGATTCCAGCCGGTAGGTCGGCTGCGCGCGAGCTGCTCGAGAAACTCTTCAAGGGCCTGGTAGCGACCTAAATCTTCTAGCGCATTTGCCATGTGCCGTTGGCATAAGACGGCATGTCTTGGGTCTTTTTGTTCAATAGTTTTGCAGGCATCTAAGACAGCAATAGAATCATTGGCTTCGAGCGCTTTAAGCACTGGCGCTAAAACTTGTTTGCGCCGAACTAAACGTTCTAAGCGCGTTTGTAGCGCAACTTTATTAAAAGGCTTGGTTAAGTAGTCATCAGGCTCACATTCAAGAGCTGCCAAAACCATTGCTTGAGTATTTTCAGCAGTCACCATAATAAAGATACAGTGCGGAGATAGCAGGTTTTCTGCATGCAGTTGCTCAAGGACTTGTTGTCCATTGAGGCCTTCTCCAAGGTTGTAGTCATGCAAAATAACGTCGTAGCGGTGACGTCGACACAGTTCGAGTACTTCATTGCCATTTGCTGCAGTGTCTATTGTCTGTACGCCGAGTAAGCGCAGAATGCCTCGAATGGAACTGCGAAATTCAGAGAAGTCATCTACCACTAAAAAGCGTTTTTTGCTGAAATCGATCATAGTCCAGCGCATCCCATTGAGCACATTCTTAATAAATTACTTTAACCCAGTCTAATCGTTATTTGTTTGATACGCACGATAGCTGCAACTGGTAAATAGACACTTGTACAAGTCAGTCATATCCCTGTCAATGCAAGGTCATAAAATCTGGACTTCACTAGTAAATACTAGCCTAAGGTATAGCACTTGTAGCTCGCTGTATCGGTAGAATGCTGCTAAAGCTGAGTGAAGTCACTTCCTTGCTTTCAACCCTTAAGATGAACAGGAATTCGCTATATGCTCATATTTTTTATCAGCCTTACCTTGCTTATCCTTGGCTATAAGTTTTATAGCCCATTTGTTGAAAAACAAGCGGGCATAGATCCTACAGCTATAACCCCACAGGAGCGTTTGAATGATGGTGTTGACTACGTTCCGATCAGTCCAGCTAGAGCGTTTTTAATTCAGTTTTTGAATATTGCCGGTGTAGGCCCTATTTTTGGTCCTATTTTGGGTGCGATATATGGCCCGATTGCTTTGGTCTGGATCGTACTTGGCAACGTGATTGGCGGTGCGGTGCATGACTACTTTTCTGGCGTCATGAGCTTAAAAGAAGATGGCAAGAGTTTGCCTGAGATTGCTGGTCACTATTACAACGTGATCTTCAAAGGCGTGATGTTGCTGTTCACCTGTATGTTGCTGTTTTTTGTGGGTGTGGTTTTCATCATGAGCCCAGCAGGGCTGCTGAGCAATTTGTCTTTTTTTGAAGGCACTTTTTTAGCGGGTAACACCTTTTGGGTGCTGGTGATTCTTGCTTACTACTTCTTCGCGACATTGCTGCCGATTGACAAAATCATTACCAAACTTTATCCGTTCTTTGGTTTGTTAATGATTGTGATGACCTCTGCGGTTGCGGTTGCATTATTGTTTAATGCACCGCACTTAGCTGAAGTGAATGATATTTTCTCTTACTTTCACGGTAGCCATGACCATGGATTATTAGAGCCTAATCCTGATGGTTTGCCAGTATGGCCGCTGCTGTTTGTGACCATTACCTGTGGTGCTATCAGTGGTTTCCACTCAACTCAATCACCCATGATTGCTCGTTGTCTGACCAATGAGAAATATGCGCGTCCCGTGTTTTATGGCGCAATGATGTGTGAAGGTATTGTTGCTTGCGTGTGGGCATTGGCTGGTATTGCTGCCTTCCCAGAAGGGTATGTCGGCTTAAAAGCGATGCTTGCTCAGGGTGGTCCAGGCTTAGTGGTGAACCATATTGCCACCAGTTACCTTGGCGTCTTTGGCGGCATTATGGCCATTTTGGCTGTGGCTATTTTCCCGATTACTTCGGGTGATACAGCGTTCCGCTCACTACGCTTAACCATTATGGATGCCTTTAATATTTCGCAAACAATGACCAACAGACTTGCTTTGGCCGTGCCTTTACTGGGTGTCGGATATTTAATGACGTTTTTAGATTTCTCACTGATCTGGCGTTATTTTGCGTTCTCCAACATGCTGCTTTCAACCAGCGTGCTGTGGCTTGCAACCAAGTACTTGTTTGATAGGGGCACTTTCCACTGGATCACCAGTATTCCTGCCGTGATTGGTACCGCGATCAGCGTGTCCTACATTGCAACCGCTGGAATTGGTTTGAATCTACCGATGGAATACAGTAAGCCTATTGGCATTGTAGTTGCGATAGTCTGCTTGATTGCATTAGTGATGCAGCATCAGAAACATTTGGGAAAGGCTGTTGCTAAAGCTTAAGGAGGGATATTCAGCTATTTTGTCAGCAAACGCTTGACATGATGGCTGAATCCGCGAATAATGCGCGCCATCCAAGGCTACATAGCTCAGTTGGTTAGAGCGCAGCATTCATAATGCTGATGTCCCAGGTTCAAATCCCGGTGTAGCCACCAAATTTATTAGGGGTTAGCAGAAATGCTAGCCCCTTTTTTTTGCCTTGTGCCTAGATTGTGCCTAAGGTGTGCCCTGATTGTGCTAACGGCGAGAGACTCAAAACCGTATCTAAATGCTCAGGTGAGAAGTGTGAGTAGCGCATAGTCATCTTTATATCTTGATGCCCTAGGATTCTCTGCAAACCCAAAAATCAGCTCGTGCTGATGCCAATTAAGCCACCCGCTAGCCGGCGCAAAATCGACCAGATAACCAT
Organism: Denitrificimonas caeni DSM 24390; assembly: GCF_000421765.1. Classification (GTDB taxonomy): domain Bacteria; phylum Pseudomonadota; class Gammaproteobacteria; order Pseudomonadales; family Pseudomonadaceae; genus Denitrificimonas; species Denitrificimonas caeni. Next base: position 128,016 of record NZ_ATXQ01000006.1, on the reverse strand, counting down.
TGAGCGCTAACACCCATAAAGGCACGGCTAATGCGGCAAAGCCCATGCCAAATAGAAAAAATGGCCGAAAGGCTAAACGCCAAATAGGGGTAATGGTTAATCCTTGCTGACGACCGGTGATCTGCATGGGCATCCTATAAGGCAGTTACGCCTTTAACTGTTCGCGATACTTACATAAGCCGGCTAAGGCTAAATCAATTTGCTGACGAATACTTTCCAGCTCACTGAGTTTACGATTAATTTCTTCGCGCTTTATTTGCAATTGCCGCTGCATCTGCACTTGGGTTAGTTCACGTGAATACAACAGCTGCACCAATTGCTTGATCTCTTTTAAGGTAAAGCCTAAATCTTTAGCCTGATTGATCATATTTAAATGCAAAATCACCGACTCATCGTAATGCCGATAGCCATTATCTGCGCGCTTTGGCTCAGCGATTAGCCCTTGCTGCTCATAGAAACGAATGGTATCGCGGCTTAAGCCAGTTTTTTCAACAACTTGTTTAATTTGCATGGAATTCCTCTTGCGCTTGACCTTGGAGTACGCTCCAAGGTTTAGCATAGTAAGACTAGATGCATTTGAATAGTCATTTTTTGAGCAAAACACCATGAAAATACAATTTACAACAACCGATCAGGTGTCTTTAGCTGGGCAGCTGATTGAGGCCAAAGCTGCTAAAGCTGTTGTCCTAATTAACCCTGGTACCGCGACTAAGACCTCATTTTATCTGCCTTTTGCGCAGTTTTTAGCCGAGCAGGGCTACCATGTGTTGCTGTGGAATTACCGTGGTTGCCGCGAATCACGCACCGGCAGCATCAAACATAGCTCCTATCGTTATGCTGATATTGGTAACTACGATATTCCAGCGGCGATTAATCAGGCGAAGGCTCTGTTTCCTGAGCTACCGCTATATTGCATTGGCCACAGCGCAGGCGGTCAGCAAATTGGCTTTACCGAAGCCAGCCAACAATTAGCTGGATTAGTTGCGGTGGCGGTCTCAGCGGGTCATATGCCGCATATGCCCTTAGGTTATCGCTTGCAAGCTAACTTATTTTTTAGAGTCATCGTACCGCTTAGCGTGCGCTTATGTGGCTATGTTCCGGCGAAAAAACTCAAGTTAATGGAAGACTTGCCCAGCCAGATGGCAATTGAGTGGGGCAACTGGTGCAAAGAAGACAGTATGTTTTTCTCGCCTAAATACTACGCTGAGGCGGTGCCTAATAGTATCTATCAACAACTGGGATTTCCGGTGCATGTTATTACTGCTTCGGATGATGAAATCTCCACCCCGAAAAACACCGAAAACCTCTGGAAACATATCCACAGTCAACATGGCATTAGCTTTAAAAGCTACGATGCAGCCAGCAGCCCCAAACGAGCAATCGGCCACTTTGGCTATTTTAGAAAGGCTAATCATCACATTTGGCAGGATATTTTGCAGCAGCTACAAGAGTTTCAGCAGCGCTAGCTTTCTAGCGCTTGCTCCTCTTGTCTTTCTGGCAGTGCAAATACTAAATCAAAGCCCCAGGTGAAGATAAAAGTATAGAACAAGAAGAAAATTAGAATGGTGGCTTCCATAACTAACGCACGCAGTGGCCCTACCTGATACCACCACATGTACAACGGAATGGTCAGCAGCATCAGTCCCAACTCAAATAAGCTGACATGGGCAATACGAATTGCCACGGTGCGTTCGGGATAATTACGGGTGCTTTCCCACCATTCAAACAAACTGTTAAAAATGTAGTTCCACACCACTGCTATCCCTTTATTTTTAATACGCATACAGTTGCAAGGCTATGCTCAGGTTCCAGCTTACTAACACAGTAAAAGAAACCAAGAGCACAGGTAGGATGATCTGCCAGTGGCGCTTTGATAAGGTCGCAATAGGGTGCTTGGTTTGTGTTATCGCAAGACTGACAGAGCAAACTAAACTGGCCAATAGCGCGCCAGCTAAGATGTCGGTAGGCCAGTGTGCAGTTAAATAAACTCTAGATAAAGCAATACTAGAGGCGGGAAGGAAAGCGGCTAATAGCCAAATAATTCGCCAGCGCTGCGGCTGTTGGCGACTGGCCAGCACGCCAAGCACTAGAAAAAAAGCAAAGCCAGAGGCGCTGTGGCCGCTTGGGAAACTAAAGCTTTGTAGCGGTTCCAGTAGAATTGATGGGCGTGCTCTCTCGAAGTAATGCTTGAGCAGGTAATTACTCACGGCGGTGGTTATCAGCGTGCTGCAGGTGAAAAACAGGGCTTGGTACTGTTTAAACAACAGCAATAGGGCACAGAGGATAAAGCTCACAGTGATTTGCGTGGAAAAATCACCCAAGCGTGTTACTACAACCATGGCTTGATCAAGCCAGTCGCTGCGAAGCAATTGGCTAAGATCATGCAGGTATTGGTCAAATACCGCTAAAGATGACCAGTTCAACATTAAAATAACAAGGGTCAAACCCGATACGAAAGCGCTGGCGACGCTGGCTGTGCGCCAGCCCCGCAAGCAGGCGAAACTGCTGATCACTGCACAGCCAGCAACACCACTGACGACCCATGCTGTTTGCTGCCAAAAATGCTCTGGTGGTTGCAGTTCAAGCGCTGCACCGACCATCCAGCCCGGTAGTAGGTAAGCCACTGCCCATCCTGCTGCTGCAAATAGACTTACCACTAAAAAACTACCTCACTATCCCATCCCTGTGTTTTTACTGACACAGCTAGCTGTCCATAAAGAGTTTCATGGCAACGGTCTTGGTAAAGTGAGCTTGATTAAAGCGCTGGAGTACTTGTGGGCTGTGAATGCGCACATGCGAGCCTACGCGATCGTTGTTGACTGCTTAACAGACTCAGCTCAAGGCTTCTATCAGAAGTTTGGATTTCAGGTGCTGTGTGAGCAGGGCGGGCGAGTGCGTATGTTTTTACCGATGAAAACCGTCGGCCAGTTGTTTAGTTAGATGTCTGTATTGCAGCCGACTCTGTGACAACAATTGCTCAAGCTATACATGCGCAATCGCACAAAAAACCAATTATTCCGCCAACATCTAAGCCACTCCGACGCAACCCCAGTTTTGCTACTGCTGAGTAATCTGTTTCTGTCGATCTCGCGCCTGTTTAGGCCAAGAACTTTTGATATAGGCGAGCACCGCTCGGATTTGGTGATCGTTGAGCAGCTTACTGTAAGCCGGCATATCGCTGACATAGCCTTCAGGTGCTGTCACGCCGGGTACTAGACCATTGCGAGTAATCTCCATCAATACGCTATCAGCGTGATGCCAAGTATGGCCTGACTCATCATGCGGTGGTGCTGGTAGGCGTCCATTGCTCTTACGTATTCGCCAATCTGCTTGACCTTCTAAGTTAGCGCCGTGACAAGACGCACAGTGCGTTAGATAAATGGGCTTGCCACTGGCCACCAGTGATTTATCGGCTGGGTCAATATAGCTTGATTGTGAACTGAGCGACGGACCATAGATCAATAAAGCCGTTGCAGCCGCTAAGAGCGTGAGCGCGGCGATAATGACCGCAGTTTTCTTGGTAGTACGGGTCAATGCATTGATCCTTACGAAGTGGCCGCCTTAATGCTGTAGTAGGTGCAATTGCAATTGCGGCGGCTGTAGATGTTGTTTGCTGAGTCTCGGCAGGCTCGAAGTGTTAGAGCGCTGCTGTCTTAATGGATGTTATTCAACATGAATTTTTCCAACCATACCGGCTTCAGTGTGGCCTGGAATTAAGCAGGCAAAATCTACCATTGTCGCTTCAGCAAACTGCCAGATTAGCTCACCGCGCTGGCCTGCTTCCAGAGTAATCATGTTCGGTTCGCTGTGCTGCATATTCGGCATCGCCAGCATCTCAGCGGCATGTTCCTTGAGTTCGTCTAGCGAGCCGATGACCATTTCATGGGCAATCTTGCCTTTGTTTATAATGACGAACTTGATGGTTTCACCGGCTTTAACTTCGATTTCACTCGGGGTAAAACGCATGTTATCGTCCATTTCCACTTCGATGCTGCGGCTTACTTGATCTTGTTTGCCAGGTTGGCCGTAGAAAGAGGCTGCTTGCGACATCGAAGCCATGTCATGCTCAGGCATGTGGTGACCGCCAGAATGATCACCAGCCGCGAACCCCAATACGGGTAAAGTACTTAGGGCAAGTATTGCTACAGTTTTCTTAATCATGATGTGCTCTGCATAAGTAAATATTAAATAACTTTGGCTAAAGACCGGATCGGACTTTTATCGCCAGCGGCACAGGCCTGGCTCAGGCAGGGTGTGCTTTAGTGTGTTGGAGCTACTGTAAACAAGTGCGGGTGACGGGCAGGTGACGAGCAGATTACATTTCTGTAATGATCCGGTCATGCTTATGACATCATGCGAGCAGTAGAGTGCTTGTTAACGTGATCCGAACGGCTTAAGCGCGTGTGCGCCTAGGTGAGAAATACGCAAACCCTAAGGCGATGTTATGAAACTGCTGGTGGTTGAAGACGAAATAAAAACGGGTGAGTATGTGCGCCAAGGCTTAAGCGAAGCGGGCTTTATCGTTGACTTGGCACGCACCGGCTTAGATGGTCACCACCTTGCGCTAACCGAGCATTATGATCTTATTGTGTTGGACGTAATGCTGCCCGATGTCGATGGTTGGCGCATTGTTCAAGCCCTGCGTGAGGCGAAATCGACCACTCCAGTGTTGTTCTTGACCGCTCGCGACAGCGTCGAAGATCGAGTTAAAGGCTTAGAACTCGGTGCCGACGATTATTTGATTAAGCCTTTTGCTTTTTCAGAATTGCTCGCACGCGTTCGCACCTTGCTGCGCCGTGGGATCGTCCCAGCATTTCAGGACCAATTGCAGGTGGCTGATCTTGTCTTGGACATTCCTCGGCGTCGCGCGCAGCGTCATGATGTGCGTATCAACCTGACCAATAAAGAATTTGCCCTGCTGGAGTTGCTGGTGCGCCGTCAAGGCGAGGTATTGCCTCGCTCATTGATTGCTTCGCAGGTTTGGGACATGAATTTTGACAGCGATACCAACGTGATTGATGTGGCGATTCGCCGGCTACGCGCAAAAATTGACGATGATTTCGAGCCTAAGCTGATTCATACCGTGCGTGGTATGGGCTATATGCTTGATCTCAATAGTGAGGGCTGATCAGTGACGTTTCGCTCCATATCGCTAGCCTTGCGTCTGACGCTATCCATCGGTGCGGTGATTACTCTGGTGTTGCTGGGTTTTGGTTATGCCGTTGAACGCTCAATTGACAGGCATTTTGTCCAGCAAGATGTGGATGAACTGAATGCCGTAGTGGACGCTGTAACACAAGCGCTAGCAGAGACTCAGCCAGATCCTGCCGAGCAATATCTTGCCCAGCGCTTAGCGGGTGTGCTTGCAGGTCATCACAATGCTCAATTTAAGTTGTCTAGCGCCAATGGTCAGCTGATTTATGCATCTTCTGCTGCTGAGTTTGCTGGTTTTGAGCAGGAAATGAGTGCGACAGACGCTATATCTATCGAGACGGTGCAGATCTGGCGTGCTAAAGAGCGAAGCTATCGAGGAGCTGTTGTACAACTTGAATCGGCGAATGGGCTGAGCAGTGACACATTAACCCTCACAGTCGCGACAGACATTGATTTTCACTTGCACTATTTGTACAGCTTTCGTGTTTATTTGCGACTGATGACTTTGGCTGCTTGCCTGATTGCTATTTTGGCAACATGGTTTGCGGTCTATCAAGGGCATGCGCCATTGCGTCGTATCAGCGCTGAAATTCGTCGGATCAAATCTGACCATCTGTCGATTCGGCTTGCGCCCAACACTGTTCCGGTGGAGTTAACCGAGCTTGCTGTCTCTTTTAACGACATGCTTGATCGGATTGAAGAAGGCTTCTCCAGGCTCTCAAATTTCTCTGCAGACATCGCCCATGAGTTGCGCACCCCGATCACTAACCTAAGAACCCAAACTGAAGTTGCTCTTTCGCAATCGCGTGACATTGAGCAGTACCGAGAAATTTTGTACTCAAACCTCGAAGAGTATGAGCGTATGGCCAAAATGGTCGGCGATATGCTGTTTTTGGCGCAGGCGGATAATCATCAACTGCAAGCAGAGCGGGTTAGCGTCAACTTAGCCACTGAAGTGCAGATGCTGTTTGATTACTTTGAAGCATGGGCTGAAGAGCGCCAAGTTTCATTAGTCTGCACAGGGCCGGCTGTGTTTATTCAGGGCGATAGACTAATGATCCGCCGCGCTCTGAGTAATCTTTTATCCAATGCCATTGGTTATACCGCTGCGGGTCAGACGGTCAGCGTTACGTGGGCGCTTGGCTTGAATAATAGGGTGATGATCCAGGTAGAAAATCCAGGCTTGAACGTCAGTCCTGAGCACCTACCAAAGCTGTTTGATCGTTTTTACCGCGCCGATCCGTCACGCCAACGCACCGGTCATGGCGCAGGTTTAGGTTTAGCCATTGTGAAATCCATCATTGATGCACATGGCGGCGGTATTTGTGCAAAGAGTGAAGAGGGTCAGATGATTTTCACGATTGAGCTTCCAAAAGCTTATGAGGATGCATCGATAAAGTAGTGAAGCGAGCGCATCACACCCAACTTCAATAGCGCTTATCCGTTAGATTGAATAAGGTGTCATCCATTTCGGTCGGTATGATTGTTCACTTGAGTTTGTAAATGATAGAGGTATGAAATGCGTTGGTTTTTATTTGCTGTGTTTGCTTTGCTCAGTGCCTGTCAGCTTATGCCTAAACAGCAGGCGGCTGCTGTGCCCATTACAGTGGTAACAGGGCAGCCTTTACCCGAATGGCAAAGTCCACGTGAACGCGATAATCCACGTGTGGGCTATATCATTGACTTGCGCAGCGGTGCAACCATCGCCTTGAGTCAATTACTGACTGAATTAGCTGAGGCACCCCTAGTTTTGTTGGGTGAAAAGCATGATAACGCGGATCACCACGCCTTGCAGTTATGGCTGCTACAGGCCTTAGAGGCACGGCGTACACAGGGCAGTGTGGTAATGGAGATGCTTGCGGTCACGCAGCAAGAGGCTATCAATCAAGTGCAGAGCCAGTTGCGCGCAGGCTCGATGCCGGAAGATTTGCCCGCCGCACTCAATTGGCACAAAGGTTGGGACTGGCAACAGTATGATGAACTTGTTACGCACCTTGTTCAGCAGACATACCCGTTGCTGGGCGCAAATTTAAACCGTGAGGGATTAATGGCTATTTATCGTAATCCGCCAGAGCTGATCGGAACTGAGTCCACCCGAGAGGATGTAACCCTGCGTTTATCTGAGCAGATCCGCGAGTCGCATTGTAATAAGCTGCCAGAAACACAGTTGCCTGCGATGTTAGCTGTGCAGCAACAACGCGATCGCAGCATGGCAACAGTTCTGCTGGATGCACCGCGCCCTGCATTGTTGATCGCGGGTGCTTATCATGTGCGTTACGACTTAGGTGTTCCTTTGCATATTCGTGACTTGCAAGCCCCTGTTGCCAACCAGCAGCGTGTATTGATTTTTGCCGAAGCCGATCAGGATGTTGAGGCGGGTAGTGCGGATTTTGTTTGGTATACCCCAGCGGTTGAAGCGAAAGATTATTGCGCTGAGCTATAGAACTGCGTTGAGCTATGAGCTCATTCATACTTGAAGTTCAGAGTGTTCTGATAAAAACCACTCAAGGCTGCTATAGCCTGAGTGGTTTTTATTGAACAAGAAGCTTTACCTTGTCATTTCTAGGTCACCTTTATGCGTGTAATCTAGTGCGTCATATTTATTCATTGTAGGAGTGCCTCATGGCTGCGAAAAAGATTCTGATGTTAGTGGGCGATTACGTAGAAGATTACGAAGTCATGGTGCCATTTCAGGCGTTACAGATGGTCGGCCATACCGTGCATGCCGTATGCCCAGGTAAAAAAGCCGGTGAGTTTGTTCGTACCGCGATTCATGACTTTGAAGGCGATCAAACTTACAGCGAAAAGCCGGGCCACAATTTTGTCTTGAACTTCGATTTTGACGAGGTTAAAGCAGAGGATTACGACGGTTTGGTTGTACCAGGCGGCCGCTCACCAGAGTACTTGCGTTTAAATGCCACGGTACTTGAACTCGTGCAAGCCTTCGATCAGGCTGATAAGCCAATTGCTGCAGTGTGCCACGGCCCTCAATTGTTAGCCGCTGCTGGTATTTTGGATGACCGTGAATGTGCTGCCTATCCAGCCTGTGGTCCTGATGTAGAGATGGCCGGTGGTCACTATGTTGAACTGGACGTGACGGGCGCGCACCTTGAAGGCAATTTAGTCACTGCTCCAGCTTGGCCTGCACACCCAACTTGGTTAGCCGGTTTCTTGATGCTGCTGGGCACTAAAATCACTTTGTAAGATGACTGCACAGGCGCTGTATTGAGTGCAGTGCCTGTGTGTTAATGGTGCGCTTAGAGTAATTGCTTTATCAGGCCATGCCGGCAAGCAGCAGTTGTCGCATCATTATATGACTCCACGTAGAATGGTTTAGTAAAGCGACTGATTGAATTTTGTCTTAATCATGCAAAGGAAATATAAATGACTACGGTTAATTTTAAAGGTACACCTGTACGTATTGATGGCCATTTTCCACAACAAGGCGAGCAAGCTCCTGGATTCAGCCTTGTGAACAGCACGCTCGATGAGGTGACTTTGTCGAGTCTGAGCGGCTTTCGTAAAGTTGTGAATATTTTCCCAAGTATTGACACGCCAACCTGTGCGACGTCAGTACGTAAATTCAATGAAAAAGCTTCAGGCATAAAAAATACGCGTGTGCTGTGCATTTCTGCCGACTTGCCGTTTGCTCAAGCGCGTTTTTGCGGTGCTGAAGGTTTAGACCGCGTACTGATGTTGTCGACCATGCGTGACCCTGATTTTTTCCAAGCTTACGGTGTTGATATCGCTGAAGGCCCATTGGCTGGCTTGGGCGCGCGTGCAGTTATCGTTTTAGATGAAAATGATAAAGTGCTGTACAGCGAGCTTGTCGCTGAAATTGGTGATGAACCAAATTATGATGCCGCTTTAGACGTGTTAGGTTAAAATCCTATGGCTGCGGTATGGAAGTGCTTCATCTGTACCGCAGTACATTTATCCCGCATTTTTTAAACAGCCGTATAGCGGTATAGAAATCAATACATAGAAGAGCGCTTGGTTATTTCCTAATACTTTTTGAGGCGTGGTGCATGCACATTTTTTCCTATCTATTATAAAGAAGGTTAGTCCCGTATGCAGGTACACATGGTTATGTATTTTTATCAAGCCTTTGTAACGAACTTTTTTATAGCTAAATACGCAACTAATATAGCGAAACGGATGCTCCGCAAATACCGTACGAGACATATCGTCAAGAAAGTCTTTATTATTAATATCACAATTTATTTTTAAGACCCGTTTTTATAGAGAAAGGGTACAGAATTAAAAAAGTTATCATGAAAACAACTGCTTGAGTTATACCAAACATCGCTGCAAATACAGACTCAGCATCTTCATGAATCGAAAAGCCACCACTAAAAAGCTTCTCATTAGCAATTAAGTATGGAAGCCCAATAAAAAATCCATACAAAGCTATCAAGTAAAAAAATCGACCGCCGAACAACAGGCTACGCCTCTTAAAGTAATCAGCATAAAGAGCAATATTTTTTTGTCTTCCCAAAATAAAAAAAGGAAGCCAAGGAACAAGAGTCCAAAACGCAATAACATGACAATGAATAAAGTATTCTTTATTTTTGGCAAGAGAGATAGACACATCATAAAGTAGAGGGTTTATTCTTGACGGTATTATGAATGCAATCTTACCAATTGACGTATTCAGCCAATCAACAGGAATCAGCCATACCAATAAGGCAAACAGAATAATTAATAAGATCTCTCCAGCTGAAATACCTAAAGGATCTGGCTTATATTCTTCTAAATATCTGTTTTTCATAAAAGTCTCACTAATCTTTCTTATGCAACTATGGCCACTGTGCCGGTACTTGGCTTGCTCAGCTAGTTAAACGTCGTTGTTTTGATCTAAAGCATGCATGCTATCAGCGTAGGAGTTCAACTCTAGCAGTGTTGATGGTGGACATTGATCTTTTTAAAAGCATCAATGATCACTATGGGCATGCCATTGGTGATGTGTATTTACAAAAAATAGCTGCTGCGTTGAATACAATCATGTCTCGGCCGAATGATTTAGCTGCACGTTATGGTGGTGAGGAGTTCGTGTGTATTTTGCCCGATACTGATTTGTCTGGTGCGCTACAGGTTGCCGAAGAGATTCGTCTGGCGGTGATAGCTTTGCATTTGGATAACGCAGAAGTGAAACCACAACCGATCACTGTCAGTGTTGGCGTCGCAACTTCGCAAGGCTCGAAGTGCAGTGTTGCTGAGTTATTAAAACAAGCTGATATGCAGCTTTATCGTGCTAAAAATGAAGGGCGTAATCGTGTTTGTGGTGTTCTTTTAGCTGAGGCGTGTTACGAAGAAAGCTGAAATTCTGCTTAAAAAACGCAGACCTCGCCAGCTCTACTTCAGTAAATATTTATTTTACCCGACAGGTCTTCGCGAGAAGACCGCAAACTAAAGTAAATTGATGGTAAAGACGCTGCCAAGCAGGCCGAAGGCTGCTATCTTTCATGCTCCCAAGGACTGTGATTAATTGATATGCCTGATTTATCGACCCGTACTACGAAAAAATCCTCAAAAAAGTTTGTGATTGCCGTACTGGCTGTGTGCTTAGCAGGCGCGGGTGCATGGTGGTGGTCGCAAAACAGCACGGAGAAAACTGAGCGCGGCCCGCGGATGGGCGGTAGTTTTATGGGTGCTGTGCCAGTCAATGCACAGCAAGTGCGCCTAGATCGTTTTGCCGTGCAACTGCGAGCCTTGGGTACGGTAACGCCTTGGAATGCAGTGAGTGTCACCAGTCAAGTCAGTGGTGAGCTGGATAAAGTGTTATTTGACGAAGGGCAGTTCGTTGATCAGGGCACTTTGCTGGCGCAAATTGATCCGCGCAATTTTCAGGCCGCGTTATTACAGGCCGAAGGTGCTTTACAAGAAACCCGTGCGCAGTTGGCCAGTGCGGAGTTAGATCTCAAGCGCTATCAAGGCCTCTTTAAAGAAGACTCAGTCGCCAGACAAACCCTTGAGCAGCAACAAGCCATAGTTGCGCAATATAAGGGCACGCTAAAAGTGCGCGAGGCACAACGCGATGCGGCCCGTTTAGACGTTGAGCACACACAGATTACCGCGCCGATTTCAGGGCGTTTAGGTTTGCGCGCGGTGGATGCCGGTAACTATGTGTCAGCGGCGACTACTGAGTTGGTCAACATCACCCAAGATAATCCGATCGCGGTCAATTTCACTATTCCTGAGCATGAGTTGCAGGCCGTGTTACAGGCCTATCGGCAAGAGCAGCCACTAAAAGTGCAAGCATGGAACCGCGATGAAACTGAGTTATTGGCCGAAGGTGTCTTGGACAGCATTGATAACCAGGTCGATGTCACCACTGGCAGTGTGCGCTTGAAGGCGCGCTTTGATAATCCTCAGCAAGTCTTGTTTCCCAATCAGTTTGTTAATGTGCATTTGCAGGTCACTGTGCATGAGCAGGCGTTGTTATTACCAGCAGATGCCATCCAGTTTGGTGCCAATGGCCGTTTTGTTTGGCAGATTAAAGACGACGATACTGTAGTGATCCAACCGATTGAAATTATCACCAGCGATGGCACGTCTAGCATGTTGCGCTCTGGCTTAGCGGCCGGCGATTGGGTGGTAGTGGAGGGTGTTGATCGCTTGCGCAGTGGTAGTAAAGTGGAGCGGGTTGCACCTGCTGCTAGCGAGCCTGCTGTTTCTACTGAGTTGGGTGTGCAGCCAGTGACGGATACTGAGCAAACAACCCGAGGCACAGGCAAGCAGCCTCAGCAGAAGCCAACAGAATGAACGTCTCACGGATTTTTATTCAGCGTCCGGTCGCCACCACGCTGTTGATGCTGGCAATCTTTTTAATGGGCGCTTTGGCCTACCGATTATTGCCAGTGGCGGCGTTACCGCAGGTGGATTATCCGACCATTCGCGTGCTGACCTTGTACCCTGGTGCCAGTCCACAAGTGATGAACAGTGCCGTCACAGCACCGCTTGAACGTCAGTTTGGCCAGATGCCAGGTTTGGCGCAGATGTCATCCACCAGTTCCGGCGGCGCTTCGGTGATCAGCCTGCGCTTTAGTTTAGACATTGAACTGGATGTGGCTGAACAAGAGGTGCAAGCCGCGATTAATGCCGCCACCAATCTGTTGCCTAATGACTTGCCAGCGCCACCTGTCTATAACAAAGTTAATCCGGCTGATAGCCCGGTGCTGACGCTCGCTATTACTTCTAAGAGTGTGCCGCTGCCGCAGGTCAATGACTTAGTCGATACGCGCATGGCGCAAAAAATTGCGCAGATCAGCGGGGTCGGCTTGGTCAGTGTCGGTGGCGGTCAGCGCCCGGCTGTACGGATTCGTGCCAACCCGCAAGCCTTAGCCGCAGCGGGTTTAACCTTGGCCGATGTGCGTAGCATGATTACCCGCTCGAACGTCAATCAGCCCAAGGGCAGCATTGATGGACCGTCACGCATCACCCAACTGGATGCCAATGATCAGCTACGCTCGGCAGAGGATTACGCTGAGCTGATTATTGCTCATAACGATGGTCGCGTTCTTAAACTGGCTGATGTGGCACAAATCATTGAAGGCGCAGAAAACAATCGCTTAGCCGCTTGGGCTGATCTCAATCAAGCGGTATTGCTGAATATCCAGCGCCAACCCGGTGCCAACGTGATTGAAGTGGTGGAAAACGTTGAGGCGTTATTGCCCAGTATTATTGCTACGTTACCGGCCAGTCTTGAAGTCAGTGTGCTCACCGATCGCACACAAACCATTCGCGCTGCAGTCAGCGATGTGCAATTTGAGTTGATGTTGGCAGTGGTCTTGGTGGTGTTGGTGACGTTTTTATTCTTGAAACGTATGACGGCCACCTTAATTCCGTCGATTGTGGTGCCTTTGTCGCTGATCGGCACCTTTGCGGTGATGTACTTATTTGGCTTTTCGTTAAATAACCTCACCTTGATGGCGTTAACCATTGCCACCGGCTTTGTTGTCGATGACGCCATTGTCATGTTGGAAAACATTGCGCGGCATATTGAACTGGGCGAAACGCCGATGAATGCGGCGCTCAAGGGCGCAAAGCAAATCAGCTTTACCTTGGTATCGTTAACCTTCTCGTTGATCGCCGTATTGATTCCACTGTTGTTTATGGCCGATGTGGTAGGGCGCTTGTTTCGTGAGTTTGCCATCACCTTGGCGGTGGCTATTCTTATCTCACTGGTGATTTCTCTGACGTTAACGCCGATGATGTGCGCGCGTTTATTGCGTCCAGGCAAAGAAGAGAAAAAAGACGATTGGCTGAGTCGTACCATTGATCATTACGCCAATGGTCTGCGCTGGGTATTACAGCATCAGCTGCTGACGCTGTGGTTTGCCGTGGGCACTTTTGTGCTGACTGCCTTGCTGTGGATGTGGGTGCCCAAAGGCTTTTTTCCCGAGCAAGACACAGGGGTGATTCAAGGCATTTCAGAAGCACCACAAAGCATTTCATTCGCTGCGATGAGTGAGCGTCAACAGCGTTTAAGTGCGGTGTTATTGCAAGATGAAGCGGTGCAGAGTGTGTCCTCACAAATTGGTGTGGATGGTGATAACCCCACGCTCAATACCGGTCGTATGCTGATTAATCTCAAGCCTTTTGCCCAGCGTGATGTGTCTGCCGCCGAGGTGATTAATCGCCTGCGTCCAGAGTTGGACAAGGTGCTGGGCATTCAGCTGTTTATGCAGCCGGTGCAAGATCTGAGTATTGAAGATCGCGTCAGTCGTACTCAGTTTCAGTTCAGCCTTGAGTCAGCCGATGAACAAGAACTGCATGCCTGGGTACCAAAACTGGTGGCGAAACTGCAAAGCTTGCCGCAACTGCGTGATGTGGCCAGCGATTTACAGGCCAACGGTTTGCAGTACTACTTGAATATCGACCGTGATTTAGCCGGACGTTTAGGCATCAGCATCGCCACTTTGACCGATGCGTTGTACGACGCTTTTGGCCAGCGCCAAATCTCGACGATTTTTACTCAGACCAGTCAATACCGTGTGGTGTTGGAAAGTATCAGTAATCCCGATGATGCCATGGCGGCTTTGCATGATGTGCACGTGCCTGGCGCTGATGGCCAAGCCATACGTTTGGCCAGCTTAGTTAAAGTCGAAGAAAGATCTGCAGCCTTGTTGCTCAATCACATCGGTCAATTTCCGGCGGTGACAGTGTCGTTTAATCTGGCCGAAGGCGTCTCGCTGGGTGAGGCGGTGGAGCTGATTGAGCAAACCGAGTTGGATTTAGCCATGCCAGCGTCGATTCAAAGCAACTTCCAAGGTGCAGCTGCAGCCTTTCGAGCGTCGTTGTCCAGCACACTGCTGCTGATTCTCGCTGCCGTGGTGACCATGTATCTGGTGCTTGGCGTGCTCTATGAAAGCTATATCCATCCGCTGACGATTCTTTCAACCTTACCGTCAGCGGCGATTGGAGCCTTGCTCGCGCTGTTTATCACCGGTAACGACCTGAGTTTGATTGCCATTATCGGCATTATTTTGCTGATCGGTATCGTGAAGAAAAACGCGATTATGATGATCGACTTTGCTTTGGATGCTGAACGTCATCAAGGGCTCAGTCCAGAAGAGGCGATTTTCCAAGCAGCACTATTACGTTTCCGCCCGATTCTGATGACCACCTTGGCAGCGCTGTTTGCGGCTTTGCCGTTGATGTTTGCCAGCGGCTCAGGGGCAGAGTTACGTCAGCCGCTCGGTTTGGTGATGGTCGGTGGTTTACTGCTCAGCCAAGTGTTGACCTTGTTCACCACGCCAGTCATCTACTTGTTCTTCGATCGCTTAAGTGCGCGCACTAAAGCACGTTTTAAGTTGGACGCTGAGTCGTGAATCTGTCGGCACCTTTTATTCAGCGTCCAGTGGCCACGATGCTGCTGAGCGTGGCCATTATTTTGCTCGGTATTCTCGGCTTTCGACTGTTGCCAGTGGCACCTTTGCCGGACATGGATTTTCCGATGATTACCGTGCAAGCCAGCTTGCCCGGTGCCAGTCCACAAGTGATGGCGGCTACTGTGGCAACGCCGCTGGAGCGCTCGTTGGGTAGTATTGCCGGTATCAGTCAAATGAGTAGCCGCAGCGCCCAGGGCAGCACGCGAATTATGATCCAGTTTGATTTGGGCCATGATATCAATGCCGCCGCGCGCGAAGTGCAAGCAGCGATTAATGCGGCGCATGAGTTGCTGCCCAGCGGCATGCGCAGTATGCCGACCTATCGCAAAGTCAATCCGACCCAAGCGCCGATTATGGTCTTGGCTTTAACCAGTGAAGTGCTGGAAAAAGGCCAAATGTATGACTTAGCGGAAAGCATCGTGGCACAAAAGCTTTCGCAAGTGCGGGGCGTCGGCGAGGTGCAAATTGGTGGCAGCTCGTTACCGGCAGTGCGCGTCGAACTGGAGCCTCGGCGTTTAGAGCAGTACGGTATTGCTTTAGATGATGTGCGTCAGACCATTGCCAATGCCAATCAGCAAAAGCCTAAAGGTCAACTGGAGCAGGGCAATCGCCACTGGCAAATTCAGGGCAATGATCAACTGCACAAGGCTGAGGATTATGCACCACTGATCATCCGCTATTACGATGGCGCAGCCCTGCGTTTACGCGATGTGGCAACGGTCAGTGATAGCGTGGAGAACCGCTATAACAGTGGTTTTTTCAACGATGAAGATGCGGTGTTACTGGTGATCAACCGCCAAGCCAGCGCCAATATTATTGCCACTATTGAAGCCATTCAGGCAGAGTTGCCGGCGCTGCAAGCGGTGTTACCGGCCAGCGCTAAGCTTGAAGTGGCGATGGATCGCTCTTCGGTGATTCGCGCCACCTTGCATGAGGCCGAGCGTTCACTGCTGATTGCCACGGCCTTGGTGATTGCTGTGGTGATGCTATTTTTAGGGCATTGGCGTGCAGCGATTATTCCAGCGTTGGCGGTACCTGTATCCTTGATTGGTAGTTTTGCTGCCATGTATATGCTGGATTTCTCGCTAAATAACCTGTCATTGATGGCGTTGATTATTGCCACAGGCTTGGTAGTGGATGACGCCATTGTGGTGTTGGAAAACATTGCTCGGCATATCAATAACGGCAAAAAACCATTGCAGGCAGCGATTGATGGTTCTCGTGAAGTAGGTTTTACCTTGCTGTCGATGAACCTGTCGTTGGTGGTGGTGTTTGTTTCGATCTTGTTTATGGGCGGCTTGATTGAACGCTTATTTCGTGAGTTTTCCATTACTCTAACCGTGGCGATTTTAATTTCGTTACTGGTGTCTTTAACCTTAACGCCGATGCTCTGCGCACGCTGGCTACGACCGAGCGTTGCCGATGAGCAGAAAAAAACCAACCTCATTCAACGCTTTGGTTTACGGGTTGCCGCAGGTTATCAACTCTCATTGGCTTGGACCTTAAATTATCAACGCTGGATGTTATTGGGCTTGTTGCTGACCATTGGCGCGAATGTTTGGCTGTTTATTGCCGTGCCGAAAACCTTTATGCCGCAACAAGATACCGGACAGTTGATGGGCTTTATCCGCAGCGATGATGGTTTGTCCTATCACACCATGCAGCCGAAAATGGAAGTCTATCGTCAGGCGCTATTGCAAGATAAAGACGTGCAAACCGTGGCCGGATTTATTGGCGGCGGCAGCAATGCCTTTTTAATTGTGCGTCTCAAACCCATTGCGCAGCGCAAAAACTCTGCGCAAGAAATTGTCGATCGCTTGCGTGGCCAAATCCCTCCCGTGGCAGGCTCACGGCTGTTTCTAATGCCTGATCAGGACCTCAACGTTGGTCGCCGTGAAGGTGGCAGCACCGACAACGAATATGTGCTGCTGGCCAGCGATTTGGATGATTTACGTGTCTGGCAGCCTAAAGTGCGTGATGCCTTAAAAGCCTTGCCGGAATTGGTCGATATCGACAGTAAAGAAGGCCGGGGGGCACAGCAGGTGACTCTGGAAGTGGATCGCGCCACTGCCGCGCGGCTGGGGGTCGATATGGCGATGGTCACTTCACTGCTCAATAACGCCTTTAGTCAGCGTCAGGTCTCTACCATTTATGAAAGCCTGAACCAATACAGCGTGGTGTTGGAAATTGACCCCAAGTTTGTCGGTTCGCCACAGGTATTGGAGCAAGTTCAGGTGATTACCGCTGATGGCCAGAGGGTTCCCTTATCCGCTTTTACCCGGTGGGAATCGAGCTTGCAGCAAGACCGTGTGCAGCATGATGGCCAGTTTGCGGTGGAAAGTATTGGTTTCTCCTTAGCGCCCGGAGTGAGTTTAGAACAAGCCAGTCAGGCCATTGAAAAGGCCATGGCGAAGATTAATTTGCCCAATGAAGTGCAAGGGCGTTTAGGCGGTACAGCTGGAGTTTTCCAGCAAAGCCAAGGTGCGCAAGGCTTAATGTTGTTGGCTTCGATTGCTATTGTGTATTTGGTTTTGGGTATTTTGTATGAAAGCTATATTCATCCACTGACCATTCTCTCGACTTTGCCCTCGGCCGGTGTTGGGGCTTTATTGGCGATTCAGTTGACCGGTGGTGAATTCAGTTTAATTTCACTGCTGGGGTTGTTTTTGCTGATTGGTGTGGTGAAAAAGAACGCCATTTTAATGATTGATCTGGCCTTGCAGTTACAGCGCGAGATGAAAATGAGCGCTGAGCAAGCGATTCAGCAGGCCTGTGCGCAGCGTTTTCGTCCGATTATGATGACCACTATGGCGGCTATTCTCGGTGCTGTACCACTCTTGATCAGTAGTGCTGAAGGTTCAGAGGCGCGTCAGCCGTTGGGGCTGGCGATTGTTGGCGGTTTACTGCTGAGCCAACTGTTAACCTTGTACAGCACGCCGGCTGTGTATTTGTTTTTTGATCGTTTAAGCGCCCGTGTTCGGCGTAAAAAAACGCCAACCTCGATGGAAGTAGCCCATGAAACCGATCGTTAAGCTCAGTGTCTTTACTCTGGCCAGTGTGGTGTTAAGTGGCTGTGTGCTGGGGCCTGATTATCAGCGTCCAGACAGCAGCGTGCCGCTTGAGTTTCGCCACACGCCCGGCTGGAAAGTGGCGCAGCCAGCTGAGTTATCGAGCGCGGTGGCCTGGTGGTCACTGTATCAGGATGCCACCTTGGCTGATTTACTCAAACAGTTAGAGGCTTCCAACCAAAACCTGCGTGCGGCAGAAGCGGCGTGGCGTGAGGCGCGGGCGCTGGTAGGCGGTAGTCGTTCTGCCTTATATCCAAACGCTACAGGCCAGGTGGGAACGTCGCGCACTGGTAATGATCAAGGCGTTAATAAAAGCAACGAGGTCGCCTTGGGTTTAAGCTGGCAATTGGATATTTGGGGGCAGGTGCGTCGCCAAGTTGAAGCCAGTGAAGCCAATGCACAGGCCAGTGCGGCAGAATGGGCCGGTGTACGCCTAAGTCAGCAATCGGAGTTGGTGCAGAACTATCTGCAGTTGCGGGTGATTGATGAGCAAATGCGCTTGCTCGATGCCACAGTGAAAGCCTATCAGCGCTCATTGCAGCTGACTGAAAACCGCTATAAAGCCGGTGTGGTGACCCGTGCTGATGTCAGCCAGGCGCTCACACAACTGAAAAACACGCAAGCCCAGCGTTTGGATTTGGATTGGCAGCGTGCCCGTTATGAGCATGCGATTGCTGTGCTGGTGGGTAGCACGCCCAATGCCGTGCAAGTTGCCAGGGTTGAGACTTTACCTCAGTTACCTGTGTTACCCATGGATGTGCCTTCAGCGCTGCTGGAGCGCCGTCCTGATATTGCCGCAGCCGAACGGCAAGTGATGGCGGCCAATGCGGAGATTGGTGTGGCTGAGACCGCCTATTTTCCTGATTTAACTTTGAGTGCAAGCGGCGGCTATCGCGGCAGTAATTTGGCCGACTGGATTAGCATGCCCAATCGCTTTTGGTCGATCGGCCCTCAGTTTGCTATGACCTTGTTTGATGCGGGTTTGCGCCGTTCTAAGGTTGAACAAGCAGAAGCGCGTTATGACCAGCAAGTGGCGCGTTATCGTCAGACGACCTTGCAGGCTATTGGTGAGGTGGAAGATGCTTTGGTGCAACTGAATGTCTTAGCCGAAGAGATTGTTGTGCAGCGTGAGGCGCTGGCCGCTTCGCAAGACACCTTGCGTTTAACTGAAAACCAATATCAAGCCGGAATGGTGGATTATCTTGCAGTCACCAGCGCACAAACCATCGCATTAAATAGCGAACGTACCTTGTTGAATTTACTCGGTACGCAACTGACCGCCAGTGTGCAATTGATCAGCGCACTGGGTGGTGGTTGGCAGATGGAAACAGGCGAGCAGTGAGGCATTCTTGCCATCACTGCTCGTCGGCTTAGTCAATCAGTCCGTCGGCGCGGAACATCGACTTGATGCCGCGCAGGGCTTGGCGAGAACGATCGATATTTTCGATTAAGGCAAAGCGCACATAATCATCACCATAATCACCAAAGCCAACACCGGGCGAGACACTGATCTTGGCTTCGGCGAGGAGTTTTTTCGAGAACTCCAGCGAGCCTAAATGCGCATAGGCTTCAGGGATTTTCGCCCAGATGTACATAGAGGCTTTCGGGTTCTCGACCATCCAGCCGATTTCATGCAGGCCTTTAACCATAACATTGCGGCGCTGACGGTATTTCTCCGCTATATCCAGCACGCATTGTTGATCACCTTCCAAAGCGGCAATGGCAGCCACTTGTAGAGGGGTGAAGGTGCCATAGTCGTGATAGCTTTTGATCCGCGCCAGTGCACTGACCAACTCTTGATTACCGACCATAAAGCCAATGCGCCAACCGGCCATGTTGTAGCTTTTCGATAAAGTGAAGAATTCAACGGCAACATCACGGGCACCTTCCACCTGCATAATCGAGGGCGCTTTCCAGCCGTCATAGACAATGTCTGCGTAAGCTAAGTCGTGAATAACAATGATGTTGTGTTCGCGAGCCAGCGCCACTACACGCTCAAAGAAGTCCAATTCAACGCACTGCGCAGTTGGGTTGGAAGGGAAACCAAGGATCATCATTTTCGGCTTAGGAATCGACTCGCGAATGGCTTTTTCTAATTCAACAAAGAAGTCCACGCCAGGAATGAGTGGCACGGAACGTACTTGTGCGCCGGCAATCACCGCACCATAAATATGAATTGGATAGCTAGGATTAGGCACCAAAACCATATCGCCTTGATCCAAGGTCGCCAGCATCAGATGCGCGAGGCCTTCTTTCGAGCCAATGGTAACGATGGCTTCAGTTTCTGGATCAAGATCCACTTCGTAGCGTTTTTTGTACCAGTTGGTAATCGCCCGACGCAGGCGTGGAATGCCACGAGAGGTTGAATAGCCATGCGTGTCTTCACGCTGTGCGACTTGTACCAGCTTTTCGACAATATGTGGCGGCGTCGCACCATCGGGATTGCCCATGCTGAAATCAATAATATCTTCACCACGACGGCGTGCTGCCATCTTTAGCTCAGCAGTGATATTGAAAACATACGGGGGTAAACGATCGATGCGCGAAAAGCGCCGTGGTGGACGGGTGTCAGTCATGTGAACCTCAAAACGTAAGCGCCCAGAACCGTCTGAGCGACGCTGACTCATGCGTGAGTCAAGCGCATAAAACTACGCCTGACTCAGATGAAGTTCAAGTAGAGGCTGTACAAATTTACTTAAAGCGATGGCCTAGTGCGGCAACCACCAGTAATAACACTGCTAAAACGGCAAATGCTGCACTGAGTGAACTGTAATGGGCGACTGCACCCATCATTGCCGGTCCTGCTAGTACGCCAGCAAAACCAATGGTGGTGGCAGCAGTAATGGCTAAGTGGGTCGGCATATGGGTTTGTTTGCTAAGGCTTGAGATCAACACCGGCGACACGTTGGCGCAGCCTAAACCACACAGCGCAAAGCCCACCAAACCAAGTCCCCAGTGCGTGCTGAGAATACTCAGTGTAACTCCCGCAGCAGCCAGCAGGCCACCGCCGACAATCACCCGTACGCGCCCGAGCAGTTGAACTAAACCATCTCCGATAAAACGTCCTGTGGCGACCATCGCTGAGAAGCAGGCATAGCCAAGACCGGCTTGAGCGGTTGCGATATGCTTGTCATCAATCAGATATAACGCACTCCAATCGAGCATCACGCCTTCGGCCAGATACACAATAAAACACATTAATCCGACCAGCAGAATCCAGCCATTAGGCCAAATAAATGCATCTTTACTACTCAGGGTGCGCTCGTTTAAATAGCCCCGTACGGCAAATACACTGAGTAACAGTACAGTGCTGAGCAGCGTTAAGGTGCTGAACATGGGCGATAGGCCGAGGGTTAACAGGGTAATCATCAGTAATGAGCCGGCAATGGTGCCCAAGCTAAACATGCCGTGAAAGTTGGACATCATGCTGCGATTTGCGCGATTCTCAACACTCAAGCCTTGAATGTTAAGAATGACATCCAGCACGCCCATACTGCCACCGAAGGTAAACAGCGCAGCCCCTAGCAGCCAAAGTGATGATGCCGTTGCCATAGTCAATAGAGCAGCCAATAACAGCAGGGTAACCATAAACAGGCAGCTGCGAATGCTAAAGCGGTTGGTCAGCATTGCCGATAACGGCATGCAGGTCAGTGAGCCAACGCCAATACAGAGCAGCATCAGGCCAAACGTGGCATCGCTCATTGGGATGCTCAGGCGTACATAAGGAACCAGCGGAGCCCAGACAGCGAGGCATAATCCAGCGATAAAGAAGCCAACGCGGCTGGCGAGGATGGCCAATAGCAGTGAATCGTCATGATTTTTTATAGACAACATCGGTATTCAACTCTTCAAGAAAATAATGGTTTTTTTAGAAGAGTGCACTCACCATAAATGCAGGATGCCGTGATCGAAGCTGCAGAAGAACCAGGCATGTTTTAGGGCGTGATGGCGTTGCATAGTATTGAGGGATCCGTGAAGCCAGTTCTAGAAAAGGCAGGAAATGCGCTAAGAGAATCTAAATCTGCGTAAGGCAACGTGGTATATTACGCGCAAATAACTGTTTTGTGATGTGTCTTATGAAGTTTGTTCACCAGCGTGAGTATTTAAAAGAAGGCGATACTGTCATTATTCAATGCTCGCAAACCTGCAATATTCGTCTTATGAGTGACCCTAATTTCCGCAGTTTTAAAAATGGCGGTCGTCATACCTATCATGGCGGTGCGTTTGATCGTTTTCCGGCAAAAATTATCGTGCCAAGTACCGGTTACTGGAATATCACTCTGGATACGGTGACGAGTCGCGCGATCAGTGTGACGCGCAAGCCTACTTTTACCCATAAAATTAAAATCGTTCGTAAAAAAGAAGCACCGCAAGCAAGATACCAAGAAGACTAGTCTGTGCTGCGCTGGTCTGTTTTAGCCCAGCGCTGTATCGAGAAACATCATCACCGCAAAGCCTATCATCAAGCCTGTTGTTGCAGCGCCTTGGTAACCATTGCGGTGGGTTTCTGGAATCACTTCGTGACATACCACAAAGATCATGGCGCCGGCGGCTAAGCCCATACTCATGGGATAGGCCCAAGCTAAACTACTGGACATGGCAAAGCCTAAAATAGCACCTACAGGCTCTAACATGCCTGTCGCTGCACCAATCAAAAAAGCTTTACTTGGGCTCAAGCCTACACTGCGTAGTGCTAAGGCAACGGCAAAGCCTTCGGGTACGTCTTGAATGGCAATGGCGATGGTGAGTGGTAAGCCAATTTTGAAATCACCATGGGTGAAAGAAATGCCGATGGCCATGCCTTCTGGCAAGTTATGCAAAGCGATGGCAAAAATAAACAGCCATATCCCACTAAGGCGTTGGCACTCAGGTCCACACAGTGTTTCACTGGCTTGCTGATGTGGAGTGAAGTAATCAAGCCCGAGCATCATCAAAGTGCCAAGACCAAGTCCAAAGACGACAATGGCGGCGGCGATTGTGCGCTGTCCGAACAGTTCTTCTGCGGCTTCAATTCCGGGCAGAATCAATGAAAAAGCGCTGGCCGCCAGCATCATGCCGGCGGCAAAGCCCAGCAGCGCATCTTGGATGCGCACACTGATGCTGCGAGTGAAAAAGATCAGCGCAGCACCTAGAGCAGTGGCGATAAATCCCGCCATACCTCCGCTGAGTGCGTAATGAAAGTTTTCAAGATGCATGCCTTGATAGGCGGTGATTAGCAGTAAGAGCAGAATCAGCACTAAGCAGCCGGCAAAGCTCAGGGTGAGCCAAGGCTTGTTACGTGCTTGCGCGCGCCATGCATTTATCAGTTCTTGATGAGCTTTATCGCTGCTTCGCATATCTGCCGTCTCCCAAACAGAGCTTGAGTGTACGCCATGCGCTGGCTGTATTGATATTATGCGTAGCCTATGTCGCGCTGTGTAAGCAAAAGCAAAAGCCACAATCAAAAGCATCGAGCAGGTTATACGCATGCCGTACCGCGCTGGTGCTGTTCTTCCCTCAACGAGACATCCTGTCTCGATTCGGGCGCTTCGCCGTCCCTGGCTCGCTCGACACATCACTAGCGCGGTACTCATTTGAACAAAGGTGCTGCTGGTTAGTCTGTCGCACGACGCAAAGGCTAAAAGCATGAGGGTGAGAGAGATTCAGTATCTTTGCTTTTGCTTTAGTGACTTGTGCGTGTCAGAGCCAACACTGCAGGTGCTCAACGAGTGCTTCGAGGAAGGTGTGGTGAGTGAGCCATGGATGGCGAGCGCCGGAGTTGAACCCTGGATGGATTCATCGACGGATGAACACTTTCCTCGAAGTACGCCAGTCGCGGAAAGAGATATACATTTGGTTTTAGACGTGTGCTGTTTTGCTTTAGTGACTTGTGCGCGTCATAGCCAACACTGCAGATGATCAACGAGTGCTTCGAGGAGGGTGTGGTGAGTGAGCCATGGATGGCGAGCGCCGGAGTTGAACCCTGGATGGGTTCATCGACGGATGAACACTTTCCTCGGAGTACGGCAGGCGCACTTTTTCCAAACACAGCAGGAAAGTCTATTCAAGCGCTGTGTGTGATCACTGTCGCGGGCATGGCCCGCTCGTACAGGAGCTAGAACGCATGGCCCGCTCGTACAAGAGCTAGAGCGCATGGCACGCTCGTACAAGAGCTAGAACGCATGGCCCGCTAGTACAAACAAAAATGCCCCGCACGAGGCGGGGCATTTGGTCTTGCAAGCGACGCTAAATTACACTGCTAATACAGGAATCGTTGCTTTCGCAGCGGCTTCTTTGTAAGAGGCAATTTGGTCGAAGCTGAGGTAGCGATATACATCTGCAGCCATGCTGTCGATGTCTTTCGCGTACGCCATGTACTCTTCAACAGTTGGCAACTTACCAATGATTGAGGCAACAGCCGCAAGCTCAGCAGAGGCCAAGAATACGTCAGTGTTGTCACCTAAACGGTTCGGGAAGTTACGTGTTGAAGTGGAAACGACAGTCGCGCCAGTCTCAACACGTGCTTGGTTACCCATGCACAATGAGCAGCCTGGCATTTCCATGCGCGCGCCAGCTTTGTTGTAAATATCGTAGTAACCTTCTTCGGTCAACTGGTACTGATCCATACGCGTTGGTGGTGCTAACCACAGACGTGTTGGCATTTTAGTGTCAACTTTCTGTAGTAATTTACCTGCCGCACGGAAGTGACCAATGTTGGTCATGCACGAACCGATGAATACTTCATCAATCTTACGGCCTTGAACGTCAGACAGTAAACGAGCATCGTCTGGGTCGTTTGGTGCGCAAAGAATTGGCTCTTTGATATCAGCAAGATCGATTTCGATCACTGTTGAGTATTCAGCGTTTGCGTCAGCTGCTAACAACTGAGGATTCGCTAACCATGCTTCCATCGCTTGTGCGCGACGCTCAATGGTACGCGTATCGCCGTAACCTTCGCCGATCATCCAACGCAACATAGTAATGTTGGATTTCAAGTACTCAGCAATTACGTCTTCTGGCAGCTTAATGGTGCAACCTGCAGCAGAACGCTCAGCTGATGCGTCAGATAATTCAAACGCTTGCTCAACGGTTAAGTCGTTTAGACCTTCGATTTCAAGAATACGGCCAGAGAAAATGTTCTTCTTGCCTTTCTTCTCAACGGTCAGGTGACCTTCTTGGATCGCATAGTAAGGAATCGCATGAACAAGGTCACGCAACGTGATGCCAGGGTTCATTTTACCTTTGAAGCGAACCAGTACTGATTCAGGCATATCCAATGGCATTACGCCAGTGGCTGCGGCGAACGCAACTAGACCAGAACCTGCTGGGAAAGAAATACCCATTGGGAAACGGGTGTGTGAGTCACCACCAGTACCAACGGTGTCAGGCAGCAACATACGGTTCAACCAGCTGTGGATGATACCGTCGCCTGGACGCAGTGAAACACCACCGCGGTTCATGATGAAGTCAGGCAATGTGTGATGCGTGATTTCGTCAATTGGTTTAGGGTATGCAGCTGTGTGGCAGAAAGATTGCATGACTAGGTCTGCAGAGAAACCTAGGCAAGCTAAGTCTTTCAACTCGTCACGGGTCATAGGGCCAGTGGTGTCTTGCGAACCAACGGTGGTCATTTTCGGTTCACAGTAAGTGCCAGGACGTACGCCTTGACCTTCTGCTAAACCGCAAGCGCGACCGACCATTTTCTGCGCTAAGGTGAAACCTTTGCCGCTATCAGCTGGTGCAACAGGCTTTTTGAACAAATCTGCTGGGCCTAAGCCAAGTTCTGCACGTGCTTTGTCAGTCAAACCACGACCAATGATCAATGGAATACGGCCGCCGGCGCGTACTTCATCAAGCAGAACGTCAGTTTTCAGTTCAAAAGTCGTTACCAGTTCATCAGAACCGTGACGACGTACTTCACCTTTGTATGGGTAAACGTCAATCACGTCGCCCATGTTCAGGTTAGTGCAATCAAATTCGATTGGCAGTGCGCCGGCATCTTCCATCGTGTTGTAGAAGATTGGAGCAATTTTAGTACCGAAGCAGAAACCACCTGCGCGCTTGTTAGGTACGTTCGGGATATCGTCACCGAAGAACCACAGCACAGAGTTGGTCGCTGATTTACGTGAAGAACCGGTACCAACAACGTCACCAACGTAAGCAACTGGGAAGCCTTGAGCTTTCAGTGCTTCCATTTGCTTGATTGGGCCAACTGAACCTGGAACGTCTGGGTTAATACCATCACGTGCCATTTTCAGCATCGCTAATGCGTGCAAAGGAATGTCAGGACGTGACCATGCATCAGGCGCAGGTGACAGGTCATCAGTGTTGGTTTCGCCAGTGACTTTGAACACGCTTAAGGTGATTTTTTCTTCTAGTGCTGGGCGTGCTTTGAACCACTCGCCGTCAGCCCATGATTGCATTACAGCTTTAGCATTGGCATTGCCGGCTTTAGCTTTTTCAGCAACGTCATGGAATGCATCAAACATCAGCAGAGTGTGCTTCAGTTCAGCAGCGGCTAAACCAGATAACTCAGCGTCGTCTAATAGAGCAACCAATGTTTCGATGTTGTAGCCACCTTGCATGGTGCCCAACAACTTAACAGCGTGTGCTTTATCAATCAGCGGTGAAGTGGTTTCACCTTTAGCGACTGCAGTTAAGAAACCCGCTTTTACATAAGCGGCTTCGTCAACACCGGCAGGAACGCGATCAGTGATCAGTTCCAGCAGGAAAGCTTCTTCACCAGCAGGTGGATTAATCAGTAGCTCAACCAAACCTGAGGTTTGTTCGCTAGTGAGTGGCTGAGGGACAATGCCCTGTTCAGCGCGTTCTGCTACGTGTTTGCGGTAGGCTTCAAGCACAGTATTTTATCCTCATCATTGGCCCCCAAACAGGGAAGGGGCGCTTATCCAGAAGCTGTTTTCAAAGTATTACAGACGCGCGTAATCAGAATGAGCCCGAATTTATCAGTACAAATGCTACTACAACGCTAAAAAGATAACGCTCTACGCTTTGAAAACAGCTTCAACGTTGGACGTGATCGCCTAAAATGGCGCGCTTATTCTAAGCTACACGCGTCATAAAGTTAAGGGGCATTCATGGTTTTGCATAGGGAAATGCATGTTAGACCTTGGGCTAACATGGTTTTGCAGCACTTTATTACGCTTGGCTAGTGGCGCATCTGGGTTAAAAGCAGCCGTTTAAAAAAGCTTTCAAACGGCTGCTGGGTCGTTTTAGCTATGCAAATTTAACTCTAGCGCTCGAGTTGAGTTTCTAAATGCACCATCACGTCTTGTGGCTTAAGTACTAAAACATCAGTTTCAACAGCGTCGAGTACCACTTCAGCGGTATTGCCGATCAGTGCACCGGATAAACCTGTGCGAGCAACAGTACCAATAACAGTGACCACCGCGTCCAACTCTTTCGCCATTTGCGGAATTAGAACATCTGCAGGGCCTTCTTTGATGTGCATTTGCTCATCATCCAGCTCAAACTCTTTAACGAATGTTGCACACTGCTCGCGGTAGCGCGCTTCAATGGTTTCACGCAGTTGGAAGGTTGGGTCAGAAGCTGACAGCATTGGCGATGGGTGTGCAGTCAGGACATGCAAGGTTGCTTTAGCAATGGATGCTACTTCAAAAGCATTGCTAATTAAGCTTGCGTGCAGGGCTTTATGTTCTGCACTGCTGTTACCTACGTCGACTGCAGCAAGGATAGTGCCTTCGGTCCAAGGGCGGTTGGTTTTAGCAATCAACACTGGGCAAGGGCAGTAGCGTAGCAGTTTCCAGTCATCGGGCGTCAGTAACGCGCGTTTAAGCGGGTTTTCTGGGAAGTGCTGTTTAATCACCAGGCCACAGCTTTCGGCTTGTTGTGCTTGAATAATGGTTTCATGAAAAGACTCATGCCAAGCTTGCTGAGTGGTCACTTCATAGCCATCTTCTTTAAGTGCTTGCGCTGTGTCGGCAAGATACTTAGCGTGCTCGCCACGCTTATCGCAGACTAACAAATGTAGGCGTGACTGAGTCACTCCAGCAATCAGCTTGGCGCGCTTTAATGCCAGCTCTTCAGGTTGGCTCGGGGTCATCACAACTAAGATGGTACGAATAGCTTGCATGTGTATCTCCTGCGCGATTTTAGAATATAGAGATGATCTGTAACTATCATGCCAGCTCTATCCTGCGCTGGGTATTGATATCTATCAACGCGGAAGGCTGGTTGTTCTGTGGGCGCACCGTATAATGGTGCGCATTCTTTATCTTTGTCAGTACATGTCTATGTTAATACCTGAAATTGAAGCTTTTTTACAGTGTCAAACACCACAGAGTTGGATTGATTGTGCGCTGGATCACCCAGAAGAGTTGTTACTCGATCATGCTAACTGTGAAAAGAAGGCAGCGGGTACTGCACTGACGCTGATGTTCCGTTATCCAGAGCGTGAAGAGCTGCTGCAGCACTTGTCACGCTTAGCGCGCGAAGAGTTGCGTCATTTTGAGCAAGTCACGGCCATCATGAAAAAGCGTGGCATGCGTTATCGGCAAATCACCGCTTCTAGCTATGCGCAGCGTTTGCATAAGCATGCGGCCAAACAAGAGCCGGAAAAGCTGATTGATAGTTTGATTATTTTAGCTTTTATTGAGGCGCGTTCCTGCGAGCGTTTTTATCGCTTGGCACCGTTTTTAGATGAAGAACTTGGACGGTTTTATACATCGCTGCTTAAGTCAGAGTCACGCCATTTTGAAGGGTATTTACGCATGGCGCAGCTGTACGCTAAACAACCCATTGATCAGCGCGTGGCGTTTTTTGCAGAAGTTGAGCGCGAGGCGATTCTCACCGAAGACGAAGTATTTAGATTTCACAGTGGTGTGCCGAAGCAGGCGACTGAGACAGCGCAGGCTTAACAGTCCGCAGTAGTATCACTGAAAGGCAGTGCTAGCAGCTTGAGTTGTGAGGCGCTGGCTTCGATATACCAGCCTTGTGTATCCCAGTCACCGAGAACAATACGCTGTTTTTCATTGCCCAGGTCGTGCACTGCAGGGCGGTGGGTATGCCCGTGAATGAGTGTGCGCACTTTGTGTAGAGCCATCACACGCGCCACTTCTTCAGGATTTACATCGGTAATGTCGCTGGCTTTCATTCGTGTACTGGCTTTGCTTTTTTGTCGTAGATCGCCTGCTAGGCGCTGACGCGTACGCAAAGGTAAGTTGCGCAAGATAAGTAAAATCAAAGGGTTGCGCAGGACTCTTCGTAAACGAATGTAACTTTTATCGCTGGTGCAGAGACTGTCGCCGTGCGTCAGTAGCACCGATTCACCCGCTAGTTTGATAAGGCTAGGGTCTGCTAATAACTGACAATCGGCCAACTTGCAAAAATCATTGCCGATTAAGAAATCACGGTTACCGTGCATTAAATAAATTTGCGTACCGCTGGCTGCGACAGCGCTGAGCGCTTGCGCAATTGAGCGTTGAAACGGGCTGATCGCATCGTCGCCAATCCACACTTCAAAGAAGTCACCTAAAATATAAAGTGCTTGTGCGTGCTTGGCGTGCTGCTGCAGAAACGCAAGGAACGCGCCGGTGATATCCGGGCGCTCCTCATGTAAATGCAAATCAGAAATCAGCAGAATCACTCGACGATCTCTGCTTTTTCGATGATTACATCATCGCGTGGTACGTCTTGGTGACCGCCTTTGCTGGTGGTCGCAACGCTTTTAATGGCGTCAACTACATCCATGCCTTCAACTACTTCACCGAAAACGGTGTAACCCCAACCCTGAGTGGTTGGTGCGCTGTGATCAAGGAAGTCATTGTCTTTGACGTTGATGAAAAACTGCGCTGAAGCTGAATGTGGCTCCATGGTACGCGCCATCGCGATGGTGCCAAGCTTGTTAGACAAGCCGTTGTTGGCTTCGTTTTTAATCGTCTCGCGGGTGCTTTTTTGTTTCATGTTGCTGTCAAAACCACCACCTTGGATCATAAAGTTGCTGATCACACGGTGAAAAATGGTGTTGTCGTAGTGACCGTCTTTAACATACTGAATAAAGTTGGCAACGGTTTCTGGCGCTTTGTCAGCAAACAGATTTAAGGTAATCACGCCGTGATTAGTGTGTAATTTAATCATTGAGTTGATCCATAGAAGCTAAAAAGTCATAGACCTGTCAGTGAGCTGGCAGGTTCGGGTATGATAAGCACTTTATTTGAGCCAGCCTACCCATAATAGGCAGTAATGAGTATTTAAGAGCCCATGAGCACGTCTGATTCTTCCGTTAATGTCGCCGCGAACTTCCTTCGTCCTATTCTTGAAGCCGATTTACAGTCAGGCAAGCACAGCAGTATTGTTACGCGCTTTCCACCTGAACCTAACGGTTACTTGCATATTGGCCACGCTAAATCGATCTGTCTAAACTTTGGTTTAGCCAAAGAATTAGGCGGTGTCTGCCACTTGCGCTTTGATGACACCAATCCTGCTAAAGAAGAGCAAGAGTACATCGATGCGATTAAGTCGGATGTGAACTGGCTTGGTTTTCAATGGGATGGCGAAGTGCGTTACGCCTCAGATTACTTTGAGCAGTTGTACGCTTGGGCGGTGTATTTAGTAGAGCAGGGCAAAGCTTATGTCTGCGACTTATCACCTGAGCAAGCGCGCGAATACCGTGGCAGCTTGACTGAGTCTGGTAAAAACAGCCCGTTTCGTGAGCGCAGTGTCAGCGAGAACTTAGACTTGCTAACCCGTATGCGTGCTGGCGAGTTCCCCGATGGTACCCGTGCGCTGCGTGCAAAAATCGATATGGCGTCGCCGAATATGAATTTGCGCGATCCGATTTTGTACCGTATTCGTCACGCCCATCATCACCAAACCGGTGACACATGGTGCATCTATCCAAGTTACGACTTCACGCACGGCCAGTCCGATGCGATTGAGAAGATTACTCACTCAATTTGCACCTTAGAGTTTGAAGATCACCGTCCATTGTATGAGTGGTTTTTAGAGCAGTTACCGGTGCCGGCCAAGCCGCGTCAGTACGAGTTTGCTCGTTTAAATCTTAATTACACAGTGACCAGCAAGCGCAAGCTCAAGCAGCTTGTCGATGAAAATCACGTCACCGGTTGGGATGATCCACGCATGTCGACCATCAGTGGTTTCCGTCGTCGTGGTTATACCGCTGCCTCGATTCGCAACTTCTGCGACATGATTGGGGTGAACCGTGCCGGTGGTGTTGTCGACTTAGGCATGCTGGAATTTTGTATTCGTGAAGATTTAGATACCAATGCCTCACGCGCCATGTGCGTACTTAAGCCAATTAAAGTGGTGATCAGCAATTATCCAGCAGATCAAGCGCTCACGCTGCAACTGCCACGTCACCCCAAGCGTGATATTGGTGTGCGTGAATTACCGTTCGAGCGTGAAATCTACATTGACGCCAGCGATTACGAAGAAAATCCACCGAAAGGCTATAAGCGTTTAGTGCCCGGTGGTGAAGTACGTTTGCGCGGCAGCTATGTGATTCGTGCCGACGAAGCGATTCGCGATGCCGATGGTAATGTGATTGAACTGCGTTGCTCGTACGACCCAGAAACCTTGGGCAAAAACCCAGAAGGCCGTAAAGTTAAAGGTGTGATTCACTGGGTACCCGCTGCGCAAAGCGTTGAATGCGAAGTGCGTTTGTACGACCGCTTATTTAGCACGCCCAACCCTGATAAAGGCGATGACGGTGAAGCCAGCGAATCTTTCCTTGATAACGTCAATCCAGAGTCGTTGGTGGTATTGAAAGGCTGCCGCGCCGAGCCATCCTTACTGCAAGCGCAAGTGGGCGACAGTTTCCAATTCGAGCGTGAAGGCTACTTCTGCCTCGACAGCCGTGACAGCAAGCCGGATGCATTGGTATTTAACCGTACTGTGACTTTGCGTGATTCGTGGGGGCAAGCATGAGTTTAACGATTTATAACACCCTGACTAAACGTAAAGAGCCGCTGCAGCCGTTAGAAGGCAAGCATGTGCGCATGTATGTCTGCGGCATGACGGTGTATGACTACTGCCATATTGGTCATGCACGAGTAATGGTGGCTTTTGATGTGGTGACGCGCTGGTTGCGTCACCGTGGCTACGAAGTCACTTATGTGCGCAATATTACCGACATTGACGACAAGATCATTCGCCGTGCGCAAGAAAACAACGAGCCATTTGAGCAGTTAGTTGAGCGCATGGTTGCAGCCATGCATGAAGATGAAGCACGTTTAAATGTACTGCGTCCTGATCAGGAGCCACGTGCTACCGGTCATATTGATGGCATGTTCAAAATGATCCAAACCTTGATTGATAAAGGTTTTGCTTATCCTGCTGCCAATGGTGATGTGTACTACCGCGTGGCTAAGTTTGTTGGTTACGGCAAATTATCGCGACGCAATATCAGTGATTTAAAAATTGGTGCACGCATCGAAGTTGATGAAGCCAAAGAAGATCCTTTAGATTTTGTCCTTTGGAAAGCGGCTAAACCTGGCGAGCCAAGCTGGCAGTCGCCATGGGGCGCAGGCCGTCCGGGCTGGCACATTGAATGTTCAGTGATGTCGACCTGCTGCTTAGGCGACAGCTTTGACATCCATGGTGGCGGTCCAGACTTGGTCTTTCCGCATCATGAAAATGAAATCGCGCAAAGCGAAGCTGCGACCGGCAAGCAATACGCCACCACTTGGATGCATGCTGGTGCGGTGCGTGTCGATGGCGAGAAGATGTCCAAATCCTTGGGTAACTTCTTCACCATTCGTGATGTGCTAGAAAAATATCATCCAGAAGTGGTGCGCTATCTTTTAGTGTCCAGTCATTACCGCAGCGCGATTAACTATTCTGAAGATAACTTGCGCGAAGCCAAATCAGCACTCGAGCGTTTTTACCTGACGTTAAAAGGTCTGGAGATCGTTCCAGCAGTTGGTGGTGAAGTCTTTGTTGAGCGCTTTACCAAGGCGATGGACGATGACTTTAATGCACCTGAAGCCTGCTCAGTGCTGTTTGAGATGGCTCGTGAAGTGAACCGCCTTGACAAGCAAGATCATGCTGCAGCTGCAGGCTTAGCTGCGCGGATGAAAGAGCTTGCAGCGGTGCTGGGTATTTTACAGCTCGAGCCGAATGACTTCTTACAAGCTGGTGCAGAAAAACGCATGGATGCCGCACAGGTTGAAGCATTGATCACCGCACGTTTGGCCGCGCGTCAAAATAAAGAATGGGCTGAATCTGATCGTATTCGTGACCAACTGACGGCTTTGGGCATCGTTTTAGAAGATGGCAAAGACGGCACAGGTTGGCGTTTTGCTGATCAATAAATGCTGCGTTGATGTTGCGCGAGATCTATACTGTCGTGCAGCATCAACAGACTTATTGTGTATTTAAATGAAAAGATTGGAGAGCACTATGCAGCATTTTTTTAATACCTCCGTACGCTGCATGCTAAGCACAATGCTGATGGCTGGGTGCTTGAGTCTTTCACATTCAGTTGTGGCAGCAGACGCTGATGATTACGATGACAGCTGGGAAGCGTTTGGCGAGAATGAAGACCCCTGGGAAAATGCCAACCGTGCAATTTTCCGTTTCAATGATGCTGTCGATCGTTGGGCTCTAAAACCTATAGCCAAGGGTTATCAGAAAATCACTCCCGATGTTGTCGAAGACGGTATTCATAACGTTTTTCGTAACGTTGGTGAGGTGAAAAATCTGGCTAATAATGTGCTGCAATTGAAGCTGCATGATGCCGGTGTTGATACCGCTCGCTTTATGTTTAACAGCACTTTCGGCGTCTTGGGCTTTTTTGATGTTGCGACAAAAATGGGCCTGCAGCGTAACGATGAAGACTTTGGTCAGACCTTGGGTTCTTGGGGTGTGAAAAGCGGTCCTTATGTGGTCTTACCGTTGTTTGGTCCCAGCACAGTCCGCGATACGTTTGCTATGTATCCAGACAGTTATGTCAGCGCTTATCGTTATGTTAATGATGTTCCCGTGCGTAACAGCGTATTTGCTTTAAATGTTGTCGATACGCGGGCAAAGCTATTATCAGCTGAGCGGTTAATCAGCGGTGACAAGTACCGTTTCATTCGTAATGCCTATTTGCAGAACCGTGAGTTCAGAGTGATGGATGGCAATGTGGTGGATGATTTTTAAATAACAGCTTTTACTGCATAGAGA
This sequence comes from Denitrificimonas caeni DSM 24390, assembly GCF_000421765.1. GTDB lineage: Bacteria > Pseudomonadota > Gammaproteobacteria > Pseudomonadales > Pseudomonadaceae > Denitrificimonas > Denitrificimonas caeni. Next base: position 93,755 of record NZ_ATXQ01000006.1, on the reverse strand, counting down.
TAATGGCTAAACCAATGGATATACGGCCATTATCGAGTTTTTCTAGACGCTGTATTTCTGTATCCGCTTGCAGGCCAGTGAGTTCTGGGTGTGAAGAGGGAATCAAAACACGAATTGATTGGCCTTGGCTGAGAGGCAAAGAAGCATCTGTTTCAATTTGCATGCCTGTACTGGAAAGATCGATACAGACTGCATCGAATGTTTCACCTTCGTATTCAAATGTTATTGCGGTTTCAACGCGCATGCGGATAAAGTCACGCTTTTCGTTGTAGTAGTTCATGTTGTTGCTCCGGTTGCTTTACCCATTCTGACGCAGATATAAAAGCATCTTATTCCGCGCCTGCTGTAAACACAGTGCTTAACATCACTGATACTGCTTTAAATGTAAAGTAAGCGATTTAACTATGACTGAATAGTGTGAGACCTTCGGTGGTTTTTATTTTAAATCGGTCTAACAGGGCTGCGCATCAGAAGAAATTACTCTAAATGCTAATTCGATAAAGCCGTTTTTAACAGGCATGGTGGAACTCGAGCCTATAACACCCTACGCTTGTAAGATGCAGCAGTGACAGACACCTCTTGAATGAGGGTAACGATGAGAGTACCTTTTGCGCCTAGACACTCTTTACGATTTATAAGTAATGCATTCAACTTCGCAACAGACCAGTCCAATGACTGCCTCTGAGGAGCTGCTTTTTTTGCAAAAACAGCACACTTTACTGCTTGAAGACCAGCGTGCTGGTCAGCAGCTGCAACAACTCATACGACCAAGCACACCCTGGGAAACACAAGGCATCACATTTGAGCATTGTGTGGTTCCGGCGTTGTATTTAACCGGTGACTCGCTGGACTACTTTGTCCTGCCCGATGGCCGTCTGTTCTTATACTTGGCAGATGTGTCTGGACACGGCACGGCATCCGCGCTGATCAGCATGTTGGTTAAAAATACTGTGCGTGAGTTTATCTTCGGAGCACATGCCGTTCACGCAGATCGCTCACTGACGCCGGCCACAGTCCTGAGCTATCTTAACCAGCGTTTGCTCATCTATAACGCAGACCGACATGTGACGCTGATCTGCGCCATTGTCGATACCGATCAGAATATGCTGCACTGGAGTGTCGCAGGGCACCTGCCTTCGCCAGTGCTATACAGTGCGGGGCGTGCCGATTTTTTGCGTGGTAAAGGTCAGCCGGTCGGGCTGTTTGAACATTCCACTTACAGCTGTGAGCAGATGCCTTTACCTGCGGCTTTCAGCTTAAGTTTATTTTCTGATGGTGTCTTAGAAGTGCTGCCAGAAAAGTATCTGATTACCCGTGAAGCGGCTTTACCAAAACTAATCACTGCGGCGCATGGCGAGTACGCCGGTATCGTTGAACGCCTAGGACTAGCTAACTGTAGCAATATGCCCGATGATATCGCCATGCTGGTGCTGAGCAGGAATCTTGCATGAGTGATGGTAAAATTCAGTTTGCTGAATACAACGAAACCTTTGTTTTAAAGTGTGTGGGGGATGTGCGCTTAACCTTTTGTTCTGCGCTCAATGAAACCATAGAGAAAATTCTGAAAACCAATTCTTTTAAGTCAATTGTGATTGATTTAACCGAGGTGATCAGTATCGATAGCACCACTTTAGGCTTGTTGGCTAAGTTATCGATTTTGTCTAAACGCAAATTTGGCATGCTGCCGACTTTGGCCAGCACCAACCCAGACGTCAGTCGTGTGCTTGACTCGATGGGCTTTAACCAAGTGTTTAATCTGGTACACACGCCTGCACCGTGCCCTGAATGTTTGGATGACTTGCCAGAGCAGGATCAATCAGAAGCGGTGGTCAAAGAGCGCGTGTTAGAAGCACACCAGATTCTGATGAGTCTAAATGAATCCAATCGTGATGCTTTTCGTGACTTGGTCAGCGCTTTAGAAAGTAGCACTACGTAACTTTACTGTTGGGAGCGCGGGCCGCCGGCCCGCAACAATCCTAGTGCTTAACGAAACAGTTTCTCTAACTTCTCTTGGTCGCGCGCAAAAGCACGAATGCCTTCAGCAAGCTTTTCGTTGGCCATCGCATCTTCGTTATGCGCCCAGCGGAAGCTCTGCTCATCCACAAAAGCACGGCCTTCACTTTGCCCGTTGCTTTGCAGTTTACGCTCCAGTGGCGCACTCTCATTGCTCAATTGCTCCAGCAGTTCAGGGCTGATTGTTAGACGATCACAGCCTGCTAGTTGCTCAATTTGGCCGAGGTTACGAAAACTCGCACCCATCACAATGGTCTGATAATCGTTGCCTTTGTAATAACGGTAAATCCGCGATACCGACTGCACACCAGGATCTTCAATGCCTACGTATTCACGGTCGAGTGCTTTTTTGTACCAGTCATAAATACGGCCAACGAAAGGGGAAATCAAAAACACCCCCGCATCGGCGCAAGCGGCTGCTTGGGCAAAGGAAAATAATAGAGTGAGGTTGGTCTGAATATTAAGCTTTTCCAAACGACGTGCTGCTTGAATGCCTTCCCAGGTCGAGGCGATTTTAATCAACACCCGCTGGCGATCAACACCTTGTTGTTCATAGCGATCAATTAAGCGCAATGCGTACTCATAAGTGGCTTGCTCATCAAAGGATAAGCGTGCGTCCACTTCGGTAGAGATACGACCAGGAATCAAGGATAAAATTTCAGTGCCGACAGCAACCGCAAATTGCTCACAGGCTGCTTGCGGGTTGCCAGAAAAATCTTGCTGAATCTGCGCCATCATCCGTGCATAGCGAGGAAAAGTGGCCGCTTTTAACAGCAATGATGGGTTGGTCGTGGCATCGACTGGCTGCAAACGTGCGATGGCATCTAAATCACCGGTATCCGCAACCACTGTGGTGTAACGTTTTAATTGTTCTAGTTTTGACGTCATAGTATGAACTGCGATCTGGGGCTAAAAAAGAGTGCACAGAACATAACTGAGCACTGCTGCGGATGCAATAATTTCTATGCGCTTAACGACCTTCGAGACCCGCCACAGCTTGATCATAAATGCGCATGGGTTCATCTGTTTTGTAAATGTCTGCTGATAACAGCTGGCGAAAACGTCGAGCGCCGGTGAAACCCTGTGCTAAACCGAGAATATGTCGAGTGATGTGGGTTGCCTTGCCGCCCTGCGCGATATGCGCCACGAGGTAAGGGCGTAACTGCTGCAGAATCTCGGTACGGGTAATCTCGCGCGGCGCATCGCCAAACAGTTGATGATCAACCTCACTGAGCAACCAAGGGTTGTGGTAAGCCTCACGACCAATCATCACGCCGTCAAAGATTTGTAACTGCTCTGTGCATTGCTCAAGGGTTTTGATGCCGCCATTGAGGATGATTTCCAAATCTGGAAAGTCAGTTTTAAGCTGCGCGGCAATGTCATAGCGCAGCGGTGGAATATCGCGGTTTTCTTTCGGTGACAAGCCTTCCAAAATGGCAATCCGCGCATGCACAGTAAAACTTGTGCAACCGGCGTCACGTACCGTACCGACAAAATCGCACAGCTTGGCATAGCTGTCACGGCCATTGATGCCAATGCGGTGCTTGACCGTGACCGGAATATCTACGCCATCCTGCATCTGCTTGACGCAATCAGCGACCAACTGCGGATGCGCCATTAAGCAGGCACCGATCATGTTGTTCTGCACGCGATCGCTCGGACAGCCAACATTGAGATTCACCTCATCGAAACCTGCCGCAGCCGCCATCTTTGTGCAAGCAGCTAAATCTGCAGGATTACTGCCACCTAGCTGCAACGCTATGGGGTGCTCAGACTGGTCATGGCGCAAAAATCGCGCACTCTCGCCATACAATATTGCACCGGTGGTTACCATCTCGGTATAGAGCAACGCACGCTTAGAAATCAGCCGCAAAAAGTAGCGGCAGTGGTGGTCAGTCCAGTCCATCATCGGGGCAACGGAGAAGCGCCTAGACACCGTACCCAGCGGGTTTGCTGGGTTTAAGCATGATTCTGTGGTGTTTTCTGTGTGTTCGTTATTGTCTGTTATTGGCTGTTTTTGTACGTTTTGAGCGGCTCGGTGTAACATTTTGACCCCGTAAAATTAAATGTGACACTGCGGTTGTGAGCATAAAATTAATGGTTATTATCGCATAGAAGACACTACCTTCATCGAGTATCGATAAGCGCTTATATTCACTTAATTGGTCAGTCGCAGGTCGCTAATGACGACAGGCAGGGAGGTGGCTGAATTAGATCGTGTGTAGCTGATCTGTGATGCTGAGGTTGGATATTGTATCTATTCGCAGGCAAAAAAAGCCCCACTTAAGGGGCTCTTTTGTTTTTTTACGCATTGATACTACGAGAGCGCTCGGCCAGAACTTTTTCTTGGCGGCGGCAGGCACCAGTTAACACTTGTTCAAAAACTTTTTTACGCTCTGCTGATTTAGCGTTGTTAAAAAAATTAGAGAAATCAGTGCTGACTACTTTCTCATCTCTACCTAGTAAACGATTAATCATTTTGGCATTCCCGTTTTATTAGCTCTTGGAGCTGCTCGCAAGTGTACTGCTCTGGAATGTGCGAATCAATAGAGGTTGCCCCATTAATGTAGCGCAGTATAGATTTCTTATGCTCAGCGTAGGCCATGGTTTTTATTAAAATCTCAAGATGGACCATGCTTTTAAACTCAGCTTTCAGCTTGTTTACTACATTCCGAGCTTCGAAATATTGTTCTATAAATGTGTCAGGGTGGATTCGCCGTCCTTCTGTTTTTTCACGAGCTAGCACAAACTCCCAAGCTACGAGAGGGTCTTGGTATACATACAAAATAATGACATTACGGCCTTTATCAAGTGCCCTTTGGATGTTTTTTTTAGCTATTTCGTACTTGGTAAGGGTGCCGTCAAGTATGAAACTTTGTCCGTTTTTTAAAGCGACATCGACAACCTTGTTGACAAGTATTGAGGTTGCGCCTTGGAAAAGATAAGCATTATACCCAGTGTAGTCTTCAAAGTGATCTCGATACCTGTCGGGGTCAATGTGAATTGCCTGGCCGATGACACTAAGCATTTCTTGAGCCGTTTCTGTTTTACCTGCACCCGGAGAGCCTGCCATTAATAGCGTAATAGGATGTTCTTCAGGAGAGAAAATATCTTTATTGGTTTCAGTCTTAGCGAATTGCTTTTTCGTTTTTCTAGCATAAGCGAGTGCTTTTTCAGCTATCAGCTGTTCAGCTTTTGTCTGCATTAAATTTTAACCAGTTTAATCCGTGATTGGGACAACAGAGCAGCTACAGTTTGTTTCATTCGTTTGGTTTCTGCGCTGTTAACGGTTTTATAATTGCTAGTTGGCCATACTGTAAGCTACTTTTAAATACTCTAGAGCATCTAAGAATTTTCTTGCTTGATGCTCTGTTCTGAAAAACACACTCCGAGCCGTTACTCCGGGCTTTATGCGGATGATGACAGCATAGCGATGATCGCGTCCGTTGCGCTTCATAAGCATGCTATCGGCTAAAGAGTTCAGATAAATTCTCTGGCCAGCGCTGACTGTTTTGGTCGTGCTAGTTCCTACAATTAAAGCACTGCCCGCTATCGGACTGGCGGTGCTAATTCCTACACTGTTTGAAATCGTACCATCAGACAAAATGATTGCTTCGCTTGTTACTGCAACGGCTTGTGTTTTTTGTGCACCGTAGTCTTCATAAAAGCCTTGCTCAATGATCGATACTGCTTTGTTCCAATCAAGGTTTCTATCGGAGGGTTGGTACTGAATTTGCGAGTGCCCGCAACCTGCAAGCGCAGTATAAATCAGAGCCATTGCTAAAATTTTACGCATTATAATACCTTCCCTATTGATCGATTGGAGTGGTTTGCTAGATTTACGGATACACAAAAGAGTCACAATAATAAATAAATTTTAGCAAGTTATTGATTTTAAAGTTATTTATAAATTAAAAGTCCAATCCATCATCGGGGCGACAGAGAAGCGGCGGTTTACTGTGTTCATCAATGTTCAGCTCTTTAATAACGACTTGGCTGCTCGGAAGAGCCATTTTGAGGACGTATTGTATGTTAATCGTGCTGTGTTTAGGAGCGAGGTTTAGATTGAATTTATTATCAGGTTGGCAAGCGCGAGTGAGTTCAACTGACTTTGACACAAGAATGCAGGTTCTTATTGCGGGCGAGCCGCCCGCGCTCCCAGAGTGTGCTGAGAAATTTTCAGTGAGTTTGCAGGCTATGGACGTGCTTATTGCGGGAAGCCTAGAGTTAATCGAGAACTTGCATTGCTGTCTGGGAACGCGGGCCGCTGGCCCGCATTAGAGGCTACTAAGTACACAGCAACTTAAGTGCATTTGCCTGTATTCAATGGCGTTTTAATCCAGCTAGCTATTATATTTTATGAGCGACTTTTGTAATCACTACTCCAACGCCAATCTGTCGAGCAAGCCACAAGACCAGCAGTCACTGGGTTGTTATGGATATAGGCGATAGCCGCTTCGAGGTGTGCCTGATTGCGAATAAATCTATCCCAATAGTCGGGTTGCCAGATGGGTAGTGTCGGTTGTTGTCCAGCTAAGTCCAGTTGTTTAGCGATTTTCTTGGCCGTGTAAGATTTCCAGCTCTGGATAATTTTCGAAAGTGAGCTGTCTTCGAACACATGAATTAACAGATGCACGTGATTTGGCATGACGACATAGGCCAGAATCCTGTAGCGCTTTCCAGCAAAGTACAACCAGTTGTCGATTACGATTTTGGCGATGTTAGGGTAAGCCAGCCAACACTGTCCGTAACCTGCACCCAATAGCTGCTCAGTATCAATACGTCTCTTTTCGCTGCCAAGATGAGCTAAGCGTTGCATCACTTCGGTAGGAAGTGCGTCGCCAAGCCGATAGGTAATCATTTGAAATTCAGCCTCTTCAATGTGAGGCAGATAACCGCGACTATGAGCTTCTGGAAGTGTGGTTTTTGCTGATACGTTACCTGCGACTCGTCCTTGAGTTTGCATAGTGATCTCCATGTTTCATTGTTACTTAGCAATATTGAAATTGCTTAGCATGGTCTAGAAAGTGTAGTCGATTTTCTTTTTTGTTGAAGGATCGTGCGGGCAAAGTTTAGATGTGTGTTGATATAAGAGCGTATTGCGGGCGGGCCGCCCGCGCTCCCAGAGTGTGCTGAGAGATTGTAGTGATCCTGCAGACTATGGACGTGCTTATTGCGTGGAGCCTAGAGTCAATCGAGAGCTTGCATTGCTGTTTGGGAGCGCGGGCCGCAGGCCCGCATTGTGCTGAGCATGTGATGCTGCGAATAGAGGATTAGCTTGAATTGATTGTGAGGTAATGAGTCGTCAGGGGTGGCGCTTACCTACGCGCTTGGATGTGAGAAATTATTGCGGGCCAGCGGCCCGCGCTCCTAAGCAGGTCAGGATTAAGCGCTGTACTTACTCTTCAAGCTCACCTTCACCACCAACGGCTCAAGCGCGCGGCAGCAGCAGGGTAGGATTTCGTCTTGGCGCAGGTAGGCTAGCGGGGTGTTGATGTAGTCCACGCTACCCGAACGCAGGGTCACGCGGCAGGCGCCGCAGTAACCGCTGCGGCACTGGTATTCGACCTTGTGACCGGTGCGTTCTAAGCCTTCAAGCAGGGTTTCTGACTCCTCTAAGTGAAAAATTAAATCCTCAGTAATGACTTGCATAACCTTGCTCATTTAAAGCTCGAATTCGCCTAAGTCTTCTGCGGAAACAGTCGAGTTTATTTGGCCAACCAAGTAGGAGCTGACTTCAACTTCTTGCGGTGCAACCTGTACGTTATCCGATACCAACCAAGCGTTAATCCATGGGATTGGGTTGTGCGAGGCATTGCTAAATGCTGGCTCAAGTCCCACTGCATGCATGCGCAAGTTAGTGATGTATTCAATATACTGGTTAAGAATGTCGAGGTTCAGACCAATCATTGAGCCGTCTTTAAATAAGTACTTGGCCCATTCTTTTTCTTGCTGCGCCGCATGCTTAAAAATTTCAACGCTTTCTGCGTGGCAGGAACGAGCCACTTCGGCCATCTCTGGGTCGTCTTGGCCATCTTGCATGATATTGATGATGTGCTGGGTGCCGGTCAGGTGCAGCGCTTCATCACGCGCAATCAGGCGAATGATTTTCGCGTTGCCTTCCATTAAGCGACGCTCAGCAAAGGCAAAGGAGCAAGCAAAGCTGACATAGAAGCGGATCGCTTCGAGCACGTTAACACTCATCATGCACAGGTACAGCTTGCGCTTAAGTTCAAACAAGCTGACTTCGTGGGTTTTGCCATTCAAAGTATGGGTACCCGCGCCGCACTTGTTGTAGAGCATGCTGTAGTGAATCAGGTCATCGTAGTACTTAGAAATATCACCAGCACGCTCAATGATGTGCTGGTTGCGCATAATGTCGTCAAACACCACGGCAGGATCATTAACGATATTACGAATAATATGCGTGTACGAGCGCGAGTGAATGGTTTCTGAGAATGACCAAGTTTCTATCCAAGTTTCTAATTCTGGAATTGAAACCAGTGGCAAGAAAGCAACGTTCGGGCTGCGACCTTGGATTGAATCCAACAGCGTTTGATATTTCAAGTTGCTGATAAAAATATGCTTTTCATGATCGGGCAGATTGCGGTAATCGGTCCGATCTTGAGAAACATCCACTTCCTCAGGACGCCAGAAAAACGACAGTTGTTTTTCAATCAACTTTTCAAAAATAGGATATTTTTGTTGGTCGTAACGGGCGACGTTAACCGGTTGGCCAAAGAACATAGGTTCTTGGAGTTGGTCGTTATCAGTCAGTGAGAAAGTGCTGTATTTCATTCTTATTTACCCTTAAATCTTGCAAGCGCCACCAGCGCAACCATCATCCATATCGCTTTGGCTGTCATCAGCGCCATCGCGTGTGTTTTGGTAGTACAGTGTTTTAAGACCGAATTTGTAGGCTGTCAGTAAGTCTTTTAATAGCTGTTGCATCGGTACACGGCCAGCGTCAAAACGCTGTGGATCGTAGTTGGTGTTGGCGGAAATGGCTTGGTCGACAAACTTCTGCATGATGCCAACCAGGTGTAAATAGCCTTCGTTGTTGGGCATATTCCAAAGTAATTCGTACTTATCTTTGAGCTCGTCATAGCCCGGCACAACTTGTTTGAGGATGCCGTCTTTTGATTGCTTAATGGTCACCAAACCACGCGGTGGCTCAATACCATTGGTCGCATTGGAAATCTGGCTGGAGGTTTCCGAAGGCATTAGCGAAGACAGGGTAGAGTTACGCAGACCGTGTTTAACAATGTCAGCACGCAGTGTTTCCCAGTCTAAATGCAGCGGTTCGTTACAAATGACATCCAAATCTTTCTTGTAGGTGTCGATTGGCAAAATGCCTTGCGCATAGGTTGTTTCATTAAAGGCTGTGCACGGACCAAATTCTTTCGACAGATTGTTCGATGCTTTCAGCAGGTAATATTGCATCGCTTCAAACGTACGGTGAGTCAGCGCATTGGCTGAACCATCAGAGTACTTCAAGCCATTTTTAGCCAAGTAGTAAGCAAAGTTGATCACGCCCACGCCGAGCGTACGACGCTTCATGGTTGCGTTACGTGCGGCTTCCAGAGGGTAGTCCTGGTAAGTCAGTAAGGAATCCAGTGCGCGCACAGCAAGATCAGCGAGGTCTTCAAGCTCATCAAGGCTATCAATGGCGCCTAAGTTAAAGGCTGACAAGGTGCATAGTGCGATTTCTTTATCCGTTTCGTTGATGTTTTCCAGCGGGCTGGTGGGCAGGGCAATTTCCAGGCACAGGTTGGACTGACGAATCGGTGCAACTTTTGGATCAAACGGACTGTGAGTATTGCAGTGGTCAACGTTCTGAATATAAATACGACCGGTGCTGGCACGCTCTTGCATCATCAATGAGAACAGCTCAACCGCGGTCATGGTGCGCTTGCGAATGCTTTCATCTTGCTCGTATTTGACGTACAGACGCTCGAATTCTACTTGATCAGCAAAAAACGCTTCGTACAGGCCTGGCACTTCATGTGGCGAGAACAAGGTGATATTGCCACCTTGAATCAGACGCTGATACATCAGCTTGTTCAGCTGCACACCATAGTCCATGTGACGAACACGGTTTTCTTCCACGCCACGGTTGTTTTTCAGAACCAATAAAGATTCAACTTCCAAGTGCCACATTGGGTAGAACAGCGTTGCTGCACCACCACGCACGCCGCCTTGTGAGCAGGATTTAACCGCCGCTTGGAACAGCTTGAAAAACGGAATACAACCAGTGTGCTGTGCTTCACCACCACGAATCGGACTACCAACGGCGCGAATGCGACCAGCGTTGATACCGATACCGGCACGCAGTGAGACATATTTAACAATCGCTGAAGTGGTGGCGCTGATTGAATCTAAGCTGTCGCCGCACTCAATCAACACGCATGAGCTGAACTGACGTGATGGCGTACGCACGCCCGCCATGATTGGCGTGGGCAGAGAGATTTTGAATAACGAAATGGCATCGTAGAAACGCTTGATGTAGTTCAAGCGGGTGGCTTTTGGATAGTCGGCAAATAAGCACATACCAATCAAGATATACAGCATCTGCGGGCTTTCGTAGACGTCTTTAGTGACGCGATTCTGTACTAAATACTTGCCTTCCAGCTGTTTCACTGCAGCGTAAGAAAAGCTCATGTCACGGCCGTGATCAATGTACTCATTCAGCTCGTCAAACTCAGCTTTATCGTAGTCACGTAAAATATGGCTGTCGTAACGTTCTTCGTTGGTCAGCTTGGTGACGTGATCAAACAAATGTGGCGGCTCAAACTCACCATAAGCGATTTTACGCAGGTGAAAAATCGCCAAGCGCGCAGCAAGGTATTGATAGTCTGGAGTGCTTTCAGAGATCAAATCCGCAGCGGCTTTAATAATGGTTTCGTGGATATCTTTGGTACGCATGCCATTGTAGAACTGGATGTGTGATTTCAGCTCAACTTGCGATACCGAGACATTCTTTAAACCCATAGCAGCCCAATCAAGAACCCGATGGATCTTGTCTAAGTCGATCGGTTCTTGGCGACCATCGCGCTTGGTTACTTTAATGGCTTTAAAGTCTGTCATAATGAGATCCTTATGGTGTTTGTGCGCAATAGTGCTTGAAAATTAAAAATGACTGTTGTAGTGCGCTTGCTTGCTAAAAACACAGCATATTGTGTTTTTGCGTAATAGGAGACGCAATATACTGTGTGGTTTCAGTAATATCAACACACTCATTTGCGGGTTATCAATCACTTTTAAGCTCTAAGCTAGGGACTGTGCGCACTTGCCGAATATTGAAATTTATACAATTAATTTTCTTGCATTTTTGATTTTAAGCAATTTTTCAGTAAGCTAACTGAAGTCGTTTAAAAAGTGATCAATTGTCCTGATGGGTTGACTGACTTTTATACCTTGGGCATTTTTTGAAGGCCGCTTTCTATGCAACAGCTTGAGTTTTTTGAAATCCCCAGCCCTTGCATTGGGGTCTGTGAGGCGAACAATAAAGGCTATTGCAAAGGCTGTTTTCGTTCGCGTGAGGAACGCTTGTACTGGCTCAAATTTAGCGAAGCCGATAAGCGACAAGTCGTGCGTTTATGTTTACAACGCAAAGCCCGCGTCCTAAAAGCTAAAGAAGCTGCTTTGCAAGCAGGCTTGCCGATAGATGATGAGCCTGAGCAAGCGGATATGTTTTAATCCGTGCATCGCTATGTTGCAACGCACCACTAAGACAAATGTAAGCGCTGCACGTCAGGAATATCCATCGCATGGTGGCTGACAATAATCAGCAAACCATCGGCTTGACGCTCACGCAACGCAGCTATCACTTGATAGCTACTGCGGCTATCGAGCCCGGCAAAAGGCTCATCAACCAATAGAATCGGCCGTTTAGCCAGCAATAGACGTGCTAAAGCCACACGACGTGCTTGGCCGCCAGAGATTTGCGCACCGTACTCGCCCAGCGCCGTATCCAAGCCATTCTGCTGTTGCGCCCAATCAGCCAGAGCTACATCAGCAAGCACCTGCCACAGTTGCTCATCGCTGGCCTGTGGATCAGCCAAACGCAGATTATTGGCTAAGCTGCTATCAAAAATATCCAACTGCTGGGGCAAATAACCAATGCACTCATCCAGTTGCCATTGCTCAGCAGGACGTTGGTTGATCAAGTACTTGCCACTGCTTGGCTGCAGCGCATTAGCCAGCACTTTTAATAATGTGGTTTTACCAATGCCGGACGCGCCCGTAATCACCAGCACCTGACCGCTGCGCAAATCAATGTTGATGTTTTCAGGGCCATTTAATGCACCAGCAATACGCGCGCTAAGCTGCTCGGTTTGCAGATGAAAAGGCGCAGCAGGGCGTGTTGTGTCGTCAGTCTCGATTGGTTGAGCTTGATTAATAGGCATCAGCTGGTTGATCCGATCGCGTGCGGCTTGGCTTTGGCCTAAACCAATAAAGCTGCCAGCTAAGGGCACTAATGCTTCATGCACACCCAGTAAAGCCAAAGCCGCAGCCAGCAGCCAAGGCACACTGACTAAATTGCTTTGGACTAAATCCACGCCAAACCACAGTACACAAATCAAACTGATCGCCAGCGCCCATTGCTGCAATAAGCTCAGTAGGCTGATCAGTTGCTGTTGTTTAAGCTGCTGGGTTTGGTACTGCTGATCAGCGATTAAGGTATCGCGTTGTTGGCTTGGCCAGCCTTGCCAAAGAGTCAGCGAGGTCAGTAGCGAGAGGGATTCTAAAAAATGCTCACGGCGCTGCTCTGCGGCAGTCACATCTTCTTGCGCAAGTGTGCGTCCACGCCAAAAGCCAACAGCAGGCACCAGAAGCCAAGCCGCCACTAAACCAAAACTTGCCGCTGCAGCCAATTGCGGGTGTAGCCAGTAAGCAAAGGTTAAGTAACAAACAACGATTAAACTGGCCCAAAACCATGGCGCAACAAACTGCAGCGGGAAACGATCAAGGCGATCAATGTCGGCGACCAAGCGGTGCATGGTTGCTGCCGAACTGGTGCTGTCGAGTGTCGCCGCAGTTTTGCCTAACGTTAGCGCACGAAACACCTGGCTGCGTAAATCTTTTAGCAAGGACAGGGCAGCGTGGTGTGAGGTAACTCGTTCGCCGTAGCGACCTGCCGTACGCACAATGGCGAACAAACGAATTAACGCGGCAGGACGGAAGTAGTCAAAGGTAAAGGAACTGCTAAGGGTTAAACCTGCAATCGCTGCGGCAGTGATAAACCAGCCTGATACCGCCAATAAGCCAATTGCTGAAAATAATGTCAGCGCGCCAAGCAATAACGCCAAGCTCCAGTTGGCCTGACGGCTGCGCAATAGATTGCGTAAACGAATGGGCTTTAGCATGGTTGCTGCTCCTTTGTGGTGTGCAGGGCAGCTAAGTCAAGATGCCGATCAAGCCATTGCAAGCCTTGCCATTGATGACTGACCAGTAGCAAGGTTTTGCCAACACTGAGTTTGTCTAACAAGGTATGAATGGTGGCGCTGGTTTCAGGGTCAAGGTGCGCAGTGGGCTCATCCAGCAACCAGATATGAGCATCACGTAGCAATAATTGCGCAATCGCCAGGCGGCTCAGTTGACCACCGGATAAGCCTAGTCCGCGCTCGCCGAGTTGAGTGTTTAAACCTTGCGGCAGCTTTTCTATCAATGACAGCAAGTCCACCTGGCGCAACACCTCATACAATTGTTGCTCGCTGGCTGCAGGGTTAGCTAAGCGTAAATTCTCCGCAAGGCTGCCGCGCTTAAAATTAGGTTGTTGTGATAAGTAGCCAAGTTGGCCGTGCCAATCACTGCGTAACAGTTGCAATAGTGCGCTTTGATTGACGAGAATCTCACCCTCATAAGGAACAAAACCGAGCAACGCCAACAGCAAACTGGATTTTCCACTGCCACTGACGCCATGCAAACCAATCCGCTCACCGGCTGCAATCTGCAGATTAATGCAAGGTAAGCGTAAGCGTCCGTTGTGCGCAGTGATGCTGACCGCGGTTAACGATAGCGCAGGTGCAGCATCGAGTTGCAGCGGTTGTTGTCCTGGGTGTTGCCATGTGTGCTGCTCTAATAATGGCAGTAATTCTTCAATGGCACCTTCTGCTTCTGCTTTGGCGTGATAGTCGCTGCCAAGTTGACGCAGTGGTGCATAGAACTCAGGGGCTAGCAGTAAAATAAACAATGCACCGGCATAGGGCACAGGAATCACGTCTTTAGCCCAAGGTAAAATACCCAGCAAACCCAAACCCAGGTACAGCGCCACTAAGGCAATGGCTAAGGAAGAAAATAACTCCAAGACTGCGCCGGATAAAAACGCCAAACGCAGCACTTTCATCGTGGTGTCGCGGTATTTTGAGGCCGAACGGTCGATATCTTCTTGAGCTTGATCAGTAGCTTTTAAGTGCTGCAAAGTCGACATGCCGCGTACCCAATCTAAAAAGCGGCTGCTCAATTGGCTCATTGCTGCCATTTGTTGTTGGCTACTGCGACTGGCAGCGCCACCTACCAAAACCATAAACAGCGGCACGAGCGGTGCGGTCATCAGCATTAACCCGGCCGCCAGCGGGCTGTAATAAAAAGCGGCGATGCTAATCAGTAGCGGAGTGATCAAAACTAAATACAGTTGCACGTAATAGCGGCTGATATAACCATCCAGTGCATCCACTTGCTCAAGCAATTGATTGCTTAGTGCGCCATCTGCTCCTAAGGTCTGCCGCTCTGGACCCAGACTGGCTAAGGTGACCAATAAACGCTGACGCAAAGTCGCTCGCGCTCGAAAACTGGCCACTTGTGAGAGGCGTTCGCGAACAAACTGTAAACTCGGCCTTAGGATAAAACACAGAATTAACAACAGCAGCGCTTGGCTACTGAATACATCAACAAGGCCGGTGGAGTTTTGCGTGCTTTTGATGAGTCCAGCAAACAAATGAGCCAGTAGCCAGCTTTGTCCAATAAACACTAGAGTGCCCAACACGGCTAAGAGAAGTGCCAGATGCAGTCGCTTAGTTTCTGGGGCGATCGTATCTTTTAACTGCTTGCGCAGCGTCTTTTTGAGCTGTTGTTCAGATGTTTGCAGAGCCGTATCCACTGAATAAATAGCCTTCTGTTAATGTGCGCACAGATGTGCAGTTTACATCGATGCAAAGCAAACGAGAATATGTCTCAATAATCGCACAGGCTTGATAAGCAACGGTGCGGCATGTTGTCCTGCACCCTCGCAAGTAAAGCTCAAATGTACCCTGAGTCGCGTATTATTCAATGCTAACAGTGTTTCTATTTATACTTAGGTAAAATGTAGAGCATCTTGGTTTTATTGACTGGATGACTCTTTGCGATGTTTAAACTGAAGCTAACTGCTTGATTTGTTAACGCATGCAGATGATAATCATTGCTATTAATAAAACGTCCAGATTAAGGAATCCGTATTCATGCGAGCAACAACTTTACGCTCACTGCTTTTCTGTTGTGCAGTGGTGAGTCCAGTCGTCAGTGCAGCAACGCTGGAACAGGCGTTAAGTGAAAGCGAGAAACTCAGCCAAACCGCGCAAAGCTCGCAAAAACGTATCGAAAGTCTGGATGATGCCAGCCAAGCGATGCTGGAAGAGTACAGCAGTACTTTGGCCAAAGCCAAAGCGCTTGAAGGCTATAACCAACAAGTGGGTGAGCTGATTGCTGCGCAGCATCAAGAGCTGGTCAGTTATCAACAGCAACTCGATGAATTATTGGAAACGGAAGCTGCGGTGATGCCGCAAATGCGCCGCATGGTTGAAGTGCTGGCTGAGTTTATTGCAGCCGATGTGCCTTTTTTACCATTGGAGCGTGCCGATCGCTTAGCTGCGCTGCAAGAGCTGATGCCGCGCGCTGATGTCAGTATGGCGGAAAAATACCGCCGCATTCTTGAAGCCTATCAAATTGAAAGTGATTACGGTTATACCCTGGAAGCTTGGCGCGGTGAGTTAGGCGAGGGGGCCGAGCAACGCAGTGTCGAGTTCTTGCGCCTTGGTCGCGTCATGCTTTATTACCAAACCCCCAATGGCCAAGAAAGCGGTTATTGGAATGCTAAAACGCAAAGCTGGCAAGCACTCGATAGCAGTGTGCGTCGTCCCTTACAAAAAGCCATTGCCATTGCCCGTCAGCAAAAATCAGCAGACTGGTTAGAGCTGCCGATTAAGACCTTAGCACTGGAGGTGCAGCCATGAAACGCTTGTTATGGATAACCTGCGGCCTACTGCTCAGTGTGTCAGTGCAAGCGAATGTCTTAAGTCCTGATCAGTTGCTGGAACGCATTCGTAGCGAAAAAAATACTGAAGAGCAATTGATGCAAGAGCGTGAGCAACATTTTTTACAGACACGTAATCAGCAAGCCCAGTTGTTGGCGCAAGCGAAAAAAGCCTTGGCTGAGCAGGAGTCACGTGCGGCCGCATTAAAATCGACTTTTACCGCGAATGAGCAAGAACTGGCTGATCAAGAGCAACTACTGAAGCAGCAAGTCGGTGATTTGGGTGAACTGTTTGCAGTGGTGCGCCAAAGTGCCGGTGATTTAGCCGGACAGTGGCGCAGTAGCTTGTTAAATGTGCAATTTCCAAAGCGTATTGAGCAGCTTGAACGCTTGTCTAAAAGCCGCGTGTTACCGAACGCAGCACAGGTTGAAAGCTTTTGGCTGACTGTTTTAGAAGATATGACGGCAACGGGACGTGTTGAGCGTGTTGCTGCGCCAGTGATCGGCGTAGATGGTCAGCGCCAAACGCAAGATATATTGCGCGTTGGGCCTTTCTCTGCTTATAACGATCAAGCGTTTTTAACCTTCAGTGAAGGTGATAACGCCTATCGCGCTTTACCTAAGCAGCCATCAGGTCTTGGTCAAGTAAAAAACTGGATTGCTAGCAGCGATGCGGTTGGCCTAATTCCGGTTGACCCGACGCGCGGCTCGCTGGTTGAGCAATTGCAACGTCAGCCGTCGCTGATCGACCGTTTAAAGCAGGGTGGTTTAGTCGGCTGGGTGATTGTGGCGCTGGGTCTGTTTGGTTTTGCTCTGGCCGCGTGGCGTATGTTTGGTCTGATGCAGGTGATTCGCAGTGTCCGCGAGCAAATGCGCAACCTTTCACAGCCCAACAGCAATAATCCGCTAGGACGCGTTCTAAGCGTCTTAGGTCCGAACCCGCAACTGTCTGATTTAGAAACCCTTGAGCTCAAGCTCGATGAAGCGGTGATGCTAGAAGTGCCGCAGTTAGAAAAAGGTCAAGGATTACTTAAGTTGTTGGCTGCGGTTGCGCCTTTACTGGGTTTGCTGGGTACGGTCACGGGGATGATTATTACCTTCCAGGCCATTACCCAAAGTGGCGGTGGTGATTCACGTCTGATGGCCGATGGTATTTCACAAGCCTTGGTCACCACCGTTGAAGGTCTAGTCGTGGCCATTCCACTGCTGTTCTTACACAGTGTGCTCAGCGCGCGCAGTAAAATGGTGGTGCAGTTGTTAGAGCAGCAATGCGTGGGTTTATTAGCTTTGCACATGTCAGGAAAAAAGCGCAGTGAGTAACTGGCAAAGCACCTGGTTTTGGCTGATTGATAGCAGCCATGCCTTACTCGACTTGATGAGTGCTGGCGGCATTGTCATGTGGCTGCTCGCGGCATTGTGCGTGCTGTTCTGGACCTTAGTGCTGGAGCGGCTATGGTACACAAAATGCCAATTCCCACAGTGGGCGAAAGAGCGCCGTAATGCTTGGCAACAACTCTGTGCCGAGGCCGGACAAAACAGCCGCTGGCAGCACGCCGTACGTGCGGCATGGCTGGCACAAGCCCGTGAGCAATTGCTAACGCCTCTGTCGGTGACACGCACGCTGGTGGCGATGTTTCCGTTATTGGGTTTGCTCGGTACTGTCACTGGCATGGTTGCGGTATTTGAAGTACTGGCTGTCAGCGGTAGCGGCAATCCGCGGGCTATGGCAGGTGGGGTTTGGCAGGCGACATTGCCAACACTGGCCGGCATGGTCTTAGCCATTGGTGGATTATTTAGTTTGGCCCGTTTAGAGCGAAACGCTCGACGGGCTTTGGGCCGCTTGGCCGATCAATTGCGTCACGAATAAGGATTAGACGATGAGAATGCGTCGTTACAGTCAGCAAGTGGAAGAGGAAGCGGGCATTGATTTAACACCGATGTTGGATGTGGTGTTTATCATGCTGATTTTCTTCATTGTCACCAGCTCATTTATTAAAGAGTCGGGCATTGAGGTCAATCGTCCGCAAGCAGATACCGCCACAGCGCAAGATAAAGGCAATATTTTAATTGCGGTCACCGCGGATGGCCAAGTTTGGCTGGATAAGCAGGTGGTCGATGTGCGCAGTGTGCGCGCCCATGTTGAGCGCATGCGCCAAGAGCAGCCGGAAGGTGTAGTGGTGGTGCAAGCGGATCAAGATGCTCGCACCGGCTTAGTGGTGCAAGTGATGGATCAGGCGCGCCTTGCCGGTGTGGATGATGTGGTCTTGGCTGCTTCTACGGAGTCGCGTTAATGCGTTGGTTGTGGTCTTTTTTAGCAGCGCTGGCGATTGTCTTGGGCAGCTTTGTATTGATGTTGGTGATGATCTTTCCACCCAAAAGCAAAGTAGAAGAGTCAGCCTTACAAATCGGCCGCTTTATGCCGAAATTGCAGCAAGAGTCCAGTGACCCAAGTCGCTCGCGTCAGCAGATGCCAGAGAAGCCTGTGGAGCCACAACCGGAAACACCGCCAACACAGCAAGCGCCGCAACCACCGCGTACACCACAAATGGCTGCTTTAGATTTAGCCGTACCGCAGCTCTCCAGTAATATCAGCATCAATGCCGCCGCCGCGCCAAGTTTGCAAGGCCTGACCGCGCAAGCAGTCGTGCCGACTGCTCCTGCAGCGCCCGCAGCAACTGCTGCAGCAAGCGCTCCGAGTAATGATGCTGAAGTTATTCCGCTAAATGAAGTCTTGCCTATTTACCCTGATAGCGCCCGGCGACGCGGCATTGAAGGCTACGTGAAGTTGGCCTTTACTATCACCCCTGACGGCAAGGTAGAGAATGTCCGCGTTGTTGAATCGTCACCGGCCAATGTCTTTGATCGTGAAGCACGTAAAGCTGCGGTGCGCTGGCGTTTTGCGCCGCGTACAGAAGATGGTCGTTCGGTGGCGCGTGAAGCGGTAAAAACTTTGCAATTTCGTCTCGAAAAAAGAGGCCGATAAGATGCGACGATTAATTTTAGCGGTATGTGTCTTGGCGTTATCGGCACAAACAGCCTCTGCTGCTGCACAGAGCATTGCACCTGATGTGTTTCGCGCCCTGCAAAATGCCCAAGCCGCGCAGCAAGCGGGTAAGTACACAGAAGCAGAGCAGGCATTAAGCGCGGTAAAAACCAAGCCAGACAGCTTAGAGCAAGCGCTAGTGTGGCGCAGCCAAGGCTACTTAGTCTGGGCGCAAGGGCATAGCAAACATGCCATCAGTCTTCTCGACAAAGCCTTGCGCAGCAATCAACTCAGCGCAGAGCAAGCAGCAGAAGACCGTCTTAATTTAGCCAAACTGAGTTTTTCGGTAAAAAACTACCAGCAAGCACTGCAGTACTTACAAGGCGTCACCGCAACCGATGAAATCTTAGAAATACGCATTCAGTCTTGGCAAGGTTTAGGCCGTTTAGATAAAGCTTTGCCTTTAGCAGACCAGTATTTAAAAGGTAAAAAAACCATCAGTGATAATTGGCTGCAGTTTATGGTCGGCGCCAATGCTGAATTAAAACGCTATGCGCAGGCTGAGCAGTGGCAGAAGCAACTTTTACAGCGTAGTCCTGATCAACTCAATGCTTGGAAACAATTGGCAGCGCTACAGCAGATGGCCGGTCAACACGCTAAGGCTTTGGCGACGCTGCGCACCGCTTACAGTAAAGGCATTACTTTCAAATCGTCTGATCTGGATAGTCTGATTAACCTTGCCTCTGCATCGGAGCAACCTTGGCAAGCTGCGCGATTGTTAGAAGGCATGCTAAAACATGGCATGTTAGCGCGTAACGCTACGAGTCAAGAGCGTCTGGCACAGTTGCATTGGCAAGCACGTGATTATCCAAACGCTGCTCGGCAGTATGCACAACTCGCCAAGCAGACAGGTAAAGGCCAGCACTGGCTGAATCTCGCGCAATTAGAAATCCAACAAGGCCGCTGGGATGCAGGATTACAAGCGCTGACTGCCGCCGAGAAAGCTGGAGCTAATCCACAGCAAGTCCGCGCTTGGCGTGATTGGGCGCAAAGCCGTTTGGCGCTTGAGCAGAAGCACAGCAATCAACTGGCTAGAAAATGAGTCGATTGTAAAAAGCCAGCATGCAAAAGCTGCAGAGGTAATTTCCAAGTTAGCTTAGCGTGCAAGTCCACTGCGCTGAATGTGTTTTATCCCTCAACGAGCCATCAAAGCTCGATTCGGGCGCTACGCCATCTCTGGCTGCACTTGTCATGAACCCAGCGCAGCGTGCTTTGAACAATAACGCTGTTTGCTGGTTTAGCGGCTAGAGTGTTGTGTTGATGGCCTAAAGACCGACCTACATTTTTAAGCTGCAGATCGACTTAGATTCCAGCCGAGCAAAACTAAAATAGAATCTTGTAGAGCACACAAATCCTAGACTGCTGATCAGCTGTAGCGTAGTAAAGCCTTCACCGCCATGGACGGTGGTGTGGAGCCTACAGGGACGTACTTGCGGCGTCTTTACGTAGCTAGAGCTGATGCAGCAAGCTACAAAAGTTTAGCGTAACGTGTTTTGAGCATAGCTTTGCCGCAAGAGCGTCTGGTTTGGTTCAATCTATTACTCGTCGACAGGTTTCAGAGCGCATTGCAGAAGCATGCAGACTTTGAAGCGCTTTATTTACCCGTTGCGAGCATGACTTTGCGGGCCAGCGGCCCGCGCTCCCGGCGATAAGAAAACTGCGGGCCAGCGGCCCTCGCTCTCAAAAGAGAAATGCGTTAGCAATAAAAAACCCCAGCCTCGGCTGGGGTTTTTGTGCAACACACAGTCCTAAGACTGCTAAGCCATGTTAACGATTAAACGTTATCGAACTGGCTCATAGTGTTGTCTTCACCGCTTGCTTTCAGAGCAGCGTCACCAGAGAAGTACTCTTTATGAGTATCACCGATGTCAGAACCCGCCATGTTTTGGTGACGAACGCACGCAATACCTTGACGAATTTCTTTACGCTGAACGCCTTCAACGTAAGCCAGCATACCTTGCTCACCGAAGTAACCTTTAGCCAGGTTGTCAGTAGACAACGCAGCAGTGTGGTAGGTAGGCAGAGTGATCAAGTGGTGGAAGATACCCGCTTCACGCGATGCATCTTTCTGGAAGCTCTGGATGCGAGCATCAGCTTCGTTACACAGATCAGTACCATCGTAGTCAGCGCTCATCAAACGATCACGATCGTATTTAGAAACGTCTTTACCAGCTGCTGCCCAATCGTCAAACGTCTGCTGACGGAAGTTTAGAGTCCAGTTGAATGATGGGCTGTTGTTGTAAACCAGTTTCGCATCAGGAACAACTTTACGGATCTCGTTAACCATTTCAGCGATCTGACCAACGTGTGGCTTCTCAGTTTCGATCCACAGTAAGTCAGCACCGTTCTGTAGTGAAGTGATGCAGTCAAGAACTACACGCTCAACACCAGTGTTCTCACGGAACTGGAACAGACCGCTCGCTAAACGTGCTGGCTTCAGCAGTTTACCGTTTGATTTAACAACAACGTCACCGTTTTCGATTTCGCTTGCATCGTTGATGTAAGTACCATCAAGGAAGCTGTTGTACTGGTCGCCCAAGTCGCCTGGCTCGTTAGTTACTGCGATTTGCTTAGTTAAGCCAGCACCCAAGGAGTCAGTACGTGCAACGATAACACCGTCGTCAACGCCTAATTCTAGGAACGCGTAACGTACAGCGTTGATTTTAGCTAGGAAGTCAGCGTGTGGAACGGTTACTTTACCGTCCTGGTGACCGCACTGCTTTTCATCAGATACTTGGTTCTCGATCTGAATCGCTGCAGCACCTGCTTCGATCATTTGCTTAGCCATCAAGTAAGTGGCTTCTTCGTTACCGAAACCAGCGTCGATGTCAGCAATGATTGGTACAACGTGAGTTTCGAAGTTTTCGATCTGCTCTAACAGAGCTTTTTCTTCAGCAGCGTTGCCAGCTTTACGTGCTTTGTCTACAGCAGTGAACAGAAGGTCTAGTTCACGGGTGTCAGCTTGACGTAAGAACGTGTACAGCTCTTCGATCAAGTGAGCAACAGAGTTCTTCTCGTGCATTGACTGGTCAGGCAGTGGGCCGAACTCAGAACGCAGAGCAGCAACCATCCAACCTGACAAGTAGAGGTAACGCTTGTTAGTGGTTTTCAAGTGCTTTTTGATAGCGATCAGTTTTTGCTGACCGATGAAACCGTGCCAGCAACCCAGCGACTGGGTGTAAACAGATGAGTCGGCATCGTACTCAGCCATGTCTTTACGCATGATGGCTGCAGTGTACTTAGCGATGTCCAGACCTGTTTTGAAACGGTTTTGGATGCGCATACGAGCGGCAGACTCGGGGTTAATCGCGCTCCAGCCATTTCCGGCTTGTTCTTTAAGAGCGGCAATTGCCTTAATTTCGTTTTGATAAGTTGACATGGTCAATCCTTCAAAGAGTAAAGAGTAGAGTGAGTTTGAGCACCGACTGCCCACACACAACCTGCTATCGCTGGAAGTATTAATTGCGGGTTAGCTTCCGCTGGAGTGCCGGTAATTGACTAGAACGTTAGAATCTTACTGAGAGGGAGAGCGATCAGATAAATAAGGCTGCTACATTAAGCTGTGATATCGACAACTTAAAATCCGCAAACGCATCCCACTGTAGTGAGCTATCTGATGCATCAATGATGCATACTGCTTCCCCGTCCCTCAGGACAACAACGTACCAGTCGCAACCTCGTCACAGCATCTTTTGGATGTTGTTAACACAAAACCTCTTAGGAAATACTCTTAAGTAGGCTTTGGAACACTAATTAAAGCGTTCTGGCTAGCGGGAGCGGGAGCTATGATGCGCTTTAGTGACGCATTCGTCAAATGTTTTGTAGTGAAGTTTTAATTCCACTACATGATTTCTGTGGCTTGCAGTGGTTGCAGTTAATCCAACACTTCAACTTTAATCTGCAACTGGCTGTCTTCTTGTCCGGTGCTATAGCGCCTTTGTAAAAAGCCATCTTGGCGTTGATTGCTGTCTTGGCTGGTGCCACTAACATTAATCCATTCGCCCAGGCGACCACTGACACGACTGGATGTGCTTTGCGTATCAATCACATTGCCATATTGCTGGCTGCGTCGATCGTTTTGACTGTTTACTTCCAACTGCACAATGTCGCCATGCACGGTAGCGGTAACATAGAAACCTTGGTTAACCGAGCGGTATTCAGTGCGCTCTTGTACTTGGCCGTAGGGGCCAATCGTGGTCGAGCGCTGCGGCACACTCTGACCAACTTGCACTAGTGCGGCAGAGCCTTCTAAGGCTTGTACCGTGCGCAGTGAGCCATCGCGGCTCTGTGTGTTGTTACGGATAATGCGCACCTGATCGCGGCCTTGCTGCTCACCTTGACCAATCACGATTTCGCCGTGGCGTCCGCCAATAGTGCCGTCGGCTTGATAACCACGCTCACGGTTGTACTGATTGCCTTGCGTGTCGACGGTGATCAATAGGCGTCGTGGCTGCGTATCAATTTGCTCAAGCACTGAGCGCAGTTCAGCAATTTTATCGGTGCTGGCGTTGACAATAAGTTGATTGCCGTAAGCTGTTGCGCGGCCTTCTTGGCCAAGTACAGACTCTGCTAGTGGCAAAACATCTTGCGCCATACGAAAGTTAAGTTGAATCACTTCACTGGCGGCTTGCGCAAGCGAGCAACTCAGCGCTAGAGCAAGCACAGTGCAGAAACGGCTTAACGTATTCATATTGGCATGCTCCGTAAATTGACATCAGTTTGGCTCACATCCCACATGGCATTAAAAGCGCGCTGGCTTTGCTGTACGCGGGCAGGGTCATGGTAATAGACCACAGCTTTGTGCAGTTGTTGTGCTTTACGTACTAATAAACCGCAGTCATCGGCAATCAGCCAAGCGTCTTCGGCGTAGTCATGCTCAGTATTCACCTTGCGGATACTGCAGCGACTGCTCAAGCGGCGACTGAGAGCGAGTAGGGCGTGGCCATCACGAGCGATGCGCGTGGTGTCACGTAGCAGAATGCGTAAAGTGTTTTTCGGATGGGCCAAAAGAAACGCGCTGCACGCTTTCTGGATGCAAGAATGGTTATAAAGCCACGGCTCTAAGTCAGGGGAGTAAATGCATAAGCTACCCTGTGCTTGCTGTAGCAGTGACAGGGTATGACTGCGTACGGCATCGATATCTTCAGCTTTTATCAACTCGCGCTGTTCGCCGCCGAGCTTGAACTCTGCAGCAGCCCAAGTGATGGGCGCACTGCTGGTCTCAGGGTTATGGATGCTGAAGGTGCCCTGCGTAACAAACTCAATATCAGGCAACTCAAGATATTTATCATCAACTGCTTTGTTGTCTGGTGCGCTGGGCTTATCCATAATAAATCCTACTTAAAAGTTATTCACTGTTACGTAGCATATCAATATGTGGGATACCAGCTTCGAGAAACTCGTCACTGACTGCAGTAAAACCTAAGCGCTCATAAAAACCAGCAGCATGTATTTGCGCGGTGAGAATTTGCTGCTTAAGACCCAGTCGCTCAGCTTCATGGATCACTGCACGCATTAAGTGCTCGCCAACATTGAGGCCGCGCCAGTCTTTTAATACTGATACGCGACCAATGCAACCATCAGCTAGTAGGCGTGCGGTACCGATAGCAAAATCACCTTCATAAGCGAGGAAGTGCGTAGCGCTCGCATCGTCACTGTCCCATTCTTGCTCTGGCGTCACGCCTTGCTCTTGGATAAAAACGCTTTCACGAATACGACGCAAATCAGCGTTATCTTTATGCCAGTCGGCAATGCGAACTTGCAAGTCATTCATCGAGACTCTCCAAACTGCCTTGTTTAATCAGCTCACAGAGCAAGGTCATCGCCTCTGCATCGCTGAACCATGCTTGTAAATTATCTAAGTGCAGAGCATCTGCGCAACAGACTAGATCAAGCAATACCACTAAATGCTCACTGAGAATACGACTGTTACCACTGACAAAAAACACTACAGCTGATTCTTGATCAAGTTGGATATGGCTCCAAGCCAAGCGTGCTGTGGGGTTACGGGTAAACAGCGCGCCATCTTCTAGCGATTGAATGAGCTCTTCTGTCGAGAGTTCACTGCCCACTAATAAATCAGGGTAGCGTGGCTCGGTCATGTACTGGCCAAACCAAGTCAACAGCATGCGGTCATCATTGAGTTGCTCATTGAGCAAGGCACGCAAACGCTGAATATCTTCAGTGCGGATATAACTAGGATTGCTCACAGGTGACATACCTGCATCACTATAACGCTGTTCATCAGGCAAGAAGCGCGCGACAAAATCAGCGTAATGGGTGACTACTTCAGCAGTGGAAGGTGCGCGAAAACCCACAGACCAAGTCATGCAGTCGGTTTGTGCGATGCCCCAATGCGCTAAGCGCGGCGGCAGGTACAGCATATCGCCAGGCTCTAACGTCCACTCATCGGTCTGTTCAAAGCTGTCTAAAATACGCAAGTCTGGGTGTTTTAACAGCAAGCTTTCGTTGTCACACATTTGGCCGATTTTCCACTGTCTTTGGCCTTCAGCCTGCAGGAGAAATACATCGTAATTGTCATAGTGCGGGCCAACGCTGCCACCTGGCACCGCAAAGCTGATCATCACATCATCAATGCGCCAGTTCGGTAGAAACTTGAAATGCTCAAGTACTTCAGCAACATCAGGGCTGAATTGATCAACCGCTTGCACAAGCAGTGTCCAGTCACGCTCAGGCAGGGTGTTATAGGTTTCATCATCAAAAGGACCATGCTTGAGTTGCCAAGGCGTTTCGCCATGCTCAAGAACGATGCGTGACTCAACCATGTCTTCCAGTGACAGCCCAGCTAAATCGTTGCCATCTAGAGGGCTGACAAAATCAGGGATGGCTTGACGGATTAGTAGTGGCTTTTTTTGCCAGTAATCACGTAAAAAAACTTCGGCGCTAATGCCACCTAGAATCTCAAGTGGTGTATCAATTGTGTTAGACAAGTGATTGATTCCAAAATAAACGCTGATAATAAAACGCCCGGGGTAAGCCGGGCGCTAAAACACTCAAATCGAGTTAGACACGCTTGGCTTGCGCGACTGCACTGCCAATATAGTTAGCTGGCGTCAGTGCTCGCAATTGCACTTTAGCCTCCTCAGGTAAATCCAAGGTTTCGATAAAGGTTTGTAGAGCTTGTGCGCTGATGCCTTTACCGCGAGTCAGATCTTTAAGCTTTTCGTACGGATTTTCAATGCCGTAACGGCGCATCACAGTCTGAACAGGTTCTGCTAAAACTTCCCAGCAATTGTCCAGGTCTTCAGCGATTTTAGCTGCGTTCAGTTCGAGCTTACCTATGCCTTTTAAGGATGCTTCATAAGCGATCACACTGTGCGCCATACCTACACCAAGGTTGCGCAGAACTGTGGAGTCGGTGAGGTCACGCTGCCAGCGAGAAATCGGCAATTTGCTGGCTAAGTGTTGGAAAATTGCATTGGCAATACCAAGGTTACCTTCAGAGTTTTCAAAATCAATTGGATTGACTTTGTGCGGCATGGTGGATGAACCGATTTCGCCAGCCACAGTTTTTTGCTTAAAGTAACCTAAAGAAATATAGCCCCACACATCGCGGTCGAAATCGATCAGGATGGTGTTAAAACGTGCCACTGCGTCAAATAATTCAGCAATGTAGTCATGCGGCTCAATTTGTGTGGTGTAAGGGTTAAAGCTTAAACCCAAATCGCCTTCAATGAACTCGCGGGCATTGGCTTCCCAGTCGATTTCAGGGTAAGCAGAGATGTGGGCATTGTAGTTGCCGACGGCACCGTTCATTTTTCCCAGCAATGGAATTGCTGCCACCTGAGCGATTTGACGCTCAAGACGGTACACCACGTTAGCAAATTCTTTGCCTAGTGTGGTCGGTGAAGCAGGTTGGCCGTGGGTGCGCGAAAGCATCGGCACGTCAGCAAATTCAACCGACAGTGCACGTAAGCTTTCTGCCAGTTTGCGCATCAGTGGCAGTAATACATCATCACGGCCTTCGCGCAGCATTAGCGCGTGAGACAGGTTGTTGATGTCTTCACTGGTGCAGGCAAAGTGAATGAACTCAGTGACTTTCGCCAACTCAGGAAGTTTTTGCGCTTGCTCTTTGAGTAAGTACTCAACCGCTTTAACGTCGTGATTGGTGGTGCGCTCAAACTCTTTAACGCGCTCGGCGTGCTCAAGCTGAAAGTTTTCAGCGAGCTCGTTTAAAGCGGCGTTGGCTGTGTTAGAGAAAGGAGCCACTTCGGTGATGCTGGGATGGGCGGCAAGGCGTTGTAACCAACGAACCTCAACCAATACACGGTTACGAATAAGTCCGTATTCACTAAAAATAGGGCGCAGTGCGGAAGTTCTGCTGCCGTAACGGCCGTCAACGGGGGAAACCGCGGTAAGCGAGGTAAGCTGCATGATGCGTTCTCTAACAATCAATGAATAAATAGGGCGCACAGTGTACATCAAATGTGCGCAAGGTTTTAGTGTTTGCGCCAAAGCACCGCTAGCAGGCTGGCAGTAAAGATCAATGCCGCACCTATCAGAGAGGCGCTATCGGGGGTTTCGCCCCAGCGCAGCAAGGAGAAAATACCGGCAAAGACAATTGCCAAATAAGCGACAGGACCGATCAATCCAGGCGGTGCTAATGAATACGCGCGGGACATAACAATTTGCGCGAGGGCCGCTAATAATCCTGCCGAGCATAATAAAGTCAGCTGTGTACTGCTCAGTGGTTGCCATGCCCAAGTCAGCGGTACGGCTGAGATTAAACTGCTAAATATCGCGAAATAAAACACCATCCGATAGGCCGGTTCGGTATCACTCATCTCTCGAATTGAGACAAAAGCTGTTGCTGCCAACAAGCTGGCGGCCAGCCCCACTAAAGACAAGCTGCTAAACAGCGCATCACTGGGTTTGGCGACTAAAATCACGCCAACTAAACCAAGTAAAGACAACCCCAGCATGCGTTTGGTTAAAGGCTCTTTTAGCCAAAAATAAGCAATAATCGGTGTGAATACTGGCGCTGAGTAGGTAAAAACCATCGCGTCAGCCAGCGGCAGATGGGCAATTGCATAGAAAAAACAGTACATGGCTGCTAAGCCATAAGTGGTGCGCATTAAATGAGATTTTAGCCGCTGGGTTTTAAATGGGCGCAAACCCTTAACCAACAGCAAAGGTAAAAAAAAGGCCACGCCAACCAAGTTTCGAAAGAATACGATATTTTCGTTATTGACTGTGGCAGAGGCTTCGCGAATCACTACGCCCATACAGGCAAAGAGTAGTGCTGAAAGTGCCAGCAGAAGCGCGCCCTGTACTGGGCGAACACTGCGCTGATTCATAGATTGCGGGCGCGTAACTCATTGAGCATGCTGCCGCGCTTGGTCAGCAGGTGCCAGCGGCGTCCGCCAAGTTGACGCCAGAGACGAGCAGAGCGAATGCCAGCAAAAAGCAAGGCGCGTACTTTTGCGGCAGTGGCCTCTTGCTGCAGAAAGCGCATATCACCATGCACTTGAATACGCTGCTTAAAAGTACTGATGGTGTCTTGATAGAGGCCGCCAAAAGATGAAGCAATGTTATCGCTGGAAATACCGTACAACTCAACTTGCTGCTCAATTTTCGGGATGCGCTTGCCAGCGATTTCCAGTAAATCATCGCGACGAGAAAACTGTCGCTCCAAACTCAGCATAGACACCACATAGCGCAAGCTTTCGCGCGGTAAGTTGTCTGTTTCGCGCTCCAGTACCGCCAGTAACAGCTTGTAGCCGTCACGCAAACCCAAATCATCGCCGCCATACACATCCAGCGTGGTTTCCGGGTTGCGCACTAATAAAGTTTTTAGCATGTAAGCGAGCGCCGCATCGCTGACTTGGCCGCTATGCGCGAGTTTGTCCACCAGTGCTGCGGCTTGGAAAACGCCGCCTAATGCGGTGATTTGTTCTTGAAGTGGGGTCATGGTCGTTGAATGCTCTCATCCCAAGGGCTGCAGGCTTCAATCACGCCGCCACCCAGGCAGACGTCACCGTTATAGAAAACAATGGACTGGCCTAAAGTAACCGCGCGCTGAGGTTGTTCGAAGGTCACTAAATAGCCGTCTTCAGTGTGTTCGATGCTGCAAGCCTGATCTCTTTGGCGGTAACGTACCTTGGCAGTGAGACTCTCTAATGCGTTAAGGTCAACAGGGTTAATCCAATTCACCTCACGAGTGAGTAGGGTGCGTGAGAATAACCAAGGGTGCTGATTGCCTTGCCCGACGATTAGCACGTTACGCTGCAAATCTTTAGCTAAAACATACCAAGCTTCTTCGCTGGCATTTTTTAAGCCGCCAATACCCAAACCTTGGCGCTGACCAATGGTGTGATACATCAAGCCGCTGTGTTGACCAAGCTCGACGCCATCAACAGTTTCGATCACGCCAGGTTGCGCAGGCAGGTACTGCTTGAGGAAATCAGTAAAGCGTCGCTCACCAATAAAACAAATACCGGTGGAATCTTTTTTCTTCGCAGTAATTAAACCGTGCTGCTCCGCTAGTTCGCGTACAAAAGGTTTTTCATATTCGCCAACCGGGAACAATGACTTATGAATTTGCTCACCGCCCACTGCATGCAAAAAGTAGCTTTGGTCTTTATTGGCATCCACGCCTTTAAGTAACTCGCTCACGCCATTGCTATCACGACGATGCACATAGTGGCCGGTGGCGATCAGATGCGCACCTAACTGCTCAGCGTAATCTAAAAAGGCTTTAAACTTGATTTCGCGGTTACACAGAATATCAGGGTTGGGCGTGCGGCCAGCTTTGTATTCTTCTAGGAAATGCTCGAAGACATTGTCCCAATACTCAGCAGCAAAGTTCGCGGTATGCAGCTTAATGCCTAAAGTGTTGCAAACGGCTTGTGCGTCTGCGAGGTCTTCTTTGGCAGTGCAATATTCAGTGCCATCATCTTCCTCCCAGTTTTTCATAAACAAGCCTTCCACTTGATAGCCTTGCTGGATCAGCAATAAAGCCGCAACGGAAGAATCAACACCGCCGGACATGCCGACGATTACACGTGTTTCAGAAGGAAGAAGTGAAGAAGTATGCATGGCAATTTAAATAAGCGAGTAAAAGAGGTTAATTCTAGCAGATCCAGCAGTTGTTTTGGAGAATCCAGCATAGACAAGGGTTAAGCCTTCAACAGCTCGAGAGAAAAACGCTCTCCGGCTAAATAATCATCAATACAGCGTAATACCATCGGGCTGCGCCATAACGCCTGTTGCTCGATAAGCTCATCACGTGAAAGCCAAACCGGAGCAATGATGCCCTCATCCAATTGATGGTTTTCACGCTGCGCTAGAGCTCGACCGGCAAAGCACACACGCTGGTAGGTGACGTTATTGCTTGGCGCAGTGTAAAGATAGATGCCAATCAGCTGGGTAATCTCAATATCCCAGCCGGTTTCTTCTAAAGTTTCACGAATTGCAGCCTGAATTAGACTTTCGTCCATTTCTAAGTGGCCCGCAGGCTGGTTTAATACAACACGTTCTTCAGCGTGTTCTTTGACGAATAAAAAGCGACCATCCTTTTCGATGACCGTGGCAACAGTGATGTGCGGGGTGAAGCGTGGCATGGCAAACCTTTCCAAGTGCAAGTGTCAGCAATATTCGGTTGTAGACTGCATATTCATGCAATTTGTTCGAAAATACGCGACATTAGACACAGAAAAAACTGCTGCGAATGAATAGTTTGGCTGCAGTAATCTGTTAAATGATCGTTTAAAGAGTGTATAGTACGCCCTGCAAAGAGCGGACCAAAGCGTTAAGAACGCTGAAGTTAAGCAGCATGTGTGACTTTTTGAGTAACACTGGGGTCATATATGCCACTTAAGTTAGAATTATTGCTGTCAGGCCACACGCGTGACAGATTTTAAAGACCACGTAAATGACGGAGTCCAGCATGGGATACCAAAAGATCCAAGTGCCAGCCGGTGACAAAATCACCGTTAATGCAGATATGACTTTAAATGTACCAAACAATCCAATCATTCCTTACATCGAGGGTGATGGAATTGGTGTTGATATCAGCCCTGTAATGATCAAAGTGGTTGATGCTGCAGTAGAGAAAGCCTACGCAGGTAAGCGCAAAATTTCCTGGATGGAAGTTTATGCGGGTGAGAAAGCAACACAGGTTTATGATTCAGAAACTTGGTTGCCAGAAGAAACTCTGAACGCAGTTCGTGACTACGTTGTTTCTATTAAAGGTCCTTTGACAACGCCAGTTGGCGGCGGTATTCGTTCGTTGAACGTTGCTCTACGTCAGCAGCTAGACCTGTATGTCTGCTTGCGCCCAGTGCGTTGGTTCACTGGTGTACCAAGCCCAGTTAAGCGTCCACAAGACACTGATATGGTGATTTTCCGTGAAAACTCAGAAGACATCTACGCAGGTGTTGAGTGGCAAGCGGGCACTCCAGAAGCGAAAAAAGTAATTAAGTTTTTCACTGAAGAAATGGGCGTTACTAAAATCCGCTTCACTGAAAACTGCGGTATTGGTGTTAAGCCAGTATCACTTGAAGGTACTAAGCGCTTAGTACGTAAAGCACTGCAGTATGTTGTTGATAACGATCGTGATTCACTGACCATCGTGCACAAAGGCAACATCATGAAGTTCACCGAAGGTGCTTTCAAAGATTGGGCCTACGAAGTAGCACGTGATGAGTTCGGTGCAGAACTACTTGATGGCGGCCCTTGGATGCAGTTCAAGAACCCTAACACTGGCAAAAACATTATCGTTAAAGACGGTATTGCTGATGCGATGTTGCAACAGGTTCTATTGCGCCCAGCAGAGTACGATGTAATGGCAACTCTGAACCTGAACGGTGACTACCTGTCTGATGCACTTGCTGCACAGGTTGGCGGTATCGGTATCGCTCCAGGTGCTAACCTGTCTGACACCGTTGCAATGTTTGAAGCAACGCACGGTACTGCACCTAAGTATGCAGGTCAGGATAAAGTGAACCCAGGTTCATTGATTCTTTCTGCTGAAATGATGCTGCGTCACATGGGCTGGACTGAAGCCGCTGACTTAGTTATCGACGGCATCAACGGTGCTATCGCTGCTAAGACTGTGACCTATGACTTTGAACGCTTGATGGACGACGCTGAGTTGTTATCTTGCTCTGAGTTTGGCGATGCAATGATTGCTAAAATGTAATCAAAGCTCTCGCTTAAAAAACGCCCCTTAATTGGGGCGTTTTTGTTTGTCTTAAACGAATACGGGTACAATGCAGCACGAGATGAGGAGGGCGTTATGCCAGATGATGAACAATCTTTATTTGCTCAGCAAATGCAAGGCGTGCGTCGTATCCATGTTGATCACGCCGATGTTGGCAAAGCTAAGCCTGATCGTGCCGTACAGCGTATGCATCGCAAAAATGCGCAACAGACGATTACCACTACCACTGTTGATGGTTTATCGGATCAGTTCGTTATAGATGTTGGTGCTGAGGAAATGCTGTACTGGGCGCGTGATGGCGTACAAGACAGCCAGCTACGTAAGATGAAAGCAGGTCAGATCGCCTTTGAAGGCAGCTTAGATTTACATGGTATGAGTGTTGAAGTGGCGCGTAATACGCTGCGTGAATTCCTTGAGGAAGCCTTACGTCTTGAAATACGCTGTGTACGAGTGACCCATGGTAAAGCAGCGCGTCTTGACGGTAAAAAGCCGATGATCAAAAGTCACGTCAATACATGGCTACGTCAGCATGATAAAGTACTCGGCTTTACCTCTTGCGTAGCCAAGCATGGCGGAGCCGGTGCATTATATGTACTGTTGAAACGCCATATGCTCGACGGACGTGATGAATAACAAGCCAAAGGTTGCGCGATAAATCGCACAAACAAAAATATACGGGGAAGGTCGGTGAGTAACTCAGGATTAGCGACACTGCGTGATTATATCCGCTGGGCAATGAGTCAGTTTAAGCAGACACAGTTATTTTTTGAGCCTGATGGTGACGGTCTGTTTGAAGAAGCACGCACCTTAGTGTTGGGCAGCTTGCATTTACCCTATGAACTGCACGATAAGTATCTGGATTGCAACCTGCATGCAGACGAGCATGCCATCGTGCAAAATATTTTAACAAAGCGTATTGAGCAACGGATTCCAGCGGCCTATTTGCTAGGTGAAGCCTGGTTTGCCGGTTTACCGTTTAAAGTTGATGAGCGCGTGATGATTCCACGCTCGCCTTTAGCTCAATTAATACCGCAACACTTCGCCCCTTGGCTGATGAAAACGCCATTACGGATTTTAGATTTGTGCACAGGCTCTGGCTGTCTTGGCATTGCTTGTGCGATTGAATTTGACGATGCCGAAGTGATGCTGGTTGACTTTTCTGAGGATGCTTTGCAGGTTGCCAAAGAAAATATTGCCTTGCACCAGCTTGAACAGCGCGTATTCACTCACCGCAGCGATATGTTTGCTGACTTGCGCGCGCAGCGCTTTGATTTAATTGTATGCAAGCCACCCTATTTACAAGCAGATGCATGGTCGCAATTGCCGCGTGAATTTCAGCATGAGCCGCAAGAGAGCAGCCATGCGGGTAATGATGGTTTGGAGTTTATCCAACAAATCCTGCAGCAATCGAGCCAGCATCTCACCGATAAAGGTTTGCTGGTCATTGAGGTGGGCGAGCATCAGCAGCGTTTAACTGAAGTGTATCCTGACACTGATTTTATTTGGCTGGAACATTCGCATAACGATACCGCAGTTTTAGCCTTAACTGCGCAGCAGTGTGAAGCCTTAAATAATATGTAAGATTTTTAAATCGTCTAGGCTTGGAGCGTACAGGTTTAGGTGATTTAGCGCGTAGCAATCCAGATCAGTAGCGCAGCTTGGAAAACGGCGAAAATAGCCAGCATGGAAATTGTAAATCGTAGCGTGCTGTCTTCGCTTTTTAATCGATTAATACGCTCATTCAGTTTTTTAATTAAAACATTTTGCTCATTTAGGTTTTGATCAGCATTCTGCAGCATGGTTGCGCTGTCTATTGCACTAATGAGAGAAACTTTATTGTCATTCCAGTCGTTATGCAGCTGACTAACACGACCAACTGAGCAAACCGCACGCATTTGCACAGCATCTTCATAAGTGACGCTAAACCCCTGCGCTTGTAATGCATGATCGCGGCGTAAGCGTGCGGCATCGTTGGGTGCGTATTTAATCAATAATGGCTGACTGGCAACAGTATAAAAACTCCAACGCTTACCTGCCCACAATGCTGCTTGTGCGAGTAGAAAGCGTCCTAATCCTCGATTGGCTGGATCGCAGCGCAAAGGAAAGTCAGGATTAATATGAATTTGCTGTTGCTTATGATCAGCCCACACTTCAAGCGTATTTATTTCTTTATGGATGCTTTGTCCTGGCAAGCTGACGACTAAGCGCAACAAACTTTCAGATTCACTGTGTCGTTCAACACGCCCTAGACTGATAAACCGTAAGGGTCTCAAGCCTGTTTCACGGTCTGCAGGTAGGGCATTCAAACGCACAACCTGAAAACGTTCAGACTCTAAGCTGCGCCAAGGGTGCTCGATTTTAACCTCAGTCTCAGTATCTGTATTCGGCGTTTCAAGCACAGATTCAGTGGCAGAAAGTGTCATATTAAATCACTTCGTCAAAAAGATATTACTTGCAGTATCGGCACAACATACGTGCTCTTTAGGGTGGCTAAGCGCCACCGTAGTATAATCCAAGGTGCCAGAATCAGCAGGGTGCAGGTATACTGCGCAATTATTTTACAGATTTCGGAGCAGAGTGTATGTCCGGCAATACTTTTGGTAAGCTTTTTACTGTTACTAGCGCTGGAGAAAGCCATGGCCCAGCTCTGGTTGCCATTGTTGATGGTTGCCCTCCAGGCTTGCCGCTCTGCGCTGAAGATTTACAGGACGATTTAGATCGACGCAAGCCAGGCACCAGCCGTCATACCACACAACGCCAAGAGCCGGATCAAGTCGAGATTCTTTCGGGTGTATTTGAAGGGCTGACAACCGGCTGCCCAATTGGCTTGTTGATTCGCAATACCGATCAAAAATCCAAAGATTATTCGGCCATTAAAGACATTTTCCGTCCAGCTCATGCCGATTACAGCTATCACCATAAATACGGACTACGTGACTACCGTGGCGGTGGCCGTAGCTCTGCACGTGAAACAGCCATGCGCGTAGCCGCAGGTGCGATTGCGAAAAAATACTTGGCCACTCAAGGCATTATCGTGCGTGGTTATATGAGCCAGCTCGGTCCAATCGAAATTCCTTTTAAAAGCTGGGATGCCGTGCACGACAATGCTTTTTTCAGCCCTGATCCAGACAAAGTTGCCGAACTTGAAGCTTATATGGATCAACTGCGTCGCGACCAAGACTCGGTGGGTGCAAAAATCACCGTGGTTGCAGAAGGCGTGATGCCAGGCTTAGGTGAGCCCGTCTTTGATCGACTGGATGCTGATTTAGCCCATGCGTTGATGAGCATTAACGCGGTGAAAGGTGTGGAGATTGGTGCAGGCTTTGCTTGTGTTGCCCAGCGCGGCACAGAGCACCGTGACGAGATGACCCCAGAAGGTTTTATCTCGAACCATGCCGGTGGCGTGTTAGGTGGCATTTCTTCAGGCCAGCCAATCATTGCCCATTTAGCCTTAAAGCCGACCTCAAGCATTACCACGCCTGGTCGTTCAATCGATGTCAATGGACAGCCTGTTGAGATGATCACCAAAGGCCGCCACGACCCTTGTGTTGGTATTCGTGCGACACCTATTGCTGAAGCCATGATGGCCATTGTTTTGATGGACCATTTACTGCGTCATCGCGGGCAAAATGCTGATGTGCAGGTCAATACCCCGATTCTGGCTCAGCTCTAACACCTATGTTGATAGCGACATGATTGCGCTGACTCACGCAGTCATGTTTTGAGGCAAACTTAAATTATGGGCACAAGCCTGCCGTATTGGCGTTTATCAGGTTTTTACTTCTTCTATTTTGCCTTGCTCGGCGCTATCGCACCTTTTATCGCGCTGTATTTTGATCATCTAGGCTTTTCCGCAGCACGCATTGGCGAGTTGATTGCTATCCCGATGCTGATGCGCTGCATTGCCCCTAACTTATGGGCTTGGCTGGCGGATCGCACGCAAAAGCGCTTAGTTATTGTGCGTGTTGGTGCAATTTGCACGATGCTGTCCTTTACCCTGATTTTTATGGGTAAAAGCTTTGCTTGGCTGGCCCTGATTATGGTGCTGCATGCGTTTTTCTGGCATGCGATTTTGGCTCAGTTTGAAGTGATTACGCTAGATCATCTGGGTTCGCAAAGTGAGCGCTACAGCCAGCTACGACTTTGGGGTTCGGTAGGCTTTATTTGCGTGGTGGTTGGCTTTGGTTATCTCTTTGATCAAGTCGGCTTGGATTATTACCCATGGGCTATTTTAGTGGTCATGGCGGGTATTATCCTAAGTAGTTTCTGGGTGCCTGAGCAGCCTGCGCCAAGAGCTGCTGCGGCCAGTGACGATATCAGCACAAACCATCGCCCTAAAGTCAGGCACACAGTGCCTATTGTGGTTTTTTTAGTCGGCGTTGCTTTAATGCAGTTGTCGCACGGTCCGTATTACACGTTTCTGACTTTGCACCTGATTGACTTAAATTATTCGCGCGCCATTATTGGCTGGCTTTGGGCGCTGGGTGTACTGGCAGAAATTGGCTTGTTTGTGATCATGCCATGGCTGCTGCGACGCATTGGTTTAACAAAAATCATTGTCGCCAGTTTGTTTCTAGCAGCGTTACGCTGGTGGTTACTCGGGTTTTACGCGGACTCCTGGCTGGTGTTGCTGTTTGTACAAATTCTGCATGGTGCAACGTTTGGTAGTTTTCATGCAGCAGCCATTCATTTTGTGCAACGTTATTTTTCTGCAGAAAAGCAAGGGCAGGGGCAAGGCTTATATGTTTCATTTTCTGGCATAGGTGGTGCTTTAGGTGCCTTGTATGCAGGCTACACATGGCAGCCTTTGGGTGCTGGGATGACCTTCGCTTTGGCCAGTGGGTTCGCTTTGCTCGCCGCAGTACTGGTGCTATTTGGCTTAAGAGGCCTTGATAACCCTCGATTAGAATTTAACAAAGGGCGCAATGATGACATTCACCCGTGAACAACTCACAGAACAGATTATTCAAGCCGGACAGTTTTTATATGCGCGCGGTTGGTCGCCGGCAACCAGCAGCAATTACTCGGCGCGACTGTCTACTGACCAAGTATTGTTGACCGTATCGGGCAAACATAAAGGCCAGTTGAGTGTAGAGGATATTCTTGCCACTGATTTGCAAGCGCAAAGTCTAGAGCCTAATAAGAAACCCTCAGCAGAAGCTTTATTGCACACCCAACTGTATAACTGGCAAGCCAATATCCAAGCTGTTTTGCACACGCACTCAGTCAATGCCACAGTGTTATCACGGATTGAACACGCTGCTGCGATTGAGTTTACCGATTACGAGTTACAAAAAGCCTTTGCTGGTATCAGCAGTCATGAACAGCCACTTCTGGTGCCAATATTTGCCAATGATCAGGATATGCATCGCTTGGCTCAGCAAGTACAAGCGTGGCTGGATAACCACCCTGATTGCCAAGGCTACTTAATTCGCGGTCATGGTTTATACACTTGGGGTGCTTCGATGGCCGATGCACTTCGACAAATTGAAGCCTTTGAGTTTTTATTAGAGTGCGAGTTAAAGGTGCGCGCCTGTATGGTGCAGTGCTAACTGGCATTGAACGCATCTATTAAATTTTATATCGAGAGTGAAAACTATGAGTCAACTGTTTGTGTACCACACCAGCCAGCCTAAGCAAGCGCTTAAAGTGTTGAACCATGTAGAAGACATCAGCAGCACCTTAGCTCAAGTCGGCGTGCGCTTTGAGCATTGGCAGGCGAATCAGCCGATCAATGCAACTTCTTCAGCAGACGAAGTGATCGCCGCTTACGCCGATGATATTGCCCGTTTAAAGCAAGAAGGCGGTTATGTTGCGGTGGATGTCATTAGCCTTGATGAAAAACACCCGCAGAAAGATGAGTTACGCGCTAAATTTCTCGATGAGCATGTCCACAGCGAAGATGAAGTGCGTTTCTTTGTTGCGGGACGTGGTTTGTTTAGTCTGCATATCGATCAACATGTGTATGCCGTTCTCTGTGAGAAAGGCGCGTTAATCTCAGTGCCAGCAGGCAGCAAACATTGGTTTGATATGGGTGAGCATCCGCGCTTTACTGCTTTGCGTTTGTTTAATAATCCAGAAGGTTGGGTTGCTCAGTTCAGTGGTGACAAAATCGCTCAGCAATACCCGACTTTGGATGATTTACTATGACTATCAAGGCTATTTTGACCGATATTGAAGGCACTACCAGCTCAATTGCTTTTGTTTTTGAGGTGTTATTCCCCTATGCCAAACAGCATCTACCAGACTATGTACGCAATTGTGCAAAGCAAGACCCGCAGTCAGCTCTGCTGCAAGCAGTGCGCGATGAGGCGCAGGAGCCGTATGCTGATGTAGAACGGGTGATCGCCATCTTGGCGCAGTGGATGGCCGATGATGTTAAAGCCACCTCACTGAAGGCCTTGCAGGGTCTGGTTTGGCAGCAAGGCTATGCCAGTGGTGAAATCAAAGGGCATGTCTATCCTGATGCCGTGGCAGCGCTGCAGGCATGGCAACAACAGGGTTATCAGTTGTATGTGTATTCATCAGGCTCCGTGCAGGCGCAAAAACTTATCTTTGGATACTCAATAGCTGGCGATTTAACCCCTTTGTTTTCTGGCTACTTTGATACCACCTCTGGGCATAAGCGTGAAGCGGACTCTTACACGCGCATCGCCCAAGCGATTGGTTTACCTGCCGAGCAGATTTTATTTCTATCGGATGTCGTTGAGGAACTGGATGCAGCACGAGCCAGCGCAATGCATACCTGCGGCTTAGCACGCGCTCAAGGTGTTCTTGCTGGACACACCACTGTTGTGAGCTTTGCCGAGATTGATCCTGCAGCTTTTTAGGCGCTAGCGAGCGCGGATAGAGCAGTAGAGCTGCTTATTTCAGTGCTTAATTTTACCTGACTGCTTTACTAGGTCTTTATTCGCAAGGGTGAACTAGCGTACACTACAGCCATGATTGCGAGGAGTTACCATGAGTACGATTAATATTACCGAAGCAGCACAAGCTTATTTAGGCGACCTCTTAAAAGGCCAAGATACCCCAGGCATTGGTATTCGTGTGTTTATTACCCAGCCAGGTACCACTTACGCAGAAACCTGCATTGCGTATTGCAAACCTGAAGAACAAAAGCCAGAGGACACGCCTTTGGTCTTGCCAGCATTTACTGCTTGGATTGATGCTTTAAGTGAGCCATACCTTGAAGACGCTGTGGTTGATTATGCAACCGACCGCATGGGTGGCCAGTTAACGATTAAAGCGCCGAATGCCAAAGTGCCAATGGTCAGCGAAGACAGTCCGCTGTCTGACCGTGTCAACTACTATCTACAGACCGAGATCAACCCAGGGCTTGCCAGCCATGGTGGAGAGGTCAGTCTGATTGATATCGATAACGGTGTGCTGATTCTGAAATTTGGTGGTGGTTGCCAAGGTTGCGGTCAAGCCGATTACACCTTGAAAGAAGGCATCGAGAAAACCTTGATGGCACGTATTCCTGAGGTTAAGGGTGTGCGTGATGTAACAGACCACAGTATCACCGAGAATGCATACTATTAAATAAGGCTTGCGCACAGGACTTTGGTCAAATAGATCAAGTGCCGGTGAAAGCATAAAATGATCAGTGTGAAAAAGCTTGAACATTACCCTGCAAAAGCTTTTGAGTATGTTTAAACATGCTGGCTATTAAGTTGGATGATCCTGACTTATTTAGTTTATTTATCTTATCTGTCTTAATTCTTCATGTCTTGAGACCTTAAAAAAACCGCTAACAGTCATAAGCTGTTAACGGTTTTTTTGTTTTAAAAGGTTACTCCTCGCACATTCTTTTGTGATTTCATAAGTTGCCCCTATTCAAAGCACTGCAAGCATGCTAAAACCTGCTAGCTGCTTGATAAAAAAGGGAAAATAATGAACAAATCCGAATTAATCGAGCGTATTGTTGATCAACAAGAGCAACTGTCAGTACGAGATGTTGAGTTGGCAGTTAAGACTATGTTGGAACATATGACGCAAGTATTGTCTTCTGGAGAGCGAATTGAAATTCGCGGCTTCGGAAGTTTTTCATTGCACTACCGAGCCCCTCGATTAGGCCGCAATCCTAAAACAGGAGAAGCGGTTGAGCTTGAAGGTAAATATGTGCCACATTTCAAACCAGGTAAAGAGTTACGCGATCGAGTCAATGATTAGCCATCGGCCTAGTTATTGTCTGGCCGCATGCAGAGGGTTTTATGCAAAGTTTTAAACGTTTATTAGTATTGATTATTGCTGTTGCGCTGGCTGCTGCGGTGGTTTTTTTCACCCTAGAAAACCGTACACCAATGAGTTTATTGTTTTTTGGCTGGCAAACACCTGAGTTGCCGATAGCGCTGTATGTCATGAGCGCTTTTGTTTTAGGTTTAGTTCTCGGCCCGTTGCTGTCGTGGTGGCCACACCAGCGCATGCGCATGCGCTATAATAAGCAAGTTAAACAACTGCGTGCCTGCGAGCAGAAGATTGAAACACTGCAAGCGGCAGAGCAAGCAGTGTCAGTTAAGGCTGTTGAAGAGCTGCCTAAAGCTTAGTCATCATCACAGTTAAACTGCGCCAATAACGAGCGCTGCTTAGCTTGCAAACGACTACATAGGGCTGGAGCGTCCAGTCATCTCACGCGCCATTTCCGTGGCATAGCTGTCAGTCATCCCGCCAATAAAATCAATGATGCGCATAAATGACTTATACAGCGACCAGTCAGGCTGCGGCGCGGCATGGCCAAGCAAATCAAAGATCCGTCGATTTTTGAAAGACAAAGTGCCCTGGGTATGCTGCTCAAGCGCTGCGCCACAAAAGGCATTTAATAAAATCTCTAATGTGGTGTAAGCGCCGATCTCATGCAGGGTTTTACGTTTATCATTAAAAATCTTATCACGCGCGAGCGCCTTGGCGTTCAGCACGCAAGTCTTAGCCGGGCCATGCATGTGTGCGACCAAATCGCCTTCTAGAGTGCCTGCCATCAGCGCAGGCTGCTGTTCAACAAAGGCTCGAGCCGCAGCATTGGTAAGGTGCTCGATGGCCTTGCCGCGCAAGATAGCCAGCTTTCTGCGCCGCGAATCCTTAGGACCAAGCAGTCGATAGGTTTCAGGCAGGTCATCACCGACTAAATCGAGTAATAGCGCCTCGACTTCTGCGTAGTCGAGTAGGTCCATTTCCACACCATCTTCTAAGTCAATTAAACCATAGCAAATATCATCAGCAGCTTCGACTAAATAAACCA
This sequence comes from Denitrificimonas caeni DSM 24390, assembly GCF_000421765.1. Taxonomy (GTDB): domain Bacteria; phylum Pseudomonadota; class Gammaproteobacteria; order Pseudomonadales; family Pseudomonadaceae; genus Denitrificimonas; species Denitrificimonas caeni. The sequence goes on along the minus strand of NZ_ATXQ01000006.1, from coordinate 52,048 downwards.
GAGGGTGGCGTGCCCAGTGCTCGTCATCAAGTTTGGGAATTCCTAGCTTGTTGGCTATTTGTTCTAACAGCGGTAACTCATTTTGATAGCTGCCAAACTTATGCTTTTTATAGCCTTGAGCGCTGGCGTGTTTGGAGCTCCACGGGTATTTAGAGAAGGCGCCTAGGGTTGCGTAGGTCAGACGCATGCCGCCATCAAACTGGTGGTACTCAAGCTGAGTCAGAACTCGGAAACCTTGCGCATTGCCTTCAAAGTTTAAAAAGTCAGCACGTTCAGCTTCGCTCATATCATCGAGCCAACCATTGTTGGCGGCCTGCTGAAACCAGTGCCGAATAGCATCTTCTCCAGAGTGACCAAAGGGTGGGTTACCAATGTCATGGGCCAGGCAAGCCGACTGCACAATCATGCCTAAGTCGCTGGATTCACACCACTGCGGTAACGCTGGCCGAATCATTTCCGCCACGCGCATACCCAGTGAGCGGCCGACGCAGCTAACTTCTAGGGAGTGGGTGAGGCGAGTATGGATATGATCGTTACTGGAGACTGGGTGTACTTGTGTTTTACGGCCTAAACGACGGAAGGCACCAGAGAAAATAATACGATCGTGATCTTTGTGAAAAGGACTACGGCCAAGTTCTTCTGTGCTGTGAGAGGTTTTACCTAAACGTTCGCGATTTAATAACTGATGCCAATCCACTGAGCGCCCTCAACCTGTTAGTTCTAGAGATGCACCGATACACAGTGCATTTATTTTAGATTATCAGTTTGCGGCGCCGTTGTGTCTGCTTCTGTCGCGGAGGACGCCATAAGTAAAGGGAGCAGGCTGGCTGCAATTTTCACTATAGGTAAAAAGTTGCCACTTGATTGGCGATTTCGGGTCAGAAAAAAACTAACTAGGGTTACTCCAGCTACCACCAGTAAAGGCGTGGAGCCTTGGGTGAAGCGCTGCTTGAAGTTGCGAAGTTTTTCTACCGGCTCAAGCAACACTAAACTTTCATGGCGGATTTTTTGACGATTCAATTCAAGGCGCATTTGGATCAGCTGTTTGCGCAAGGCAATAGGATCATCTTTATGCTGTTTTATACTCATGGCAACAATCGCTCTTTAGTGTTTTTAAGCTCTTGTAAACTCGCGCTAAAGGGCGCTTGCGCTCGGCTCTGTGCCGATTTCATCCGCCAAATGCACAAACCACCAGCAATGGCGTAAAAGGCTGACATAGCGATCAGCAGTTTGTGTTCATAGTGTGGCCAGAGCGACATAATTAATAAGCCATTGAGCAGCAAAAACAACATAAAACCACAGGCAGCGGTAATTCCAAGCCAGATCAACTGCTGACTGCTGTGGCGTTTTTGTTCTTGCAACTCAAGTGCAAATAACTCGGCATGATCGCTGAGTAAATCCAGAGTCGCAGCGCCTAAGCGCCGCGAGGTGTCTGAAAAATTGTGATCTGTCATACCTTAGCGCCTAGACACCAAAAGGCCTAACAAGAAGCCAACGCCTGCACCAATTGCCAAGGATTGCAAAGGGTGCTCACGTACATATTCTTCACCATCACTGAGCACTTCTTTGCCGCGCTGAAGAAGCGCTTGCTCGGTGGAGCCAAGTGCTTGGCGTGCACGCTGTAAGCTGGTATTAATCTGACCGCGGAGCGCTTCAGCTTTATCGCCCGTCAGCTCTACAGAGTGCTGCAGTAATTGTTCAGTATCAGATACTAATGCTTTGAACTCACTGAGTAGTTGCTCACTACCTGCTGCTGTTGGTTTTTTAGCCATGATTGATATTCTCCATAATAAATTAATGCTTGCCTTATTTAGAACTCATTTAACGGCAAGTGGTTCAATTTCAGCATACGCTATTTTTAAATAAATAAACCCGCCTTGTGAGCGGGTTTATTTATTACAACTGAGTTGGCTTACAACAATGGAATGGTGTAGCTGACGATTAGACGGTTTTCATCAACTTTACCCACGCTGATATCAGAGCGGACGGTAGAGTTACGCCATTTTACGCCCAAGTTTTTCAAAGGGCCTTCTTGGAATACATAACCGATATCGGTATCGCGCTCCCACTCATTACCACGAGATTGTCCGGCACCCATGTAGATATTGCTACCTTTAACATAGCGTGTCATCAGGTTGAGGCCAGGAATACCAAGGCCTGCGAAGTTATAGTCATAACGTGCTTGCCATGATTTCTCATCAGTAGCAGCGAAGTCGCGAACTTGTATGTAGTTGACGAGGTGTGGGTCAGTTAACAGCAGGTAGGCATAACCGGTATCACCTGACATTTTCTGATAGCCCAAACCAAAGCTGTTGTAACCTAACTGATAGGTCAACATGCCTGAAATTGCTTTGTTATCAATGCCGCTGCTTTCATCGTCAGAAGTTTTCGCATAGCGCAAATCAGCTTTTAGTGACTGGCCTTCAGCAATCGGTAGAGTGAAAACGCCATTCACAATGTGCTGCTTGTAAACGCCATCTAATTTACCAAAGTGATAACCAGTAGTCAGTTGATCATTCCACTTGTAAGAACCACTAAAGAAATCAAATTTATTGCTAACGTTTGCATTGGACTTGCTGTATTTCGAGGTGTCACGTTTGCCGTTATGCAGGCTGATGGCCATTGCTTCATTGTTAGTCGAGTTGCGCTGGTTATCGCGCTCCAGTTGACCGGCGTTCAGCGTTAAATTGCTGACATCTAAGCTGGTTAGCTGCACACCTTGGAAGGTTTGTGGTAACAGACGCGAATCGCCAGCAGAAACAACAGGCAGTTTAGGCATCAATGTACCAGCACGCAGCGTGGTTTCAGAGATGCGGAATTTGGCCGCAGCGCCGAGTTCGCCATAGCTGCTTGGCACATCACCTTTGTTATCTCTCGGTAGAAGTAAACCTGTTTCTGAAGTTCCGCCGCCCGAGTCAAGCTTCAGGCCAGTAAAGCCATAAGCATCCACGCCCACGCCGACAGTACCCTCAGTAAAGCCTGACTCATAACGCAGTAAGAAGCCTTGTGCCCATTCTTCACTTTTACTACGGCTTTCTGCTGGTGCTTTTCCAGTCACAGTTGGATTCTTAACTCCTGTACCGTCGTTGGAGTTACGAAAATCGCGATTCATGTAAAAGTTGCGCAGCTCTAAGCTGGCTTTACTGTCTTCGATGAAAGCAGCTTGTGCTGCAATTGGTAGGCTTAGCGCAACAGCTAAGGTGCCTAAGCTGATCGATCGTGCTAACGGACTATATTTCATTATTGTAGTTCTCCGGGTGTGCGGATAAGGTCGGTCAAATAGATAAGATGTGACGAGCGAACTAGACCACGTCTATGACTGCAGGGTCATTTAGACAATGGTCGATAAAACCAATCAAGAAAAGTGCAACGATACGACTGTATAACAGCTTTTAAAAAAACTAAACGACACCAATTGTCGCAGCAAAATGGCACACTATGACAAATTTGTTCGGGAACTTAGCATGTCAGAATCACAAGGATTGCAGCCGGGATTTATCATTGCGCACAGCAACCATTTAGAACAGCTTCGTGACTTAGTTGTGCAGTGGAGCAAAATCAATCCTTTGCAGCCGTTAGAAAACGAAATCATTTTGGTGCAAAGCAATGGTATTGCTCAGTGGCTTAAACTGGCATTGGCAGCAGATGATGGTTGTGGGATTGCTGCCGGTTTGGATGTTGGTTTGCCGGCACGTTTTTTATGGCAAACCTACCGTAAAGTACTGGGCTCAGAGACCATTGCGCAAAGCTCTCCTTTTGATAAAGAACCATTGACTTGGCGCTTGATGCGCTTGCTGCCCAGCGTTATCGATCAGCCGGTATTTGCACCTTTGCAGCGTTTTTTAAGTGACGATGCTGATCTACGTAAGTGCTATCAACTGGCGGAGCGCTTAGCTGACTTATTCGATCAATATCAAGTCTACCGCTCGGACTGGCTCAAGGATTGGGCTGAGGGCATTGATCAACTGCGCCAGCTTGATGGTCAACCCAGCATGAGCGCCGAGAAAGCTGAAGGACAAACACAAACCATCGCCTGGCAAGCCGAACTTTGGCGCTTACTGATTGCTGATATTGGTGAGGACGTCATGCACAGTAGCCGTGCCGCCGTGCATCCGCGCTTTGTTGCAGCAATGAAAAACTTAGAGCACGTCCCCGCAGGCTTGCCTCCGCGCATTATTGTGTTCGGAATTTCTTCTTTACCCGCACAAATGGTTGAGGCACTCGCTGCCATCAGCCGTTTTAGCCAGGTGATGCTCTGCGTTCATAACCCATGCCAATACCACTGGGCCGATATTGTTGAAGATAAACAATTGCTGCGCCATGAGTACCGTCGGCAAGGCCGCAAAGCGGGCTTTCCAGAAGTTTTATCGGTAGAACAACTGCATCAGTTCGCCCATCCTTTGCTAGCAGCATGGGGGAAGCAGGGGCGTGATTACATCAGTTTGTTGGATCAATATGATGAACTGGACAGCTATCAAGCGCAGTTTAAAAGTCATGGCCAGCGCGTTGATATATTCGAAGAAGGGCAGACGCAGACCCTGTTGCAGCAGTTGCATAATGACATTTTGCACTTGCGACCACTGGCTGAAACACAAGCCACTTGGCCAGCACTCAACGTGGAGGATCAATCGTTACGTTTTCATATTGCGCACAGCGCGCAACGTGAAGTGGAAATTCTGCACGATCAATTGCTTGCGCATTTTAATGCAGACCCTAGTTTGAAGCCGCGCGACATCATTGTCATGGTGCCTAATATCGACAGTTATGCGGCGTCAATTCAGGCTGTGTTTGGTCAATATGCACGGGATGATTTGCGTTATATTCCTTTTACTTTGGCAGACCAAGCTGAGCGTAGCAGTGAGCCGTTACTGATCGCGCTGGATCACTTGTTGGCATTGCCAGAGTCGCGCCTCACCGTCACTGACATTATGAGTCTGTTGGATGTGCCAGCACTGCGCGCACGCTTTGCCATTGATGAAACACATTTGCCAATCTTGCAGCGTTGGTTGACTGGTGCTGGTGTACGTTGGGGCTTAAGTGCTGAGCACCGTGAGAATTTTTCAGTACCACAGGGACTGTCACAGAACACCTGGGATTTTGGCTTGCAGCGTATGCTGCTAGGTTACGCAATGGGCGACAGCGACGCCTTTGCCGGGATTCAGCCATATGATGAAGTGGGTGGTCTGGATGCTGCGTTAATCGGTCCATTTATGCAGTTTCTCGACGCCTTGCAAGCGCTGCACCAGCAACTGTCTACACAGCACAGCTATAGTGATTGGCGCGAGGTGTTTTTTGCCTTACTGGAACAGTTTTTCTTAGTTGAAGATGATGCCCAATACCTGCTGATGCAGCGTTTACGGGATGGTTGTGAACAATGGTACGCATTGTGCGAGCAAGCTGAACTGACGCAAGCCTTACCACTGACGGTCGCGCGTGAAGCTTGGCTCAGTTATATCGAGGCAGATCATTTAAGTCAGCGTTTTTTAGCTGGCTCAGTGAATTTCTGTACGCTGATGCCGATGCGCGCCATTCCGTTTCGCATGGTGTGTTTGCTCGGCATGAATGACGGTGATTACCCGCGGGTGCAAGCGCCTTTAGATTTTGATTTGATGGGCAGTGATTATCGCCCAGGCGACCGCTCGCGCCGTGAGGACGATCGTTATCTACTATTAGAAGCATTGCTCTCCGCTCGAGAAAAGCTCTACATCAGCTGGGTAGGGCGCAGTGTGCATGACAACAGCGAACGACCACCCTCCGTCTTGGTTGCACAGTTACGCGATCATTTGCGCAGTGGCTGGCGAATGGTTGATGAGCGGCCAGTGTTAGGCGCCTTGACCACTGTGCATCCACTTCAGCCCTTCAGTCAGCACTATTTTTCTGGGCGCGAGCATGACGCGAAACAAGGGTCCTCAGCGCTTTTCACTTACGCGCATGAGTGGGCGGCGCTGCATCAGACTGCTGTGGATGCGAGTTCATTGACTGAGCTTGCCAGTTTTGTTCCAAGCAGCAAGATCAGCCCACAAATGCTGCAACGTTTTTTAGCCAACCCAGTGCAATATTTCTTTAACGAGCGGCTCAAGGTGTATTTTGATCAAAATGAGCTTGAGGTGTTTGAAGACGAGCCCTTTGCTTTAGATGGTTTACAGCGCTTCAGCTTGCAACATGAATTGCTAACTGCAGGACAACATGCCGATAGCCAGGCAAATTTAACCGAAGTACTACAACTGCACAGTGAAAAGCTGCAACGTAGTGGTGCGCTACCTATGTGCGCTTTTGGGGAGCAGGCTCGAGCTGAACTGGTTGAGCCGCTGTTGTCACAGCTTGAAGACTATCGAAAATTTTGCCAAGTCTGGCCTCACGAAGAAGATAACCCACGCATTATTGAGGCCAGTGTCGGACTGATACAACTCGAGGGCTGGTTGAGTGGATTGCGCCGACCGGCAGTGGAGGAAAGCCAAGACAGCGAGTATGCGCGAATTGAGTTACTGCCTGGAAAAATCAATGTTGGCAAGGATAAACGCTGGCATCGTTTGCTAAGGCCTTGGGTTGAGCATGTGCTGAGCAATGCGACCGGCATTTCCATGCAAACCATTGTGATTGCTCAAGAAAGTAGCATTGCTTTTGCCAGTCTAGCCACTCTAGAAGCGCAGCAAATTGTCGAGGTTTGGCTGGCTGCATGGCAGCAAGGCTTAGACGCACCGCTGTCAGTCGCATTAAAAACTGCGATGAATTTTTTAAAGACTCAATCAGATGATAAAGCCAAAGCTATTTATGAAGGCGGTTATAACATTTCCGGTGAAGTGCAGAATAACTCCGCCTTAGCGCGGCAATTCCCAACCTTTGCCGACCTGCAAGCCGATGGACAGTTTAGTTATTGGGCAGAGGCTTTGTATGGCGCATTAGCGAATGCATCTATTACCACGCTTGACCGCGAAGGAGAGCCGTCATGAGTCATCTTGAGAGCACTCAGCCGCTGGCGTTAACCTTTCCTTTGCATGGCAGCCGCTTAATTGAAGCCAGTGCCGGTACAGGTAAAACCTATACGATTGCCGCTTTATATGTACGTTTAATCTTGCAGCATGGCGAGCATAACGAGGCGGCCTTCAATCGGCCATTGCTCCCGCCGGAGATTTTGGTGGTGACCTTTACCGATGCGGCAACACAAGAATTGCGTGATCGCATTCGCGCCAAGTTGGTTGAGGCATCGCAGGTGTTTCGCGATGAAATCAGCGAGCCGGATGCCTTGCTCTATCAGTTGCGTGAAGACTATCCCCAAGAACAATGGGCCGCTTGCGCACAGCGTCTCGACCAAGCTGCGCAGTGGATGGATGAGGCTGCGGTCTCGACCATTCACTCATGGTGCCAGCGTATGCTGCGCGAGCATGCCTTTGATAGCGGCAGTCTCTTTACGCAAACCTTAGAAACCGATCACAGTGATTTACTGGCCTTAGTCGTGAAAGACTATTGGCGCCAGCACTGTTATCCACTGCAAGGTAATAATGTGCTGTGGACACTCGAGCATTGGCAGCAGCCTTCAGCTTTACAAAGCAAAATCCAACCTTTATTGCATGCGCAAAGCAGCGCGCCCATAGCCACTGATCGTCAGCAATCGCTTAACGAACTGCTGGACAGCGGTATTCAAGCGCAGCAACAAACTTTAGCCGAACTTAAAGCCCCTTGGCCTGTTTGGACGCAAGAGCTGGGCGATATTCTTGATCAAGCAGTGGCAGCAAAAGCCGTTAATGGCAGTAAAATCCAAAAACGCTATTACGCCCCATGGTTCGATAAAATCAATACATGGGCGAGCGACGCTACACAGCAGAAATTAGAGCTTGGCACAGGCTTTACTCGGCTAACCCCTGATGGTTTACATGAGGCGTGGAAGGACACCAGCGCGGTACCACAGCACCCCGCGCTGCTGGCCATGCAAAGCTTGCCTGATCAGCTTAATGCGCTGACTTTTGCTTTAGATGAGCAGGCGCTATGGCATGCAGCGCACTGGGTTAAACGGCGTTTTAATCTAGAAAAACAACAGCGTGCGGAAATGGGTTTTGACGACATGCTGACCCGTTTAGATCAGGCTCTACAAGGCCCGAGTGGAGAGCGCTTGGCGGAAGTGATTCGTCTGCAGTTTCCTATTGCGATGATTGATGAGTTTCAAGACACTGACCCTTTGCAATACCGCATTTTTGACAGTATTTATTCCATTGCGGATAACCGTAGCGATTGTGGCTTGTTTTTAATTGGCGACCCCAAACAAGCGATCTACAGCTTTCGCGGTGCGGATATCCATACCTATTTGTATGCACGGCGCGCCACCACAGGGCGGCATTACAACTTAGATACCAACTACCGCTCCAGTGCGGCTATGGTCGCTGCGGTGAACCAATTGTTTAACTTGGCAGAAGACCGTGCGAATAGTCGTGGTGCGTTTTTATTTAAGCAGCAAGACAGCAATGATTTACCGTTTACCCCGGTGCATGCGCAAGGTCGTAAAGAGCAGTGGCGGGTCGAAGGGCAGACACAGCCTGCCTTGAGCGCATGGCTAGTCGAATCTGATGAACCCATTTCGCGTGATCAATACATCGAAGCAATGGCCGCCAGTAGCGCTACAGAAATTGTCCGTTTACTAAACCTTGGGCAACAGCAACAGGCTGGCTTTGAAAACGCGCAAGGGCAACTGCAATCACTGCAGCCTAACCATATTGCGGTGCTGGTGCGCGACCTACGTGAAGCGCAAGCCATGCGCAAACACTTGGCGCAGCGCAATGTGCGCAGCGTGTATTTATCCGATAAAGACTCTGTGTTCGACAGCCAAGAAGCCCAGGATATGTTGACTTGGCTATTGGCCTGTTTAACACCGGACAATGAACGCGCTCTGAAAGCAGCCTTGGCATCCAGCACCTTTGCATTACCGCTCAGCGAGCTGGAACGAATTAACCAAGATGAGTTGCTTTGGGAACAACGCGTTTTGCAGTTTAAAGCCTATTTAGAGCGCTGGCACAAACAAGGTGTGCTGCCGATGCTACGGCAAATGATGCATGACTTTGAACTGCCGCAGCGTTTAGTACAGCGCCCAGATGGTGAAAGAGCACTGACTAACCTATTGCATTTGGCAGAGCTTTTACAACATGCAGCCCGCGAACTGGACGGCGAATTTGCTTTGCTTCGCTACCTACAAACGGCCTGCGCCGGTCAAGCCGATAGCGCACAAGAGCAAGTATTGCGACTGGAAAGTGACGAGTCCTTGGTGCGCGTAGTGACCATCCATAAATCCAAGGGTTTGGAATACCCTTTAGTTTTTCTACCCTTTATTTGCGGATTTCGTGCGCAAGATGGCAAAAAGCCTTTCATGATCCAAGAAGACCAGCAGCGCAAACTGATTCTGCATGCCGACCCACAGCATTTAGAGCAAGCAGAAAAGGAACGGTTGGGTGAGGATTTGCGCCTGCTCTACGTTGCCTTGACCCGTGCCCGTCATGCCTGCTGGATTGGCATGGCTGATTTAAAGAAAGGACAGGGCAAAGCATCTATTTTGCATCACAGCGCCATCGGTTATTTGCTGAATAATGCGCAACCCTTGGCCAGCAGTGCAGCACTGAGCAGTTGGTTTGCTGATTACAGCCAAGCGCTACAAGAGTCTGCAGACTTGGCGCAAGTCGGTCATATTGCTGTGGCACCAGAGCCGAATGCCAACTGTGCCAATAGTGCGGCAACAGCCTTTAGCGCACAGTGGCGTATTGCGCAGCGGCGCACCCGTGAACACTGGTGGATTGCCTCATACAGTGCTTTACGCTTAAGCGCCCAAGCCCCTGAAGAGGCGCAACAAACCCGTGAGCGGGTCGAAGATTTAGCACCACAAAGTCCCTTTGCCCAAAACATCAGTGATGATGAGCATTACGATGCGGCGGCAAGCGTACCGGCCACTCAGAATACTGGAGAAGATCCGCTTGGCCTGCATAGTTTTCCGCGTGGTGCAAAGCCTGGAACCTTTTTGCATGGCTTATTGGAATGGGCTGCAGAGCAAGGTTTTGCAGCGGTGCTGGAACAACCAGAAAAAGCCCAGCACTTGATTGAAACTCGTTGCCAGTCCTATGGTTTTGAAACCTATAGTGATCTGCTCTGGCCTTGGCTCAGTGATTACTTGCAATGTGCTTTTGTCGTTGCGGCCGATACGCCACTGGTGCTGTCTAACTTGAAGCAATACCAAGCGGAAATGGAGTTTTGGTTTTCCACCAACAATGTTGATACGGTGCAATTGGATCGTTTAGTCCGTCAGTATATTTTGCCCGGTGCCGAGCGCCCTTATTTGGAGCGTGAGCGTTTAAACGGCATGTTTAAAGGCTTTATTGACTTGGTGGTTGAGCATGCCGGTTGCTATTACGTGATTGACTATAAATCCAACTGGCTCGGCGTCGACCATGCCGATTATAGTGTTGAGGCGATGAATGCCTGCGTATTAAGCCACCGCTATGACTTGCAGTATGTGTTGTATGTACTGGCTTTGCACCGACTGTTGAAATTACGCATTACTGATTACGACTATGACCGACACATTGGCGGTGCAGTGTACATGTTCTTACGCGGTGCACAAAACACAAGCCAAGGTTTACACCAAGTACGACCGCCACGTGAGCTGATCGAAACGTTGGATCTGCTATTTCAAGCTAATACGCTGGAGGGTCAGTAAATGATTGAACAAGGACAACTCTTTGGCGAGAGCACGGATCAGCCAATTCAAGCACCTGCAGACATTGAGCAGTCGATGAATATAGATAGCGATTATTTAGCCAATCGCGCCGGTGTGTTGCAGCTATTAAGCCGCTGGCAGGAATTGGGCTGGTTGCGCCCTCTAGATGTTGCTTTAGCAAAATTATTCGGCCAGCTTGACCCCGACGCTGAGCCTTTAGTGTTATTGGCCGCGGCGTTCACCAGTCATCAGTTGGGCCACGGGCATATTTGCTTGGACCTGCCAACACTCATCAAGGATCCAGATTTAACCCTGCTCCTGCCTCCGGAAGGGCAGATGCTTGAATGCGCGCAAGACCTACCTTCGCAGCGTTTAGCAGGCATTTGTTTAACCGATTGGCTGGCCAGCTTAGAGAGCAGTCAACTGGTGCGCAGTCACACAGATACACACATCTCACCATTGGTTTTACTGGATGGACGTCTGTATTTGCAGCGCTACTGGCAATACGAGCATAGCGTTGCAGCGCAGTTGGTGCGACGTATCAACAGTCCGCTGACCTTGCCGCAAGACTTTCCCAGGCGTTTAAACGACTTATTTAACCAACCTTTATATCTTGACGGAGAACGTCAAACAGATTGGCAGAAAGTTGCTTGTGCTATGGCTGCACAAGGGCGCTTAACACTTATCACCGGCGGTCCAGGCACCGGTAAGACCACAACAGTGGTGCGCTTATTGGCCTTATTACAACAAGCCGCGTTAAATAACGCTCAGACCTTACGCATCCAGTTGGCCGCGCCGACAGGCAAAGCGGCCACACGCTTAACCGAGTCAATTGGTCAACAAATCCAATCCTTGTCCGTCACTGACGATGTTAAAGACAATATCCCCTCTGACGTTTCAACTTTGCACCGCTTGCTTGGTAGCTTGCCCAATACACGGCATTTTCGACACAACAGCAGCAACCCTTTAGTGCTGGATGTATTGGTGATCGACGAAGCGTCGATGATCGATTTGGAGATGATGTACAACGTGCTGCAAGCCTTGCCAACCCACGCTCGTCTTATTTTGTTGGGCGATAAAGATCAGCTGGCCTCGGTAGAAGCTGGTTCAGTGCTGGGCGATTTATGCGCTGATGCGCAGTTGGGCTATTACAGTGAGCAAACGCAGCATCAGCTTGAGACGTTGTGCAATGAAAAGCTGCAAGCGCAACCTTGGTGTGTCGGTAGCGCAGAGCAACAGCCTTTAGCGCAGCGCACAGTGATGCTAAGGCATTCGCGGCGCTTTGGTGCCGACTCAGGAATTGGCCAACTTGCACGCGCGGTCAATCAAGGCGATTGGCAAGAAGCTCTGCAGTTACTTAAAACGCCGCGCCAAGATGTCAGCTATTTATCCTTACAGCAGGACAGTAGCGCAGCATTCGAGCGCTTATTACTGGGTGAAGCTGGCACATCAGACACAGCAAATGCAGCTGTTGGTTATAGCCATTATTTACAAGTTTTAGCTCAGTCGCGGCCAGATCCGCAGCAGTCTCTGCATGATCCATCTTGGCAGCAGTGGGCCAGTCAAGTGCTGCAAGCATTCGATCAGTTTCGCTTACTCAGTGCTTTACGTAAGGGCGAGTTTGGCGTTGAAGGTTTGAATGAGCGCGTTGCCCAGCTGTTATGCGCAAAGCAACTGATCAGCAACACCCAAGGCTGGTACGAAGGACGTCCGGTGTTGGTCACGCACAATGACTATGGCTTGGGTTTAATGAATGGCGACATTGGTATTGCCTTATATCTGCCAAGCGATATACCTAGCAGTGATGATCATCCTGCCGAACAGGTTTTGCGCGTGGCATTCCCGCGCAATGACGGCCAAGGTGGTGTGCGTTTTGTTCTACCCAGCCGCTTAACCGCGGTAGAAACAGTATTTGCCATGACCGTGCATAAATCACAAGGTTCTGAATTCAGCCATACGGCATTGATTTTACCTGACCGCCTCAACCCCGTTTTGAGTAAAGAGCTGCTCTACACTGGGATTACTCGAGCAAGAAATAAATTCACTTTAATTGAAAGCCAAGCGGGTATTTTCGCAGCAAGCGTGCGTCGTAAAATCGAACGCATCAGCGGTTTGCAACAAGCGGTGCTATTTGCCAAGCAGCAGCTAGAGACTAAAGTCTAGCGCCGCAAAGCCAATAGATACGCGATCAATATTCTATAGCCTTACAAATTACAATGGCATCGTATATATTGACATTCATCAAGCATAGATTGATGAACATATTATTAGAGCCTGTAAAGGAAAAGAGGTCAGAATGAAAAAAATTCATCGCATGACTCTAGCTGCTGCAACATTATGCCTTGCTGTAACCTCGGCGCATGCACTAGAAGGAGATGCCAAAGCAGGTGAGCAAGCCGCTGCTATGTGCGTTGCTTGCCACCAAGCCAACGGTGGCGGCATGAATATTCCTGGTGGCGAGTCTTGGCCCAGTATTGCTGGATTAAATGCAGACTATTTATATAAGCAAATGAAAGATGTGAAGGACGGTTCTCGTAACAGTCCGACCATGCTGCCTTTTGTTAATATGCTCAATGATCAGCAATTTAAAGATATTGCGGTGTACTACAGTCAATTGCCTGCAGTACAAGGGCAGGGGGATCCAGCAGCAACCGAAGAAGAGTTAGCACATGGTGAAAAACTTGCCATGCAAGGGGACTGGGAGCGCTATATCGTGCCTTGCTCGACCTGTCACGGCCCAGATAACTTAGGTGCAGGATCAGTATTCCCACACTTAGCTGGACAGCATGCAGGCTATATATCCGATCAGTTACACGCTTGGCAGTCCGGAAAGCGTAACAATGACCCGCAGCACTTAATGCTCGCCATCGCAGAACGGATGAATGATAAAGATATTCGCGCTGTATCGCAGTGGTTGTCGCGCCAGCCAGCACAGCGCAAGGGAGAGCAAAAATGAAAACATCTAAACATCTCCTCATCAACAGCTTAGCGTTTGCCGTTGCGGCCAGCGTACTCAGCTTTGCGGCACAGGCTGAACAGCGTTTTCCGGTGAATAATCCAGAGCCAGCCGAAGGCGAGTACGTGCATGTACCGCCAACCATGGAGGATCTGGAAAAGAGTGATTTTCACCCCGAGCTGAAGCGGGTGATTCGCCGCGGTCATGACCTTTTTGTCAATACGCAACAATTGCGCGACAAAAACGTGTTTAACAATATGAATTGCAACAGTTGTCACATGGGGGAAGGGCGCCTACCTTTTGCGGGTCCAGTTTGGCCTGCAGCGGTAACGCTGCCAGATTACCGCGGTAAAAACGGCCATGTGAATAATCTAGAAGAACGCATTGTGGGCTGCTTTACCTACTCAATGAATGGTAAGCCTCCAGCTTATGGTAGCGATGACATGTTGGCACTGACCGCCTACCATCAGTGGCTTGCCAAAGGCGTACCGATGTATCAAGACGGCAACAGTATGTATGGTCGCGGGTATCCGAAGCTTGAGCAGCCTGAGAAAAAAGCTGATTACCAGCGGGGCGCCAAGGTCTACGCTGAAAACTGCAGTCTTTGTCATGCTGATGACGGTAATGGTTTAGTGCAGAATGGGAAAGTTGTGTTCCCTGCTGTTTGGGGCGATAACTCATACAACTGGGGCGCAGGTATTATCCGCCACTTTACGTTGTCCTCATTTATTAAACACAACATGCCGCTGGGACGACCTAACAGTTTGACTGATCAGCAAGCATGGGATGTTGCCTACTACATCAACACACAAAATCGGCCACAAGAGCCACGTTACACCGGCGACGTTAAAGAAACGCGTGAAAAATATTTAGAGACGTTTCATAAACACACCAGTTATGGCTTAGAAGTTAACGGCAAATTGCTCGGTGAAGGTGCAAGCACTGGGCGCAAAGACTTCTTATTGCCTGACATTGTTCGGCCACGCACGTTTACTGCTGAATAAAACCTAATACGCATCAAGCTACGGAGTCTCATTGAGGCTCCGTATGATTTCATCAATAAGGAAAAACCATGATTTTCTCACCCTTGGCACGCGCTATTACTTTAGCGACTGCTGGCAGTCTCTTATTAGCTGTGCCGTCTCTTGCTTCAGCAGACTTTATTCAAGATAGCAAAGCCAGCTTGAGCTTGCGTAATCTGTATATGAACCAAGATACACGCCATGACCTGAGTACAGATGCAAATAAAACCAATGATGAGTGGTCGCAAGGCATTATTTTGCAATACGAGTCGGGCTTTACTGAAGGCACGATAGGCTTAGGTTTAGATGTATATGCTGCGACAGGCATTAAGCTTGATTCAGGACCCAATCGTACGCCTGACTCATTCCCGACGCGCAGCAACGGCAAGTCCGTTGATGATTTTGGCAAACTTGGCGGCACTGCCAAAGCGAGAATATCTAAAACAATATTGCAAGTCGGTACGCTCATGCCGCGCTTGCCTGTTGTACAAAGCAATCTTGAAGGCCGTTTGCTTCCACAAATATTTACCGGTGGTTTATTAACCTCGCAAGAAATCAAAGGTTTAACTGCACGTTTAGGCCATATTGATAGCGTCAATCAACGCTCATCAACAAACCATGAGCGGATGCAAATGAACGTCTTAGGCAAAGGCTTAAGAGATAAAAAAGCCAACACAGCACTGAATGGTAAAAATAATAAAAATTACACAAGTAACTCATTTGACTTGGCAAACTTGAACTACAAGTGGAATGACTCGCTCGCCACGGGTTATACCTTCGGTCGTTTAGAAGATCTGTATAAGCAACATGTGATCGATGTTATTCACGTAGTGCCTTTGGGTGATAAACGTTCACTGAAAACCGACCTGCGTTTTTCTCGTTCAAGTAATGATGGCCAGTTTAACGTTGATAATAAATCATTTTCCGGCATGACAACCTATAGTTTTGGCTTTAACAAACTGGGCTTGAGCTATCAGAAAATGACTGGCAACACCGGCTTTGCATATATCAATGGCGCAGATCCATTCTTAGTGAACTATGTGACCAATCGCGACTTTGCAGCTAAAGATGAAATGTCTTGGCAAGTGCGCCATGATTATAATTTTGCAGGCTGGGGCATTCCTGGTTTAACTGTATTTAACCGTTTTGTTAAAGGCACGGGCGCTGACCTAGGGGCTGACCGTAATGAAGGGCGAGAGTGGGAGCGCGACTTAGATATTACTTATGCATTCCAAGAAGGTGCTTTGAAAAACTTTAGCGTACGCTGGAGAAATGCCACCGTACGCTCAAATATTTTTAAAGACCTTGATGATAACCGCATCATTCTCAGCTACAAGTTAGCTTTGTTATAAACTTCAGTGGATTCATAGACCCTCCTCGCCGGCAATGCACAGCATTAAGCGTGCTTTGCAGGCGAGAGTACTAAAGTGATCAGATAAAACTTGCACAATGGTATGCGATTTGCTATTGATGCTCGACTGCTGTATATTCACACACCTATCCCGACTCAAACGACAATTTGAGTGGCGTGGTACAGAGAGAACACCATCGATTCACTGTAAAGCTTCGGCTCTTACAACATCCAAGTGCGACACCGCCTTTTTTCGCCAAGAAAACTTTCGGTCAATACCGATCACTGTTAATCAGTGCTGCTGTATTTCTGCAAACCACCTACTTTTACAAAATAAGTCTATTTGCTTAGTCTCGTTTTCGGGAGGCTTTACAGCGCAAGCTGTGCTCATATTATAAAAAAAGAGGTAAGGGTATGGATAACCTAAAAGTATTCAAAACAATGGGGCGCTTCATTACAGCGCAAATCAATGCAATCAGTCACAGTCGTGACGTCTTAGATCAAGCAAACCATGCATCTATGGGGCTGGAAAGCAGACTCCTAGTCGATGCCTGGAATATACAGGCAGGTCTAAACAGCACGAACGCCACTGCAGCCTAATAAACTGACTGGTTAAAGCCGTAGTACTGGCGGTAGCAGAGTTGTTCTGCTACCGAGTTTAAACGCTATACTGGGTTCTATTACGATTAGAAAATCTTCGGGTAGGTAGTTCAGTATGGCGTTTGACCTCAGTAGTCGCTTGGTGATTGGCTTAGCTTCCAGCGCCTTATTTGATTTAACCGCTTCTGATCAAGTCTTCCGACAAGCGGGTGAGCAAGTCTATCGCGACTATCAACGTGACAACCAAGATCAGCCACTGGCACGTGGTGTGGCTTTCCCATTTATCCGCCGCTTACTCTCACTCAACCAACTCAATCCTGAGAATCCACCGGTTGAAGTTATTTTATTATCACGTAATGACCCAGATACTGGCTTACGGGTGATGAACTCTATTCAGTATTATGATTTACCCATTACGCGTGCCGTTTTTATGCAGGGCAAATCTCCACATTTGTATATTCCAGCGTTTGACATTGAGTTGTTTTTATCAGCCAATGCGAATGACGTAAAGCGCGCAGTGGCTGAAGGCTACCCAGCAGGACAGATCCTCAAAGGTGAAATTGAAGATGACAGCAATGACGCGCAACTGCGGATTGCTTTCGACTTTGACGGTGTCGTAGCTGACGATGAAGCAGAAACCGTCTACAAAACCACACAGAGCCTTGGCGACTTCCACGAGCACGAAACCTCTCGTGAAGATATTCCGCACACGCCTGGGCCGTTAAAACCCTTCTTAAAGCGTATTGCTGATATTCAAGCCATGGAAGCGCAGAAAAAACTGCAAGATCCAAGCTACGAGCCCATCCTGCGTGTTTCCATCGTGACCGCGCGCAATGCACCTGCACACAAGCGTGTGATCAATACCATGCGGCACTGGGGCATTGACGTGAATGAAGCCTTTTTCATGGGTGGCGTAGAAAAAGCTAAAGTTCTGGATATTATGCAGCCGCATATCTTTTTTGATGATCAAAAACTACATCTCGAACCGGCCTCGGCACGCTTGCCATCGGTGCATATCCCGTTTGGCATCGCTAATCTTGAGACGTCTGTGTAGCAGCTATAAGGCTCATGCTAATGTGGTTTTTATATAGAACTCAATTGCAGGATCTTTAAAAACGCAAGAGCAGGGAAGCTAAGGCAAAGGCCCTAGACGTGTCAGCCACGCCTGTTTGCCCGTATATAAGCAATACCAAGCATTTAAGCCTAGCGGCGCACAGACAGCGACAGCGAGCCAACTCAGAGCAAGAGATTCAGGGTTGGGATTAAAAATCAAATAAGCCGCTATGCCATTAAACAGCAAACCCAGCGAAGCTAATGAGATAAAGCGCAACAGCCCTACAATCTTACGCATCATCCTTTACCTATATTAATTTAGCTGAGTCTTTGGCGTACTGCGGTTTCCATATACCTATGTGTAAAGATAAATAAGCGCTGAACTGTTGTCTAGCGCGGAATCTGCAATAAATGACAGGCGAAAAAAAACCCCTGATTTCTCAGAGGTTTTTCTTAAATTTGGCGGAGGAGGTGACCGCCTTTTAGAGTTAACAGAAACCCTCATATATTTGCTGTAAGTCACGCTGTATGCCGCTACTGCTCTATCTTTCAGCCTTCCTTGGCTATGTTGAAATATCCGCTGTTAACACCTATTATCAGCGCAGACTTGTATACCAACTTGTATACCGCAAGCGGATTAGGTGCAATGCATGAGCAGCGAAAAAAAGATCAAGGCAACAACCACAAGAGGCGTTACTGCGCTAATCAATCAAGGCGTCACAGGGATGCATTCGGCTGGCGATGGTCTATACCTTAGAGTCAGGAGCAAAGGTTCTGCATCCTGGGTATTTAGATACACGCTTAACGGTAAGGCTAAAAATATGGGCATAGGCTCAACTGATGGATTACCACTTGCAGAGGCCAAAGCAGAAGCTGTCAAGTTGCGTGCCTTATTATCGCGTGGCATAGACCCACAACAAGACAGGCAGGAAAAAGAAGCACTTGCCGCCGCTGAGATTGTTACTTTCGATATGGTGGCAGCTGATTACATTGCAATCCATAGTGTCAATTGGGTAAATGCAAAGCACCACCAGCAATGGATCAATACATTAGCGACTTATGCGAGTCCTGTGATTGGGCAGTTACCACCTGCTGAAATCACTATTAAACACATGCTTAAAATTTTGCGTCCAATCTGGAATGAGAAAAAAGAAACTGCAAGCCGCTTACGCAATCGCATAGAGTTGGTATTAAAGCTGGCACGATCCAGAAAACTTTTCGCCGGCGAAAACGTGGCAGCATGGGATGGTGTTCTTGAGTTTGAATTAGCGAATAACAATGTAAATAAACGCCGTCATCACCCAGCGCTACCGTGGGCGCAATCCGGCAAGTTTTGGCAGGCGCTAGAGTCAGAGCAAGACATCGGCGCAAAGGCTTTACAGCTAACCATGCTTACTGCGTTACGCACCAAGGAAGTATTGGGCGCGCACTGGTCAGAGTTCGATTTAGTAACCAATGTGTGGACTGTGCCTGCAGTACGTATGAAAGGACGCAAAGGCAAGAAATCAGATCATCGCGTACCACTCAGCACAGCAACCCTTGAGCTACTAGCAACTATTCCAAAGGTTAGCAGCGGCTATTTATTTGAGGGGCGCACAGCAGGCAAGCCAGCCAGTAACATGCTTATGCTGATGAAAGTCAGGCGTATGGATGCTGCCAAACATCAGCAAGATCGTATTGGATGGCGTGACAAAAACGGCGACATAATCACACCTCACGGCTTTAGATCTACATTTAGGGACTGGGCGGCAGAGAACACGCTTACAGATAACATCGTGGTGGAGCAGGCGCTAGCTCATGCTATCGGTGATGCTGTCGAAGAAGCATACCGTCGCGGTGACCTGCTAGAGCGCCGCCGAGAGCTTATGGAGGCCTGGGGCCAATACGTTACACAGCAAATACTTTCGCCGGCGAAAGAAAATGTGGCCGCAATTTCCGCTCAATGACGTCACTAAAAGACCTGAATAGTGCGCTGTCAATGACCATTAATATGCACCCACTGTAATAAATCATTGGGTGTAAATTCGATACCCCTAATGCGTTACGAGTGTCATTTTGGACATCTCGCCAAAATCTTTTTAGGCTCCAAGTGTCGAATATGATACCTGTAACCCCTGTTTTTAGCGGCGTCAGGTGTCGTTTTTCGACCACTCCTACATTCACCACCAGCTGTCTCTAAACTGTTTGTAAATTCTAATTGTTCACACAGAAAATTATTGCGCTTAGCGTGACTGCTATTGATCCTGACATGCAGAGATATTAGGCCATCTGTTCTGGTCAACAAACAGTAATGATTTCTAACTCTAAAAACCCTGCTAGTTTGTATATTTATAGCTGAAATCAGTGGGTTTTAAATTTTTATTCTTCTACAGCCCACTGTTTACAAGCCTTACAGCTCAAGTGACCGAAAATGTAACGTAACGAGGGTTGACATTTTTAAATCGTTGTTAATATCAGCGCCGCCCTGAGGTAATCGGGGTAGGTGCTGGTGCAGAGCGGTAACTCTACACCAGCTTTCTAGACCAAAAAGCGACTAGAGACGCACAGAAAGCGCTGATTCAGATTACTGGATTGCGCAGCTGCTAGCAATGCTAGTGATATCCGTTTCTAGATGCGTGCGGTGTACAGGAAATATAAAATTGAAAAATTATCCGAAACGTTTTTACCGGCAGCGGGCTGCTGCTAAACATTTTTCCATTAGTGTTATGACTCTTTGGCGTTGGGAGCAGCTGGCAGGATTTCCTGAGCCACTACGCTGTGGCCGCGTGGTTTTATACGATGCATCTGCGATCGAGGCATGGTTGGTACAGGGAGGTGAACGTGAGTAAAAAAATTAAACTTCCATTTGATAAGAGGGGTGGGCGGATCACTCTTCGCAGACAGATGCTGGAGTCCAAGACTTTTTTAGATCTCAGTCCCCAGGCTAAAATTTTACTGCTGCTACTACAGGTACAGTGGCGACCAGGTCGAGCCGTGGGGTACGGGGTTCGTGAAGCCGAGGAAAAAATTGGCTGCTCTCGTAAAATAGCTATGCGCGCTTTTTCAGAGTTGCGTGAAGCTGGTTTTATTCGCATGGTCGATGAGAGCCTTTTTTGTAGTCGCAGGCATTCTAAAACACGCACCTGGCGTCTAACCTGGCTGCCTTGGAATTATAGTGAGCCAACCAATGACTGGGAAAAAATAAACAGAGTTAAAAACTGAGTTATAGCAGCACAGCTAAAACCGAGCTACTGAGGTATTTGAGTTGCTCGGTTTTGACACGCAGATCTCAGCTAAAGAACCTAATTATTTTTTCTCAACCGCAAACAGCTTAACCTCGCCCTTATGCACCATATAAGGGAAGGGGTTGATAAGTTTTGGCCCTTTCTTGAGCTGTTCAGGTGTTTGAGGCTTGGGAATCGCAATGTAGTGAACCATCCAATCAGGCTGGTGCTTGGTCAGCCATACAACGTTTTCAAAATCACGAGCCAGACCATAATAGCTATCATCACCTTGGTTGTTGTTTAAGTACATCACCATTGCGCTAGTTTCGGCAGCTTCACCTGCTTTAAAAAAATAGGCTGGGAAGGATTGTCCAGTTAACTCTTTTGGAGCCATTACAACCTTTTTTGCGGGCATTTTAGTGCCTATATTGAAGCGACAAGGCGCGTCTTTTGTGCACAAATCTTCAAACTCTTCGACAATAACTTTTGCGTAATGGCGAGGCTGCTCCCAAGGCATTAGCTTTACGTTTAATTTGTTTTCAGTAACCTTGAACTTCATGCCTCGCTCATTAAGGCTGCGCTTCAAGCTTTCTATGCGAATAGAGTGCATTTTATCCATTGCATCTTTAGCTGAACTGGCTTGATCCACTGGAAACCAAGCAATTGTTGCGTGGCGGTGCATGGTTAGCGTAGGCGGCCCAGATAGCGAACCTAGCAGCAAATCTACTGCCATGAAGCTATTCATTCCTGACGACCCGATAGAGCTAGGGAAAGCGAGCATGCTGCCAGCAAGACCCACGCCAAGCAGATCAGTCGATGTTTGCTGTATGCTCTGCATACTGCCATCGGGCAGCTCAATATCTTCAATATGGGGTTTTGCAGTTTTTGGAGTATTGATATGCGCCAACATGGACACGTTGTAAGCAAAGCTTTTGCTCGGCTCAAAAGTTTGCACCAGCGGCTCTTTTCCACCCGACAAGCTGGCACAGCCTGCAGTTACCATAGCGGCTAAAATAGCTGATGAAAATCCTAGTTGTTTAATAGTCCTTGCAAACATAACGTCCACCTAATGGGTTAATTTCAATAATCCAAAATCGTTTCCAGCAGTGTAATTACACATCTCGGTAATAGCTGGTAACCAAAATGCCTGGAGCGTTTTCCCGGCGCAAAATTGTAACGTGCAAATTTGACTCGGGATTGCGCCAAACTTCAAGGTTATCATCGCCGTACTTGGCTAACTTATGCTTTAAAACACTTTCAGGCAGAGTTGTTTTACGGAAGCTGTAAGCTCTGTTTGATGTCATAGCATTGAAAAAAGAACGCTCTGGATTGGCCACAGGATCACGATTTCTTTCATTCAGTCGGGCTTCGTATTGCTCAATAGCATGCCGAGTTATGTAAAGCGGCCCCATTGGCGTTTCCCAGAGTTCTTGGGGGATAAGGTTGCCATTGTCGCTTGCATCAATACTGTCAAGTTGTTGGGTGTCAGAGCTACCAAACAGTGGGTCGGTGTACTGCTGCTTCATCACTTTGATCTGCACACCAAACATCGGACCAGTTAAAAAAAGACCGTATGGGACAATATGTTCCTTGGCGCTTCGTCCTTGCGCGATTTTCTTGATCGCACCGGAAAACACTCGTAACTCATAACCCTTACCGCTGACCGGCTTGCGGCCAAATATCTGCCTCGTGAAAAGCAGGTGCCTTATAGTAATCAATTCGGCAATTAGCGCCTGATCGCTGGACTCACTACTGAATTGGACGGTAACAATGCCATGATTTTTCAGGCCGGTAGACCAGTGCACATTGATGTTATTTAAAGTGTCGGTCACCACGGGTACGGTACTCAGTGTCATCACTTCATTTTCTCCAAAAATTTTGCCAGCAGACCCTGACGGGTACTTATGCTGCGTTAATTCCTGATGACTAAGTTATGACAGATTTTGATTGGCGCAAGTGTGAGGAACCTGGCCTAAAGCGCTTTAAGTGCTTGATTAGCGTAGGTCATGCAGTACGGTTACTCACTTACTCACTTACTCACTTACTCACTTACTCACTTACTCACTTACTCAAATGAGTGATTGATGCGATAAAGACTTTGCAGGGATCGCATTGCATGCCTATAATTTAACTGTTTTTATATACAGTATTATTTGACGGTGCAAAATTATGCATGTTTCAATAATTGGTAAAAGTTGCAGCGCTACATATATCGCTGATCAGCAGCTTGCTATCCCGCTTTTTCTTGATCGAGTTCCTGCGGGCTTTCCATCGCCAGCGCAAGATTATGTTGAGAGAACACTTGATCTTAATGAGCTGTGCATCAAGCATCCTGCAGCAACTTTTTTTGTCAGGGTTGAAGGCGACTCAATGATTGAAGTGGGTATTTATCCCAATGACATTCTGGTGGTTGATCGGTCTGTGAGAGCAGATCATGGCGATATTGTCATTGCTGGCTTTCATGGTGAGCTGACTGTTAAGGAGTTAGCGCTGAAGCCGATTACACGACTGATACCGCGTAATAAAGCCTACCCAGCCATTGAGGTGCCAGAGGGCTGCGAGCTAGATATCTTTGGTGTTGTCACCAGTGTCGTACGTAACATGCGGCGTAAGTCATCAGCCAAGCCATGAGCACTGTATTTGCACTCGTAGACTGCAATAACTTTTATGCCAGTTGCGAAAAACTGTTCCGTCCAGATTTAAAAAACGTCCCGCTAGTGGTTTTGTCCAACAACGACGGCTGCGTGGTTGCTCGCTCAAAAGAAGCCAAAGCGCTGGGTGTTAAAATGGCTGTGCCTGTTTTTCAGATTCAAGAGCAAATTGAGCAGCATGGCATTCAGTTATTCTCGTCGAATTATGCGCTGTATGCGGATCTAAGCTGTCGTGTCATGACGATTCTTGAAGGATTAGCGCCCAGGATTGAGGTGTATTCGATTGATGAGGCATTTCTAGATTTAAGCGGTTTAGGCTCAACTGTGTCGCTGCTAGAGTTTGGTCAAAACATTAAAGAGACAGTCGCTCAATGGGTTGGTTTAAGCGTGTGCGTCGGTATAGCGCCGACCAAAACGTTGGCAAAGCTCGCCAACCATGCAGCAAAAAAATACCCTGCCACAGATGGTGTTGTTGATCTCACCCAGTACGAGCGGCAGCAGCGGCTTCTGGCGATTACACCTGTTACTGATATTTGGGGTGTGGGTCGCAGGATTGGGAAACGCCTTGAAATGATGGGCATTCAAACAGCGTTGGATTTATCTAAATGTTCTCCTGTGGCAATTCGAGACTCATTTTCGATAGTGCTTGAACGCACTGTACGCGAACTCAATGGTGAGTCCTGTTTAGACCTAGAAGAGCTGCCACCAACCAAGCAGCAGATCATGTGCAGCCGCTCATTTGGTAGCCGAATTACAACCCTTGAGCAGATGAGCGAGGCTATCGCGCAATACACAGCACGCGCGGCTGAAAAGCTCCGACAAGAGAATCAACAAGCCAAGATACTGACGGTTTTTGTCCAGACCAGTCAGTTTAAACAAAGTCAAAAAACGTACAGCAACTCAGTCACCGGTGAGCTGATCTTACCGAGCAGTGACACGCGGGAATTAAATATCCTAGCGATGCAATTACTCAAGCGCGTTTGGCGAGAAGGCTATAGCTACAGCAAAGGCGGGGTCATGTTGTCTGATTTTTACGATAACGATGCCTACCAGCCGGGTTTGTTTGATGACGTAGAGAAACGACCTAACAGTACAAAGCTTATGTCCGTACTGGACGAAATCAACCAAAGCGGTCTGGGCAAGGTTTTTCTAGCCAGGCAAGGAATACAGAACACTTGGCAAATGAAGCGTGAGCACCTTTCTCCCGCCTATACAACCCGCTGGGCTGATTTGCCAAAGGTTAACTAAGAAGCAACGCTCTAGAGCGCTTTATAAGCTACTAAACTTGCGCGAAAAAATATCTGAGTATCATAGGACTTAACAGCTGTGCGCTTGATTGAGCTTAAGGCGTAGCACAGGTAAAACTTTTTTGCTGAGCGAGGTTTTAGATGATGCTGAGATTCCTAATGAATGCGTTCTCACCGCTACAAGTCTGGCGTAATGCTAGGCTTTTGTATGACCTAGACAAGCCATTTCTATTGACGGTTTACCTCATTGGCCTGCCTCTGAGACTCATGGCTCTTGAGTCATTTGCAGTATTCCTTATTGAGCCACTCCAGCGCCTATATTTTCCACAACTGCCTGCTTCTGCAGGGTTAGCGCTAGGGTGTGTCTTAATTGTTTTATCGGTATTGTTTTTAAAGCACTGGTTTTCAGGGGTGGCTTTCATTGCGCTGACGGTAGCAGTGTTTCCAGTGTTAATCTTCGTGGGAATGACGGCTTTACCAACGGATACGCTGATGAGACTGTTGCTTGGGTTTACGAGTCTTGTCTGTGGCTATCTGAGTGTGCCGATATTTTTACAATTCTCGTTTATTAAACGCCTCGCAATGAGAGTACCTAAGCAGCGAGAAGTGGTTTTTTACAGCGAAGATGATGATGAAGAAGACTGGATTTTTAGAGGCGGTATTGATGCTAGCGGAGGGCAGTCTTTTTATAACTGGAATAGTGATCGATTTGAGAATAGGTACTAAGTTAGTACTGCAATCTATTTCATTGATCTGATTGATGTCATTCACTTTAGCAAGCGACAGAATATATCGCATGCTTGCTTGTGGCTGTGGATCTATACAGTATTTGTTGCTAGTGTTGGGACAAAATAATGTAGGATATTTTATGTTTGACACCAATCGTTTTGCTGAAATCCAAGCCAACCCATTGCGCTTTCGTCTCTTAGAACAGATTCCATTGTCTGCCGAGGATCGCTTCCCGATCAAACTGCACGAGACTGTAGGCGATGAAATTGCCTTGGCCTTGTTGGACTTTGAAACGACCGGCTTTACGGCGGGTAGCGATGAGGTGATTGAGCTCGGCTTGGTGCAGGTGGCTTACAGTCCTAGCCTCGGGAAAATCACTGAAATCATCGAGATCACCAGTCAGTTGGAATGTCCTAAGCAGACAATCAGAGAACTGATTACCAGTATTACCGGTATCAGTAACGAAATGGTTGCCGGCAAGCGCATTGATGATGCTCATGTCGCGCGTATCGTTAACAGCTCCAATGTACTGATCGCGCATAATGCCCAATTTGATCGTGCCTTCTTTGATATTCGCTTCCCTGAAATGGCCAATAAGGTTTGGGCGTGCAGCGTTAAGGATATTGATTGGCGTGCACATGGCTTTGAAAGCGCCAAGCTCGAATACCTGCTTCTCAAAAATGGTTATTTCTATGATGGCCACCGTGCTGCAACGGATTGTTTGGCCATGGTGCAGTTATTTGAAAGCGTACCAAATGCACTACCGGAGCTTTTAGCCAATGCACAGAAAGCCAGCTTTAAGATTCTCGCTAAAGGTGTTTCCTATGCTGACCGTGAAGTGGTGAAGAAACGAGGCTATCGCTGGGATGGTGATAATCGTCACTGGTGGACGATTGTTTCTGAGGATGCTTATGCTGAAGAAAAAGCGTTTTTGAATGCGTTATGCGGAATGGCAGCGGCTAAGAATGTGTTTGAAAAAATCAGCCCATCCTCACGCCATATCGCCAATAGCTAAACAATTTTGAGTGGGGTCGAGAGCCTCAGGTGCCTCTTTTAAAATGACTACCAATCGTTATATTAGCCTGTGATAACTCCGTAAAAATGGCGTGTACGTATGTTTTTACCCATGAATACAGTAGGGCAGCTATTCAGTTAAAGTTGATCTGCAAAGATTAGGTTTGCAGAATACGGTTTTTACGGCTATAAATGCCGTAAATAAGCCTGCTGGTAAACCTAATGCTTCCTCTCACTGAAAATACAGAGCTTTTACCCTATGGTCAGCTGGCAACCCGGCAGTGGTTGCTTGCGCAGGGGGTTGAGGTTTATCAAATCGACAATGCGTTGAAAAGCAAAAAGTTCGAAAGCTTGGCGCGTGGCGTAGTGGCAAGACCCGGCGTGCCTGTGGAATGGCAGGGCGTGTTGGCCTCGCTTTATCGTATGTTTGAATGCCCTGTCTATGTGGGTGGTGCTAGTGCTTTAGCTCAGCATGGCTTGGCACATTATATACAGTTGCAAACCGTGATCGATATATATGCGTCGCAACCTGCACCGAGTTGGCTAAACAAGCTTTCTTGCAGTCTAGAGTTTCGCTGGCATACGACAGTACAAATATGGGATGCAGAGAAACTGCTTGCCGCCAATAGCTTAAAACCAGTGCCGCTGCATCAGGGCTGCTGGCTGCTGGCCTCGCCAGAGCAAGCCTACCTAGAGCTATTAACTAAGGTGCCGAGCGTGATCAGTTTTGAGCAAGCAGACAATATCATGCAAAGCTTGGTCAATCTGTCACCACGACGACTGGATGTACTATTGCATGCCTGCAAGCATGTACTGGCTAAGCGGTTGTTTTTCTTCTTTGCTGACCGTTATCAGCATGCTTGGCGGAATAAACTCGAACCCGAAAGCTATGATCTGGGTGCAGGAAAACGCTCAGTCATAAAAGGTGGAAGTTTTAATAAAGCGTATCAAATAACTGTACCAGAGGCTTTTAGTGGATAGAAATAGTTTGTTTTATGCGCAAGTGCAACTGTTGCTTCGTGTGCTTCCGTTCGTCGCTCAAGAGCCTTGCTTTGCCCTTAAAGGTGGTACGGCAATCAATTTATTTGTACGTGATTTTCCACGCCTATCTGTAGACATCGATTTGGTTTTCTTGCCCAGTACAACCAGGCAGCAAGCGCTTGAAAGTATTAAGCAAGCGCTGGATAGAATCAGTTTAAACCTATCGCAAAGCCTTGCAGGAGCGCGGGTAACTAAAAGCTATCAAGACAAAGCTGACGCATTAAGGCTAACGGTGCAGCAAAGCGGTGTTTCTATTCAAATAGAGCTGTCACCTGTTTTGCGCGGCACTGTGTTCCCTGTACAAACGTTAAGTGTTTGTGAGTCTGTTGAAGATGAGTTCGGTTTTGCTGAAATACAGGTTGTTTCTCTTGCCGATTTATACGCAGGGAAGCTGTGCGCCGCGTTTGATCGGCAGCATCCCCGTGACTTTTTTGATGTCCTGTTACTACTTGAAAATGAAGGGATTACTGAACAGGTTCGGCAGGCTTTTCTTGCGTACTTGTTTAGCCACCCACGGCCCTTGGAAGAATTACTAGCCCCAAGATGGAAAGATATTCAAAACCAATATCTAGGTGAGTTTTCTGGCATGACCAGACGAAGTGTCACGATTCAAGAGTTAGAACAAGCCGCAGTTACAGCACACCGCTTAATCTTAAACGGACTCACAGATAGCGAGAAAGAGCTGATCGTTAGTGTTTATGGTGGTGAATCGCAATGGGAAAACTCACCTATTGGACATATCCAGCATTTGCCTGCTGTAAACTGGAAGCTAATCAATATAGCTAAGATGCCCAAAGAAAAACGCGAAGCGTCACAGCAAGCGTTAAGGAGAGTGTTAGGCCTGTAGTGGTGCGTGCATATGGCTTTGAAAGTGCAAATCTAGAGTATTTACTGACGCTGGACACGCTATGAGTATTCTAATGAGGATAAGCATTGATCTGCGCATAGAAATAACTCTATGCGACTTCTATGCGACTCTTGGTGAGCTATTTGCCTTTTTATGTAACTTAACGATGCCTGTAATATGCCAAGCATGAGCGAATCTACATCCTCAAATTTAGTTGAGGATGTAGAAAATGTTCAAAAAATCGATTTTCAGAATCAAAAATGACCAGTTTTACTATCGCGGGCATCCCTACCTGCTAGCAGCAGGCTTACCTGAGGGTATTCCAGCATTTCCTGCTGAGTTGATTTTTCAACACAAGCCTATCAAGAAAAAAATCATCTTGATACGAGGTATGTATCCGCAGCAAGCCCCCGACTTTGATCAGCAGATTATGCCAATTATCAAAACAGTTGTGCGTCACATGCACCTGCTTCCGGCTACAGAATCACATCACCATTCGGAGGGCATGGGTCTATTGACACATAGTCTTGACTCGGCATATCGAGCGCTGATAAGGGCAAAAACTGAAACTTGGGATGATGATCTTGAAAACCATTGGCAAGTTGCAGCTATGCTAGCAGGACTATTGAGCGATATCGGCGTGCCATATGAGAATCTGTGGGTTCAACGCAGCTGCGATGGCCAGTTGTGGGGTTGGGAAGTGCCTCTTGCTGACTGGCTAAGTGATAGCGCAACCCAAAACTACCATCTGTGCTGGAGAGTAGGGAGGCCTGTGACGCACAAACAGCTAGCCCTATCTTTACTGCTGGCTAAAGCAATAATTAGCCCAGAGTTGCAAAGTTTTTTAGCACCGGTCTGGGAGGCGTTTTGTATCGCACTGGATGTGCAGGGTTTAAAGAGTCGAAATAAGTTACAAAAAATCCTGAACCAAGCAAATTTGAGCAGTGTAATCTGCAGCATAGCAGCTTCCTGTGACGCCGCTCTCTCTCGAGGGAGTATGCCCCCAGCATGGTTTCAGTACCTATTCATTATAGAGTCGCTTGTGCGATCAGATATTTTGACCGTAAATTTGCCAGATTCAGTTGTTTTCATCACCAGTGAACTTGGAGTTATGTTGGATTTATACAAGATTTCGCAGTTGAGCAAAGAAGGGGGTTTCCCCGCTCAATATTCACAGCAACTGCGATCTTCCGGGCAGGTGCGTCAAGCTTTAGCAGATATGGACAAGCTGATACCGCGGCAGAAGCCGTGCGGTAAACTTGTGGATTACTGGAATATCAATTTACAACTCGAAGTTGATGGCGAGCAGGTCACAGTGAAGCGCAAAGTAGTCCGTCTCAGTGGAGTTGCACAGAGCATGTTTTCAGTAGACATGCCTAAACCTGTAAAAGTGGAAATTAACGCATAACGAATAAGAGATAAACCATGCTAGCTTGCCGCAAGCGACAAGCTAGCTTTAGCTTTTTAAGCATCTACCAGTTAGAATGCTGCCTCTTTAAAGTATTGAGCCTATATACCTTTTTAGGCATATTAAATTAAATACCTCTTCCCTGGCAGGCCATTAGCAGCCATCCGAGCCACTTCCAATAAACGCAATCAAACCACCTATGAACGACCATAAAAAATACCGTATGTCTTTCACAACAGGCAGTCTATTGCATCTGGAGTCGGTGCGGCTGGCTGAGTTGTATGTGGAAACAGGTTGCTGGAAGGAAGTATCTGCTCAGGCGCTCGAAAGTAATTTACTGCAAAGTCGAACGCAGCAAACTTTAAAGCGAATCTGTCGTGAGATTATCGCAAGGCTTAAGCATTTATCAGCTGAAGAACTTGAGTTTTTGATCGCCAGTGACCGTCAAGACCAGGGCTATACACTATGGCTTGCTGTTTGCCGCCATTACAGCTTTATTGGTGACTTTGCTATAGAAGTGCTGCATGAGCGCTTTATCAGCCTCAAAGGTGATTTGCAATATGAGGATTACGAGACATTTTTTAATCGTAAAGCTCAGTGGCATGATGAACTCGATGTCTTGAGTAAGCTTACGCAGAACAAGCTTAGGCAGGTATTATTTAAAATGTTGCGCGACGCTGGCTTATTGGCATCAAATAGCACCATAATCCCTGCATTTCCAAGCAGTAAGCTTATCAAGTTGATAGTCAGGGGTAATCCTGCACAGTTGCAATTTTTTCCTATTTTTGAATCCTATCTGATGAGACAGGCATTATGAGCCGTGATGTAAGTACGCTGCCGATCAATCAAAGATTTGCGCATCTTTTGGCGGTGATTAGCAGTCCGCGATTTTTAAACATGGAAGGCTTGAACAGCGAAGTTCCGTTTTTCATTTGCCCTTATGCACCATCTGAAACAGTTGAAATGGAGCGTTTACAGCGACAGCTGATCAACTCACTAAGCCAGCAGGGTGTACAGGTGCTGGAGATTAATCTGTATGACCTGTGCATCGAGTTGCTCAAAGAGCGTGAGATTTGGGAGCAGGTGCTTGAAATAGAGCCAACTGTTAACAAAGCTGAATTTAAGGAGCTGCTCCAGGGTGTGTTTGACCCAGAAGACAACCTGATTCCCGCCATATCAGTGAAAATAACCCAACAGCCATTTGATGTGATGTTCCTGACCGGCATTGGCGAGGTTTTTCCTTATATTCGCTCGCACAACGTACTTAATAATTTGCAGCGTGCGGCCAAAGACTGGCCCACACTCATGTTTTTCCCTGGTACCTACAGTCACTCAGCCGCAACCGGCACCTCGCTGGATTTGTTTGGCAAGCTGCATGATGACAAATACTATCGTGCCTACAACATTTACCACCGTGAACCATAATAGGAGGGATCCATATGTCACTCAGGAATATATTTACTCGCCCGCTTGAAACCACGATTGACGGCGTAATTAAAGCCGATGATGAAAGCAGCCTACGTCAGGAGTTGGAGGAATACGTTCTTACCAATGAGACCTCCAAGCGGTTGTCGGGTTTCCTTGACGCTTATAACGATTACCAGTCCGCCAATGGCGTATGGATTTCTGGTTTTTTCGGATCTGGTAAATCACACCTTTTGAAAATGCTCGCTTTGGTTCTGGAAAACCGTCAGGTTGATGATGCTCGAGCGCTTGATCTGTTTTTACCTAAGTGTGAAGACGATGCTCTACTAGCCGGAGCATTGAAAAAAGCGGTCTCGATTCCATCACAAAGCATTTTGTTTAACATCGATCAAAAAGCTGACATCATCAGCAAAAAAGAGCTCGATGCGTTGCTGGCAGTGTTTGCTAAAGTGTTTGACGAAATGTGTGGTTACTACGGTAAGCATGGTCATGTTGCACAGTTTGAACGCGATTTAGACAGTCGTAATCTTTATTCAAGCTTCAAACAGGCTTATCAAGATATTTCTGGAAAAGCTTGGGAAAAGGGTAGAGAGCAAGCCCTGCTGGAAGGTAACAACATAGCTAAAGCCTATAGCAAAGTTACTGGGGAAGATGATGCTATCGGAAAAAACATCCTCAGCCAGTATCGGGACCAATACACTTTGTCCATTGAGGATTTTGCTAATCAGGTCAAGCGCTACATTGATCAGCAAAAACAGATTTTAGGAACAAATGAGTTTCGTCTTAATTTCTTTGTTGACGAAGTAGGGCAGTACATCGCTGATAACACAAAGCTGATGACTAACCTGCAAACTGTTGCGGAAAGTCTAGCCACCAAGTGCAATGGTGAAGCTTGGATTATGGTTACCGCACAGGAAGAAATGAGCAGCGTCATTGGCGAGATGACTAAACAGCAGGGCGACGACTTTACTAAGATTCAGGCGCGTTTTGCCAACCGCTTAAAGCTCACCAGCGCGGACGTAGCCGAAGTTATTCAGAAACGTCTATTGACCAAAACTGAAGATGCAAGTGGGCAGTTAGCACTCTTGTACGACAAGCAATGCAATAACTTCAAAACTTTGTTTGATTTTTCGGATGGCTCGCACAGCTACCGAAACTTTCAGCATCAAGATCACTTTGTTAACTGCTACCCTTTTGTGCCGTATCAATTTGATCTGTTCCAGGCATCTATTCAGGGTTTGTCCTTGCATAACGCTTTTGAAGGCCGCCATAGCTCAGTGGGTGAGCGCTCCATGCTGGGAGTTTTCCATCAGGTAATGAAAACCATTGCTGAGCACAAGCTAGGCGATCTGGCTACTTTTGACCTGATGTTTGAAGGCATTCGCGCTGCATTGAAAGCACAAATCCAAAAAGCTATTTTCAGTGCTGAGCGCAACTTGGATTCTGAGTTTGCCATTAGCTTACTCAAGGCATTGTTTTTGGTTAAATACGTTAAAGAGTTTAAGCCGACAGTACACAACTTGTGCGTTTTAATGTTGCCCAGCTTTGAACAGCCTATCTCTAAGCTCAAAAACCAAGTTGAAGAAGCACTGGGGTTACTTGAGCAGCAGACTTATATCCAGCGTAACGGTGAGCTTTATGAGTATCTGACCGATGAAGAAAAAGACATCGAGCAGGAAATTAAAAATACCGAAGTCGACAACACCGATCTGACCAGTGAGCTGGAACGCTTGGTATTCGACTCTATTATCAATCAGCGGAAAATACGCTATGACAGCAAAGATACCAACCTAGACTATCCGTTCTCACGCAAGATTGATGACAAGCTACAAGGGCGTGAGTACGAGCTATCGATCAATATCATTACTGCGTTTCATGAGCATGCTGACAACATCAATATGCTGCGCAACTATTCGGTTTATAACACCGACGAGTTGTTGGTCATACTGCCTGCTGACGCTAGACTGATGATGGATTTGATGATGTACAAACGTACCGAAAAGTACATTCGTCAAAACATGACTCAGGGTAAGGATGACGTTGCACAGAGGGTCTTGACCAGCAAAGGGGAGCAGAACCGTACCCGGTATGCCGACTTGCTGCTGCGTTTGCAACTGCTAGTAGGTAAAGCCGATCTGATGATCGCTGGTGGTGAGGTTGAAGTTACCGCCAGTGACGCTAAAAGTCGTGTGATTCGTGCATTCCAAGAGTTGATTGGCAAGGTGTACTCCAACCTACCTATGTTGCGTGGCATTACTTACAGCGAAAGCGGTATCAGCGCATGCCTCGACACCAGCGATGGTCTATTTGGTGGCGATGCTACAAATCTGACTGAAGTTGAGCATGAGCTGCTGGCCCACATCAAAGGCAACCAACAAACCGGGGTGCGTACCACCATTAAAAATCTAGTCGAGCGTTTTGAGCGCAAGCCTTATGGTTGGTACCTTGCTGCAATTCAGTGCAACGTTGCTAAGCTCTGCGCCCGTGGCAAGCTGGAAGTACGCTCCGATAGTAATCTTCTCGAAGGCGATCAACTGGAGCGTGCTCTACGCAACACAGCAAGCTTTGCTAATATCATCCTAGAGCCGCAAGTCGAGTTCAGTCAGTCGCAGTTACGGAACCTTAAAGAGTTCTATGAGGACTTTTTTGACTCACCGCCCACCGCCAATGAAGCCAAAGCCTTGGGGCATGAAACCATTGGTCGCATCAAGGATATGATGCAAGAACTAGAAGTGCTGCAAGCTCAGAAAAACAGCTATCCCTTCTTAACTGCACTTCAACCAGTTATTGAGCAACTTAAAGAGTTAAGCAAAAAAACCTACAGTTGGTATCTGACTGATTTGTCCAAAAACGAAGATGCTCTCTATGACAGCAAGGAAAAGCTCATTGAGCCTATCCGCAAATTCATGAGTGGCTCGCAGCGGCAAATTTTTGATGATGCGCGCCAGTTTGTGCTGAGTGAGGAGCCCAACTTCACTTATCTGGACAGTGATGAAATACGTCAGCTAACGCACAGTTTACAGTCTGCAGATAGCTATAAAGGCAACACCATTCAGCAAATGAAAATCAGGCTGGATACCCTGAAAGCAGCGTTAGCTGACGCACTGTCACAAGTACGCCTTG
Source organism: Denitrificimonas caeni DSM 24390 (assembly GCF_000421765.1). Lineage (GTDB taxonomy): Bacteria > Pseudomonadota > Gammaproteobacteria > Pseudomonadales > Pseudomonadaceae > Denitrificimonas > Denitrificimonas caeni. Next base: position 17,688 of record NZ_ATXQ01000006.1, on the reverse strand, counting down.
ATGCCCTGAAAGCGTTAGCGCAAATGCAAGAGCGTATGCAAAGCATGAGTGAGTATCAGGGTCTGCCAGAAGAGCGCCAGGCTGAGCTAAATCAGCCGTTTAGCATTTTAGTCGATCATATTAATAGTCAAAGACTGATTCCCGTAGTTAACGATAGATTGCGCAAATTTCAAGACGATAACTATCAGAAGATACTGGCTAAAATGGTTGATATGGCCACGCCTAAGCAAATAAAACCAGACAAGGACTATCCAGACGATGAGCCACCTGAGCCACCTGAGCCTCCTAAGATTCAAGAGCCTGCACCAGTACTTATGCGCAGCGTTCGAGTAAACGCTTATAACAAAGCTTGGCTAGCTACAGACAGTGATTTAGATGAATACCTTAACGCTCTGCGTGCCGAACTTGCCGAACATATTGGTCAAGGCAAAAAGGTCATGATTTAACTAGGGAAGCTCAGTAATGGATACCAGTAAACTTAAAACATTCGCATCACTTGCTCGTCGCACTTTAATGGAGCAAGTAAAAGCCAAGCTTAGCCTTGTGCTGGCTGTAGATAGTGCTGCTCAGCGTGAAGCCCCCAAGGCACTTAAACAGCTACAGGAAGCCATTACCAAGGACGGGCAAGAGCAGGTGATTGAGCGGGTGGCCTATATATGGTTTAACCGCTTTTGCGCTCTGCGCTTTATGGATGTCAATCGTTATACCCGCATTGGTGTAGTTTCACCGGCAGAAGGCCAGTTTCAGCCAGAGATCTTAGCCGAAGCTAAAATGGGGCATATCGACGACAGTCAAGTGCCAGAAGAGACGCGACAGAGGATTTTCGCCCTACTGAATAATCAATTGCCTAGTGCAGACCCACAAACGGAAGCTTATCGTTTGCTGTTGGTTGCCACCTGTAATCATTGGCATGCGGCTATGCCATTTTTATTCCAGCGCATTGACGATTACACCGAACTGCTGATGCCGGACAACTTGCTTTCAGCTAACTCTGTTTTGGCGCAAACCCGTGAAGCAATGACTGCAGAAGCCTGTGTTGATGTAGAGGTGATCGGCTGGCTGTACCAGTTTTACATTGCCGAGAAGAAAAATCAGGTATTTGATGGACTAAAGAAAAACAAGAAAATTACTCCAGAAAACATCCCCGCTGCTACCCAGTTGTTTACTCCTGGCTGGATCGTTCGTTATTTGGTGGAAAACTCTCTAGGACGTTTGTGGTTGCTCAATCGCCCAAACTCTAACCTGGTAGAGCTGATGGATTATTATATCAAGCCTGAACAGGCCGAAGAGGACTTTCTACGCATCAGTAAACCGGAAGAAATAAAAATTTGTGATCCGGCTTGTGGTTCTGGTCATATGCTAACTTATGCCTTTGATTTGCTTTATGCCATTTACGAAGAAGAAGGTTACGAGCCTGCCGACATCCCAGAAAAAATACTTACTCATAATTTGTACGGCATCGAGATCGACGAGCGAGCTGGGGAGTTAGCCGCTTTTGCCCTGACCATGAAAGCGCGCGCTAAACAGCGCAGATTCTTTAGCAAGGGCGTTAAACCAAATATCTGTGTGTTGGAAAACATCAATTTCAAAGAAGACGAACTGGACGAATACATTGACTTTGTTGGCCGGGATCTCTTTACGGTCTCGTTAAAGACCACCTTACGTCAATTCGAAGAGGCTGATAATTTTGGCTCTTTGATCCGTCCTGATAGCACTGACGTTGATGCAATTCTTCAAACTCTAGAGTTAAAAGACATTTCAGGTCAGTTATTCCTCAATCAAACACATCAAAAAGTACTGCAAGTGCTAGAGCAAGCTAATTATCTTAGTCCAAAATATCATATTGTAATAGCAAACCCACCATATAAGAAAAAAGCTGACTTAAATAATAGCCTTCAAAATTGGCTTGAAAAATTCTTCGTTGACGGAAAATACGACTTATACCAAGCTTTTATTTTACGAAACGCCAAACTTGCTATGAGTCATGGTTATGTAGCTATGATAACCATGCAAGGCTGGATGTTCGCGCCAAGGTACGAAGCGCTACGCTCTAATATCTTAAAAAATAGTAGCATTCTTTCGATGGCACAACTGGGTGAGAGGGCGTTTGATTCTATCGGAGGGGATGTAGTCTCAACTACAGCTTTTGTTTTTTCAAATAATAGAATTCCAGGTTTAAAAGGGCATTTTTTAAGACTGACCGATGGGGTAAATGAAGAGGAGAAAAAACAGTCGCTATTAAGTGCCGTGAACAACCCTAAAAGTGAGATTAGATTCTTTGCTAGCGAAGATGATTTTTTAATAATCCCAGGACAGCCACTTGTTTTCTGGGCATCGGAAAAAGTACTCAAGGAGTTTGATAGCTGCCCAGCTATATCTGAATATATTGTGACGCGCGAGGGGCTTGCAACCGGCCAAAATGCTACTTTCCTTCGTGAATGGCATGAGGTGTCACAGAATGAAGTTGGTTATGGAATTGTTAATGATGCTTCAGCTCAATCCTCAAATAAGCGATGGTTTCCGTATGTGAAAGGCGGTGGATCACGCCGCTGGTATGGGCATTTCGATAACTATGTAAACTGGTTTGATGATGGAGTAGAACTAAAAAACTTCAAGGACGAAAAATCAGGGCGTGTTAGATCGCATAATTACAATGGTGTGTATGGGTTTAAACCAGGATTTACTTGGTCTGGGATTTCCAGTGATGACTTTGCGGTTAGAAACGTTTCTGCTGGATTTATGTTTGATGCCAAAGGTCCTATGGGGTTTCTAAAAGACTCTTTTTCCTCTGAAAAAATTATGGCGTTTTTGAATAGCAAGGTTTCAAGTTCTTTATTACGGATGCTCGCGCCTAATTTAGATTTCAAATTAACACATGTACTTAGTTTGCCGTTACGACAGGTTGATGAGCCTAGCCTTGAAAGTAGTGTCAAGGAAAAAATATTTTTGGCAAAGTCAGATTGGGACTCTTACGAAACCTCTTGGAACTTTACTAACCTGCCGCTACTTAATTCTGATTATATGCAGGACACTCTTAAGAACGCCTACCAAAAACTACGCATACATTGGCAGGATATGACAAATCTAATGCAGAAGTTGGAGGAAGATAACAACCGCATCTTCATCAACGCTTACGGCTTGCAAGATGAGCTAACACCTGAAGTTCCCCTCAACGCAATTACTCTAACTTGCAATCCGCATTACTACTACCGCTTAGGCAAGCAGTGGGATCAAGCCAGCGAAGATGAACTTGATATTGAGCGAGAGAAGCTTCTGCTTGCCGACACCATGCGCGAGTTTATTTCTTATGCCGTAGGCTGCATGTTCGGTCGCTATAGCCTGGATCAAGAAGGTTTGGTACTGGCTAATCAAGGTGATACTGCGCAAACCTATTACGCACAGATCCCAAATCCTAGCTTCAAGCCCGATGAGGATAATGTTATTCCTATGCTCGACGGTGATTGGTTCACCGATGATGTGGTCGAGCGCTTTAAGGAATTTCTCAAAGTTACCTTCGGTACCGAGCATTACGATGACAACTTAGCCTTTATCGAAAAAGCGCTAAACGTCAAAGGTAGCCGTAACTACAGTATTCGTGATTACTTCCTCAAAGAGTTTTACGCTGACCACTGGCAACGTTATAAAAAACGTCCTATTTATTGGCTATTCTCCAGCCCTAAGGGCAGCTTTAATGCCTTGATTTATATGCATCGCTACCGCCCGGATACAGTAAGTGTCGTGCTTAACGGTTACCTGCGTGAATACCGCACCAAACTCAGTGCTCAGAAGGCGCACTTGGAGGCCGTCAGCAATAGTGCCAGCAGCAGTCAAAGTGATAAAACCAAGGCGCTAAAAGAAATCGAGCGAATCAATAAGGTGTCAATTGAGCTAGATGAATACGAGCGTGACACTCTGTACCCGCTAGCTACAGAGCAGGTCGAGATTGATTTGGACGATGGCGTAAAAGTTAACTACCCTAAACTCGGTGCCGCTCTGAAAACCATTCCAGGTCTAGCCGCTAAGGATTCTGATTAAAGCATGACAAGTAATCGCATTCAGCAGTCGCTGGCTAACCTCTTTGGCAAGCACCGTATTCTTTTCTGGTATGACAGCAAACAAGAGCTGCGCGAGGAGTATGAGGCTTTAGCCCTGCCGGGCGTGGAAAAGATCGAGCTGTGCAATAACGAATACGCTGTAAAGCATCGTATTTTGCGTGAGCAGCCTACACAAAAGTTTCTTCTTTACAGGTACGACCAACAGCCCGACGCACTGGATAACTGGTTGCTGGATGTACAGCTGGCACATGGAGAGTTTCGCACCGATCAGACGGCAATTTGGCTGGCCGACTTGGAGCTGGGCTTAGAATTTGCTGATCTAGTCAATCAGCACATCGAGTTTTTCCAAGCTGGCGTGCGCAAGAATACTTTGAAAAAGCTGCTAGCCAACGACGATACGCCCAGCATGGTGCGTATGAAAATCCTCGCTGTCTGTGCAGGCAGCGAGCCGAGACTGGATTCGATACTGGAGCACCTGCTGGAAGAACTGGTTGATGGTTGTGAAGACAGTATCAATCTAATTGAGCGTAGCGGTCTGAATGCATTTCTGTGGCAGCAAATGTCACGTTATTACGGTTATCAGTCTACCGACCCGAGCATTCGAGATTTTGTAATAGAGTTATTTAAGTCGTGCTATGCAATGGGTACTGACGGCATTGTGCAACTGAGCAATGATGCGCTGGTATTTCTTAAACGCTGGAAAGACAGCCGCAGTTTTACCAAAGGTTTTGAGTATTGGTCCAACCAGTGCGCTGCAGTATTAGGCATCGAGCAAGACTTAGCTAAGCGAGATTTCCGCACACTGGTTGAACTGGATTATTTCGAGTTGATTGACCGTAAAATCATCAGTGATTTGGTGCGTGAAGTAGTAGCCCGCACAGTATCGACTGGCGATGTTGTTCTTTGGGTGCGTCAACGCCGTCAGGGGTATTGGTACAGTCGTTACCAAGACTTGTATGCAGCTATTGAATACGCAGCACTGTTTATTCAGCAATTAGCTGAGACCAGCTTGGTCAGTCCAAATCTGAGCAAGGCCGTGCAACTATACAGTACACAATGGTTCAAGCTGGATCAGTTGTATCGCAAGACCGTATTTCATGCCCGTAAATCAGGCCAGATCTCCCTGATGGGGCCGTTGCTTGAGCAGGTGGAAAATCTGTACACCAATAACTTCTTGCTCAAACTTGGCGATGATTTTCAGGGCTTTGTTGATGGCATTAGCCAGTGGGAAGCATTACCAGTACGCCGACAAAATCAGTTTTTCGATCACTATGTTCAGCCTTACTTGCGCCGTGAACAGCGCGTGTGCGTGATTATTTCAGATGCGATGCGTTATGAAATCGGTGATGAACTACTCAGTTTAATCAATCAGGAAGATCGCTACAGCGCTGAACTAGAACCAATGTTGTCCATGCTGCCCAGTTACACTCAGCTAGGCATGGCAGCGCTGCTGCCTAATACGAGCTTACAGATTGCAGATAATGAAACTGCAACCGTTCTGGTCGATGGGCAAAGCAGTATGGGTACGGACAATCGCAATAAGATTTTGAAGAAAGCGCTGAATGACCGGGGTGAAGCCATAACGGCAGACAACCTGTTGAATATGAATCAGATTGAGAGTCGTGAGCTGCTCAAGCGCAATGATGTGATTTATATTTATCACAATCGCATTGATCATACTGGCGACAAAATGCACTCTGAAGGCGAGGCGTTTGAAGCGGCAGAACAGACTTTGCAAGACTTACTGCGCTTAGTTAAAAAACTGGTCGGAGCCAATGCCAGCAGTATTTTGATTACTGCAGACCATGGTTTTATCTATCAAGATAGAGCCATTGATGAAAGTGACTTTGCTGTTGCTGATGTGCAGGGGGAGCAAATCCTATATCGTGACCGCCGCTTTGTGTTGGGTAAAGGCTTGAAACCGCATGCCAGTTTACACTCACTCAGCCCTGAGCAACTGGCGCTAGAAGGCGAAGTGCAGGTTCAGTTACCTAAGTCGATTAACCGTTTGCGTCTAAAAGGTTCCGGCAGCCGTTTTGTTCATGGTGGAGCGACACTTCAGGAAGTAGTGGTGCCAGTATTACGCGTTAGCAAAGCGCGTCAGAGTGATGTCAGTAGGGTAGAGGTGGATATCTTGGGCAGTGCCAGCTCGGTGATTACTTCCAGCCAGCTGGGTATCGCGCTGTATCAGAAAGAACCAGTAACGGACAAGATCCAGTCCCTGCAACTACGTGCTGGAATTTATACCCAGGATGGCGAGCTGATCTCGGATTGTCATGAACTGACATTTGACTTCACATCAAGCAACTCTCGCGAGCGTGAACTGCAGGTGCGCTTCCTGCTGAGTGCTGAATCGGACAAAGCTAATGGGCAGGAAGTGATACTCCGACTTGAGGAAAAACACGCAGGTACGACCCATTACCAGACCTACAAAACCCGCAGCTATACACTGCGCCGCTCTTTTACTGGCGACTTTGATTTTTAGGTGATGACCCGTGACGACACTGGATGACAAGATCAATACCCACTTTGCTGGGCTAGTGGTACGCAAGGATCTAGTAAAGACTGTCAAAGGCAATGCTATTGTGCCGACCTATGTGTTGGAGTATTTGCTAGGTCAGTATTGCGCAACTAATGATGAGGCCAGTATTCAGACCGGTATCGACACGGTGAAAGAGATTCTTGCCAAACATTACGTACATCGTAATGAGGCAGGATTGATTCGTTCCAATATCCGCGAAAAAGGACGTTACAAGGTTATCGATAGGATCAGTGTGTCGCTCAATGACAAAGATGATGTCTATGAGGCTGAGTTTGCTAATCTGGGTATTAAAAAATTACTGGTCGATGCCGACACAATTAAGCGGCATCCTAAGTTGCTGGTTAGTGGTGTGTGGTGCATTGCCGATGTCGAATACGATCACAGTGAAGACAAACGGATTACGCCTTGGGTTTTATCTACGATTAAGCCCATTCAAATGTCGCACTTTGACCTTGAGGGTTATCTGCAGGCACGACAAGAATTCACACTAGACGAATGGATTGACCTGTTGATACAAAGCATGGGGTTTGATCCAGAGAAATTCGGCAAGCGTAGTAAATTGACGCAACTCACACGCTTAATTCCTTACTGTGAGCGTAACTACAACCTGATTGAGCTGGGTCCTAAGGGGACCGGTAAGTCGCATATCTACTCTGAATTCTCTCCGCACGGTATTCTTATCTCCGGTGGTGAAGTCACAGTACCTAAGCTGTTTGTAAATAACTCATCTGGAAAAATCGGCCTTGTTGGATATTGGGACTGCGTTGCGTTTGATGAGTTTGCCGGTAAGAAAAAGCGTACTGATAAAGCGCTTGTCGATATCATGAAAAACTACATGGCCAACAAGAGTTTCTCTCGCGGGGTAGAAACACTTGGCGCTGAAGCTTCCATGGCATTTGTTGGTAATACGCAACATACAGTGCCGTATATGCTCAAGCACACGCACTTGTTTGATGACTTGCCAGAAAACTTTCGCGACACTGCTTTTCTTGACCGTATGCACTTCTATATCCCCGGTTGGGAAGTAGACATTATTCGCGGCGAGATGTTTTCTGAAGGGTACGGCTTTGTAGTCGATTACTTAGCAGAAATCCTACGAGCGTTCCGCAATCAGGATTTTTCTGACCGCTACCAGCAGATGTTTACACTATCGAGCGACATCTCCACCCGTGACCGTGATGGTATCAACAAGACATTTTCTGGTTTGATGAAAATCCTTTTTCCGCATGGTGAGGCCAGCGAAGAAGAGATTGAGGAAATCCTCAAGTTCTCTATTGAAGGCCGTAAACGCGTCAAAGATCAGTTGATGCGTATGGATACGACTTATCCTGCTGTGTGCTTCAGTTATAGCGATATGCAGGGGCAGGAAGTGAGAGTTGCCACGTTAGAAGAATTGGAATACCCGAACCACTACCAGCAGAAGGTAGGGGATGTAGAGCCGCAGATGGCATTGCCGGACCAAGCCGTAGCTATAGAGCAGTCTGCATCATTACCGAGCGCGCCCAGCAGTACAGTTGTTTCTAAAGCAGAAAAAGCGCTTTTACAGGAACAACATCTAACGTTTCAAGAGAATCAGAAGGGCATCAGTTATGACGGTTTGTTTGGACCGTACCTTAAGGATGCACGTAGCCTGACCATCACTGATCCATATATACGACTGTTCTTTCAAGCCCGCAACCTGATGGAATTATTGGAAATTATCGCAAGAAATAAGCCTGCTGATGAAGAAGTTACTATCAATCTAGTTACCGTCGCAGATGAGTTTCGCCAAGAACAGCAAGATGAGTGGTTCAATAAAATCCAAGAGTCAGCAGCCAGTGTTGGCATTCAATTCACTTGGGAGTTTGATCAGACCGGAACGCTACACGCCCGACACATCATTACCGACCATGGCTGGAAAATCTCACTGGATCGCGGCTTGGATATTTTCCAACAGTACGACATGAATGATGCTTTTTCTTTTGCCAATCGAATGCAGCAATTCAGGCTGTGTAAGGCATTTGAGGTGACGTTTATTAAGTGTTCGTAGGCTTATTACTTTCCGTGGCAGTGCATTGCAGAATATAGAAAACAAAGGTTCATAAGTTCCACATTTTTTAGCAATATTCTGGCCCTGTTTGCTATGCCTTGATTCATTTTGAAGCTAAGAAATTCCCGAGGAGCAAGGAGCTATGAGTAAAGCTATGAGGAGCATAGATACAGTAAGGGCATCACGCGCCGGGCACACCTTCCATGAGCGCTGGGCCGCACGGCGTGCGTTACAGCTTGTGTTTCCAAAAGACAATCTCTTCGCGATAGTTGTAGAAGGTCTATCTCCAAACGAAAGTCTCAAAGTCGGGCAGGAGGCAGAGGATATTGCCGACCTTACGCTTTTTTATGGTGATGGTGATACTTTCGATACTTGTACTTCTCAGCAAATTTTACAGTTCAAATACAAGGTGGCTGCAGAGCCTGTCACATCCTCATATCTCAAAAAAACGATTGAAAAATTCGCTGCAACACTACGAGAGTTTAAAGCTAATGTAACTGATGAAGAAGTTACTAAGAAGCTGTCATTTGGTTTCGTAACAAACGCTGAGTTTTCAGCTGATCTTTGGGATGCCATTGCATGTTTAAAGTCGGGGCAGAAATCTAATTCTAATAGTGCAGAAAGGCAACTCAAATACCTAAAAACCTGGTGTCAGAATGAGAAAATCGAAGCGGAGGATATTTTTCCGCTCATCGAGTTTCGTGCTGCAACGATTGATCTACCAGCACAGAACCGATCATTGCGAAGAACAATCAGTGATTGGTCAGCTGACTCGACAGGGCAGGCGGCAAAAAGACTGTTCGCTCTGGTGGAGCTTGTCCGCGAGAAGGCGCAAATCGAAGGCCAAGGCAATAACTCTATTAGGCGTGAAGATATTCTCGATGCACTGGAGTGTGATGAGGATCACTTGTTTCCTGCAGATACAAGATTCGTTGATGTTGGTGATGTTGTTGAGCGCAGAGCCTTACAAGATGTCACTAACGAGATCAAAGCCAGCAATCTACCTGTATTCCTCCATGCTGACGGCGGTGTCGGCAAAACCATCTTCATCCAGAGTTTAGCGGCATATCTGGCAGATACCTTTGAGGCCGTAGTTTTCGATTGCTTCGGCGGCGGTGCATATCGTTCGGAGGCGCAAGCTCGACACTTGCCTAGAGTGGGCTTGTTGCAAATAATCAACGAGCTGGCAAGTCGCGGCCTCTGCGATCCACTCCTTCCTACCGACAGTGACCGCTATGGCTTGATACAAATTGCTCGTAAGCGTCTTAAGCAAGCTAGCGAGACTGTGCAAGTTCAGTCGGCAAAGCAGGGCGTACTGATTATCTTGGACGCTGCAGATAATGCACAACTGGAGGCTAATGCGCGAAAGGAAGATTCTTTTCCAAGGCTTTTGCTTGCATCGCTTAGTGAAGATCCTATTAATGGTGTGAAGCTGTTACTCACTGCTCGCCCTCATAGAGTAGATATGGTTATCGGGAGTAGCCAGACGAAACGTCTTGAACTTGAACCTTTCACTGAGCAGGAAACACGTTGTTTTCTTGAGACACGGCGTGAAAATATTACGGATTTTGAGTTTTCCACAGCTCTAGCTCGCTCGAGAGGTAATGCTCGGGTTCTTGAATACCTTGTAGAAAGTTGGGATACGAATGTATCCGGCAATGCACCGCACTCAGAAATATCAGTCGAAAAACTGATCGAGCAAAAATGCGATAAAATATTCCGAGATCTATACACGGCTGGCTGGAGCGAGACGGAGGTTCGTGAGTTTTTCGCTGCTTTGTCGCTTCTTCCACCACCCATTCCACTTGCTGACCTGGCCAAAGCGCTTGATTGGGCGGAATCTCAGGTCAATAGTGCCGCATCTGACCTTGCGCCCATGCTTGAACTACTCCAGCACGGCGTTATTTTTCGCGACGAACCCACCGAAACATACATAAAAGATCACTATGCAAGTGAAGTTACTGCACAGCAATCCATCGCACATAGGCTTCAAAAGTGCCAAAGGGATTCAATCTACGCTGCAGAGGCACTACCTCATTTTCTTGTAGTGATTGGCGATAGCAATAGGGCTTATCAGCTTGCATGTTCTGATGAATTCCCATCCGTACTAATGTCTGAATATGAACGACGTAGATTGAAACTTGTGCGGCTGTATGCGGCATTCTCGCTTGCTACACGTGATAAGGACTTAGACAGAGTTTTAAATCTAACGATGCAACTCTCGCAGGTGGCCTCGGCTAATGCTAGAGGAGATCAGTTTATCCGGCGATCTCCTGCTATGGCGATGATCCTTGGAAACTTGGATGCTTCTCGCCGCTTGTTCAATGATCGCTCCGGTTGGCGCGGAGGACGAGACGCGCGCCTTACCATCGCGTATTGCTTTTCTGATGAGCTTGAAGAAGCGCACATTCATCAAAAAAGAACAATTGGCTGGATAAATTGGTATCTTCAAAGTGATGATGAGAGCAAACGAGTTGAGCGCCTAGGGCCTGAGATATTCGATATTGCAGCTGTGATGTTCTGGAACGTTTTAAAGAATGAGTTTTCAACGTTCAATCGAAATATTCAGCTGTGGAGTTTTAAGTTTGCCCTCTCGGTCATGGAAGAGCTGGTTACTCTTTGTGTACAGCATGAGGCTTCAAATGGTAGTAAGGCTTTACAGAACCTAGCTAAATTTGCAGCGTCGAAAAGGTGTCTATCTCTCGCCCTGCAGATTGGTCTTCTATCTAAGCAGTGTGGTTTATCAAACAACCAGCTCAAAGCTATTTCACGAGCTACGAGCGCGATGAGTATCCGATACAAGAAGAAGACTCAGAATAAAAACTCACACTACGACAGTGAGTTGCAGGGTGCTATTGCTAATGTAGCGATGAGCTCCCTCATCGTTAATTCAAGGAACTCAGCGAAACTTCTACTAAAGCTATATAACAATCGCAGGCCCTCAAGCTACGACTACTGCCAGCGTCATGGCATGAGTAATATTTGGATACCTGTTCAATCAGCTTGCATTAAGGCATGGTCGTCCGGTGACAAGGTAACTTTACAGCATCTTATTCCTGAAGAAGTGAAGACTGGTCAGAATACTAAGGGAATAACCACAGAATCTGATTTACGCGCATTCCTTGGTAGTCTCGTTGTGGTAAAAAATCAGCACTTGGGACGAAAGCCAGAGAGAAGTATGCAGTTTTCCAATAATGAACAGGAAAACATAGTGAAAGGCGCAACTTGTATCCTGCAGCTGGTCAAACCGATTGAAAGTGCCATTTTATCCAATACAACGCTTTCAAATGATGTGTTGGTCGCTTTCTTGATTGTTTGGAAATCCACATTGAGACCTAGCGTCCATTGGGATGCCCAAACCGGAAAAGATAATGCAGCAAGGTACGTAGGCATTGGGCTTTTAGTCATACTGCTCCAGCACAGTGAAACTATCGAAAAGACAGAAGCAGAAGAGCTAATGGAAATCATAACAGCGAATCAGTTTTCGCTGGATGATCAGCTAAACATTCTTGCTCTTCTAGCAAGACGCTCTAATCTCTCTGATGTTGTAGGGGCATACGCAGCCGCAGTTTCTGACGACATAATTAAGGACGATTATATTGAGCAGCGCGGAGAGTCCTACCGTCGTCTTGCAGGGCTTTTAATTCCTATGAGCATTAGTGAAGCACAGCATTACTACAACCTAGGCTTGGCTCAACTTGATCAGATGGGTGGTGATGACTTCGATTTGATTTACTCTGCTTTGCACTATGCTGCTGAACAGCCTGGAGGTTTTCTGAATCCGGTGCTATCGCACCGGCTTATGAACCTATGTCAGACTATTTTTCAACATGAGCCATCAAAGTTTGGATGGACATTATTCGGGCGTGCTGCGTCTTCTTCTATCGGTTTACCCGCAATATATAAGATGATGCGATGGGACGATCAAGATACTGTGGATTACTCCTATGGACTACCACAGCTTGCCTGTTACCTCACTAAAAACGGTCATCTTGACGCGCGCCGAGCAGCAGTAATTCTCACAATATGCAAAGATCATGGATGGCATGATTGGGAAGTTGGAAAGGGACTGAACGACCTGCTTTCATTCGCAGATCCACAGGATAGGGCGGCAATTTTTTCCCTTGTGACAGACAAGCTTGTTCAAGAACATAGTTTTGGTGGGTGGGTGGGGCTATGGGAGAGCCTTTTGGATTGTATTGATAGATTTGAAGAAACTAAAGGGAATGACTTTCGCAATCATCTTCAAGAGCGGCGAGAGGCTGCACAACTGCAGCGTGAAAACGATAATTTAAAGCTAAATCACAGAAAAGTTAGTGCTGAATATAACGACCAAGCACTTAGCAAAAGACAGGATGCACATGCTCGCGATAGCGCACTCGCGTCTATTATTGCCCATTGCGATCCAGTATCTGCTGCGTCATTGGACGAAGCACTTCACAGCATTAAAACCAATGATGAGCTACCGCTTGATAGTTGCAATCGTCTATTAGAGGAGGTACGAAAAAGTTGCCCATACGACAAGCGTGCTGAATTTCTTGAGGTGGTTTGTGAGTCTTCTGAGCTTGAGTTTGATCGTACACTTGACCTGATAGTCAAGTGCGTAGATGCCTGGGGAAAGAGCTCTGCGCATGTTATGACAGGTGTGCCTGGCTTAATCGCGAAACTTTTTTCATTTAAGGGTACTGGTCTTTTCGAGCTCCACTATTCTAGCATTTCCAGACAAATCTACCGTTTGTCAGAGCTATGCGGCGATCCAAAATTTGTGCTACTAATTGTTTTGGAAACGATAGCTAAGGAGCGCCTTGATCTCGGGGGTGACGAATGGCTTCAACTGGCTACAAGCCTGTCATGTCACACGGCCCCCTCAACTGCTTTGGAAGCTTTTGAGAGTTTGTTATCCAGTACAACTGCAAAGGTGGGTGACCAGGTTGGTGAAGGAGAGTATTGCGATGCGTTCGCTGGCAAGAGTAGCGAGAGTGATGTAATCGCGGATATCATCTGGCATCTGCTTGGTGACAGCGATGCCTTTATAAGGTGGAGTGCAGCACGAAGTTTGAAGGGCATGCTTGACTTGGGGTTGACTGAAGATATTGGTCGTTTACTTGACCGTTTTGACTTGGAAGAGAACCCGTCTCTGGCCTCCAAAGAGCATCATTTTGCCTTTCTTAATGCACAGCAATGGCTGTTGATGGGATTGGCGCGAGCCGCTCTTTACCACGGAGAAAAGCTCAAACCCTTGAAGTCAAGAATTACGGCGCTAGCAAAGCGAACCGATATACACGTATTCAATAAGATTCATTTGGCCCGATGCCTGAAGCATATTGAGGGTGATCAGAGAATTAGCCCTGAACTTACTAAGTTGTGGGCAGAAGTACAATCGCCCTTGCATGGCATCGTTGAGAGTAGCGGTTGGCCAGATAATAAGGAGCGCCAGTTCGACTTTGGGTTTGATTATGACTTCGATAAATATAAAATTTCAGGCCTTGGAAACCTGTTTGGAATTTCGAAAAATGAAGCTAACGACCTCATAGCTAAAGAAATAATGGAACGTTGGCCGAGAGTAAAGAATATTTCCGATTTGCCGGGCATAGTTCGTTACCGAGGGGACGAGCAGTTCGAAACTTATGCCGAGCATATTCAACGACATGCTCGTCTTTTTGCGGCTACTACGCTCGTGCAGAACCTACCAGTTACAAGAAAGAATTACGATTGGAAAGGCATAAACCCTTGGCTGGAGTTCATGCAGTGCGAAGATGTTTCGTTCGAGGATGGCTCATGGTTATCGGATCACAAAGACATGGCTCCAGTACAGGCGCAAGAATATCTTCTAGGTGAGCGCAAAGGAAACCAGGAGACACTACTTGATCAAGAAGCTTTATTTCGAAAAATCGGGTTTTTCGATGGTGAGAAGGATGATTTTTTTCCGCTATTCGGATACTGGATATCGCCGGATGGCGTGCATGTGAGTATTCGCTCGGCATTGATTGAGGAGCGTGGTGCAGTCGGGCAATGTGCTAAGTTTGCTAAAGCATCTGATTATGATTTTTGGTTACCTAGTTTTAATTCAGACGGGCGTGTTGATCGTTATGCTCAAAAAAAATCATTTAAGCCCCTTATATGGGAGCCTGAGAAGTATCCCGTTGGCATTGATGAGCGTGACGAGTTGGCTGCACGTGGTGCAATAGCTCGTCCAAAACTGGGGTTAGCGATTATTAGGATGCTTGGACTGACTCCTGACGAGAATCAGCGATACTGGTATGACGGTGCAGGGCAGCTTACTTTAAAGAGCGAAGTTTGGGGTAAATGGAGGCAAGACCCAGATGTTCACAGCAGAGGATACCAAGATGAGGGGACTATCTTATGCGCAGAGCATGACTGGCTCAACGCAGTACTTAAGTCTTGTAATCGAAGTCTTGTTTTTAAAATAGGCTTTTCAAAATATAAATCAAGTAAAAGCTATGATGATTCCTTTGGGCTGCGGGAACTATATGTGAGTCTAAAACGGAGTGGCGAATCTCCACGCTTTTGGCATGCCAAGAAAGCGTCTGAAACGGTGTACTAGGCAAGTAATGGTACATATCAGTTGGCAGATGTACTGTTCCTCGTGAGGCATATAAACACTGAGCACTCTCCTGAGTGTCAGTAAATTACAAATTATCAAGGAATGGAATATTATGGAACTTGTAGCGAATATTTGGCCAGTCGTAGACCAAGAATCAGGAGTTGTTCAGCGGTATTTGATCAAGGCGTACGCTCTGGATGCTACAGATGACGAGATCAGTATGGTTTTATCGACACTTGCTCGTTCTGATTACCGAACAGCACACCCAGTTGTTATCCCAGAAAAGCATAAGCTTGTCTTTGACGGTGGAACCATTTCAGGGGCTTTACCAATAGGAGCGTTTCAACAGGATTTGAGCACTATTATAGAACCTGAGCTCAGAAAGCTCGAAAAGTCATTAACGGAGATTCATAACTACGGGGTAGATATGCAAGGAAATCCCAGAGTGCCTCAGCCACTTAGGTTTCCTGAAAATCCGTATTTCGTAACAACGGTTCTGCTCGAATCTCCGACCGGTGAACTCCATCTGCAGCTTTGACTGAGAGTAGGGTTATCGTAGTTGAGAAAAGCTGCAGCTAAGCACCGTTTAACGAGTGCTGCAGCTTCGCTGTACTGGCGTGTTTATTTGTTTAACGCATGGCTTTAGAGTAATTTTTAATATAATGGAATCTATAATTATGTCAGATGAGTATATCGAAGCATTAAATCATCCCGTTTGGGGTAATACATGCAAGGCTATAGATGCAGTTTTAGAATCTGCGGCAACAGCACTTGAGGTTTTCAATGATCTTGATTTTATAGAGCCAGCACTGAAGAGCTTTGTAGATGATGTGATTCCATATATTGAAGACCTTAAAGAACAAGTGGAAGAGTGCATTGAGGATGACGATGGAGATGAAACAGTTGCACTAATGGAGCAGTTATTAGATGACGCTGAGTTTGCCGATGAGCTTTTTTCTTGCATAGAATTCATCCCAAGTGATGTCTTGGATTTATTGGGTCATGAGGTTTCTGATGAGGTTTCTAACAGTTTCAATTACTTTATTGAAACTAGACTAGAGCCCGTCCGTAAGGCTCTAGGACACTTATATAATGTAATGCTTCGAGCAGCCTGAGTTGGTTTTTATAAAGCCAGTTTGTTATTAATTAATTCTGAAAAAAAGAAATCATGAGAAACAAACTTAAGTCGCTCTAGAACTATCTTAATCAAGGCTTTGGTACACGATAGAATATAGTATAGGTAGGGAGATAGTCACAGGTAAGAGTTGCATTTCCTCAGTATCACTAATAGTTTAGTTGGCGACAACCAACAAATCAGGCAGCATTTTATTATTGAGTAGCCAGTGGTTTTGTAGCACTAGATCATATAAGTGTTTGATTTTGCTTGTAGTTGAAAAAATAGCAGTCGAGTATTCCTGTGAATATTCATATTTACTTGTTAGCTGAGAGCCTCAGCTTGAGCAGCAACTAAAACCCAAACTTTTGTTTTTTAGTCTGCTCTTTATGGCTTGCCTCATTTTTTAACGCCTGAATAAATGCCTCCGCGCTTTGCAGTGGGCTAAAGCGCGACATCCGTGCCACAGCAGCAAAATCTCCAGGGGTTAAATATTCCAGTGCTGCTAATTGTTGTGGCAATGTTTTTTTTCGATGCGGCAAGTCCAGCTGTTTACAGTGACGGACAAACAGCTTCCAGACTTGTTCGGTACTTAAGAAGTCAAACTTAGCTTTCAAATCAAAACGACGCAATGCGGCTTGATCAAGACCATCCATTAGGTTGGTCGAAGCAATAAAAATACCGGAGAAGCTTTCCATTTGCGTAAGCATCTCATTGACCATGCTAACTTCCCAGCTGCGTTGAGCACCTCGGCGATCGCTGAGAAAACTATCCACCTCATCAATTAGCAAAACCGCACCTTGCTCCTCTGCCTGTTTAAAGGCTTTAGCGATGTTCTGTTCATTTTCGCCAACATAAGCACCGAGCAAGTCGGAAGCACGTTTGAGCAGTAAAGGCTTATTCAGTTGCTTAGCCAGCCAGTGACCATAAGCGGTTTTTCCTGTACCGGGTGGACCGTATAAACATAAGCGCGCATTTGGCTGTGCAGTAAGCCCGTCAGTCAGAGCAGCCAAGTCAACGTCAGCGCTGATAAAAGCCGGATCGTACAACTGCGCAGTTGCCTGTTTTTTGGCAATTTGAGCGTAAGCGTAACAACACCCACACCTAGCACAACTGCGATCATTCGTTAGAGCATACCGATGCTTAGTTGAGTTTGATATTCCAAGGCGAGAGCGAGTCGATATGAGCAGCGCTGGTATGCGGTAGTTGTTCGAACAACGCTTGAAGATATACAGCAGGTTGCAGGTCGTTGGCTTTGGCTGTTTCAACGAGACTATAAAGAATAGCACTGGCTTTGGCGCCGCTGCGGGTGTTGGAGAACAACCAGTTTTTACGGCCAATCACAAAAGGTTTGATCGCACGCTCAGCACGATTGTTGTCGAT
>NZ_ATXQ01000005.1 GCF_000421765.1 Denitrificimonas caeni DSM 24390 | reverse complement strand
TCAGCAATGATCTGGGGTTTTTTTATGCACAATGAAAATAAATCACAGTCGGGCCCAGTAAGCCGAGATCAGCCTCGACAATCCCCGTATGAGCGGGCCATACCCGC
Source organism: Denitrificimonas caeni DSM 24390 (assembly GCF_000421765.1). Classification (GTDB taxonomy): domain Bacteria; phylum Pseudomonadota; class Gammaproteobacteria; order Pseudomonadales; family Pseudomonadaceae; genus Denitrificimonas; species Denitrificimonas caeni. The sequence goes on along the minus strand of NZ_ATXQ01000005.1, from coordinate 232,372 downwards.
GATAGCCTTGAGCTTTAAAGATACTTCCTCGCGAGCAGACGCCGGTAATGATTAATGAGTGATGCATAAGGTCTGCGGCTTACGGGAGCGTTAACTGATTGGATTGCTAACGTTGAGCATGCCGCACTGCGCTGCAACTGCTCTCCCGCCGACGAACCCATCCAGGGTTCAACGACGGCGCTACGTCATCCATGACTGCGCTTGCCACAGCTGCAGCGCAGCGCTCAGTGATCAGTGGTGTTGTTTGCTAGCCAGCATGGGAGCGTCATTAGGTGTAGTTATGAAAGCATCAAGGTTAAGTGGTTGGCTTGCGGGGTTTTACAGCTACAGGCTTATTGAGTTGTGGCTTTAAAAGCCTGCATTGTAATATTCTGAAGACTCAAAATGCTTTTAAAGAGACCGACATAATTAGAGCAGAACAACGCAAATGATTAGTGAGTACCTCCCTTGTGCTGCGATAAGCGCGGCCAAGGATGGCGAAGCGCCCGAATCGAGCCCTGATGGCTCGTTGAGAGAAAAGCAGCATAAGGACGGTACGGCACGCGTACTTCTTGCAGGCGATTCTTAAGGAGCAAGAAAGAGTCTTAAGTGTCCATGGTGCTGGCGCTGAGCATTGAGCATTGAGCATGTTGCAATGCACTGCAACTGTTGTGTTTCTTGTGTCCCTAAATAACTTGTGGGTTGGGTAGCGTGGAAGGTCAAGAAAAGCTACAGATAGTGCTGCAAGTTAATGCATGAGCAACGTTAAGTACATTGTGCGCTGTGAATGAGCACGCCGACAATAATGGTTTTAGAGTATGAGACCGAATTTTATTCGGCCTCATACTTAATTAGAATTTTGAGCTAGTGCTTAACGCACACTGCGCTTGATATGTTTCGGGCTTTAGAGTTCTTCACTTATCGAGGACAGTAATCAGATTAGTTGAGTTAATCAGGTTGTCGCCAACCGGGCAGCGTGCTTCAATTTTATCTAAAAAAACTTGTTTGGCTTCATCATCTAAGTCTGCATCAATATTGACCTTTAAACGCATTTCTTGGAAACCCGAGCGGGCAGAAGTTTCACGCCCGAGTAAACGATCTGGATCGTAATCTGCTTCTACAGCAAAGGTCATGCCGCGCAGGGTGATTTTTTCTTGGAAAGCGATAATGCGACCAATGCTGCCAACACATCCTGCATAAGCAGCGAGAATCAGCTCTGGTGGCGCTGGACCTAAATCTGCACCGCCTGCATTTTTAGGTTGATCCATATAAACCTTGTGCTCACCGCACATAATTTCAATGGTCATACCCGCGCCCATGTGACCTGTGGCGCGTAAGGTTTTCATAGCCATGCTCAATAGTCCTCAAAATATAGCAACCTGGAGTAGCTTGCCGATATTAGGGATTATATTATATTTAAATATAAAGTGTTTTGATGTTGATCAAGTTGAAAGCAGCACGCACCATGAGGAAGGTGCGCGCGATAGAGGGGGTTAGTTACGGCCTTTAACGTCTTTATTGTTGACGCTGCCGCTTTCTAGGATGATCTGGTATTCCTTGCCGTCTTTTTCTACTTGTTGCAGACGCACCAATAAGTAATCCCAGTCTTTAGCAAACCATAGGATAGTTTTACGCTTGCTTTGTGTTGGGTCGCGTACGCGTTCTACTTTTACCGCATCCACTGTACCCACTTTTGTCTCGACACTTTCTTCGCCAAGGACACGGAAATCATAGGTATCCAGTTCGTCACCATCAAGCACTTGATATGACATGCTAGTTTTGCCTTTAGCAATGTCACGCTGTAAAGCCAGTTGATAGGACGATTTGTCTTGTACACCTTGGATCAGCGTCAGTTTAACTGGCGTGCCGCGATCACTGCCGGTGGCCACTTGTGTGCTCCAGTCAAAATCATGCTTGATCTTTTTTGATTTGCCCATGCCGTTGCGCGAATAACGGTATTTTTGTGGTTGAACGTCACCATTGTGGATTGTTAACCAACTGGTTTCACTAAGTCCTGCCACTAGCATTGAAGCAGAGAAATCTAACTTCCAAGTACCATCATCTTGAGCTTGCAGGCTGCGTTCCGCTTTGCCGCTAAAAGGCAGTTGCTTCCAGTCAGCAGTGTAACTGGCCGAGAAAGGTTGCAGTTCGGTAGCCATCAGACTGGCAGGCAGGCTGAGTGCAGCTAAAAATAAAAATAGAGCGCGACGCATAATGGAGTCTCCTAAGATTGAAACTGAAAGCCAGAGCTGGCTAAAGGTTGGCCGTCCAGTACTGCACCTTGCTGATTGAGTTGTAAGCGTTGCTCGGCAAACCAGCGTACGGCGAGCGGGTAAATTTTGTGTTCAAGGGCATGGACTTTTTCGGCTAACTGCTCTGCGCTGTCATGTGCCTGGATCGGCAGTGCTGCTTGTATGACTACTGGGCCGCCATCGAGTTCCTCGGTGACAAAGTGCACGCTGCAACCGTGCTCGCTATCACCCGCCTCAAGTGCGCGTTGATGGGTATTTAAGCCTTTGTGTTTGGGTAGCAACGATGGGTGGATATTGAGTAAACGCTGGGCATAGTGACGAGTAAACTCTGGGGTCAGAATTCGCATAAAACCAGCTAACACTACTAGGTCAGGTTGATGCTGATCGATCACTTGCATCAGTGCTGTATCAAAGGCTAAACGATCAGCAAAATCTTTATGATTGAGCACATGCTGGGCGATGCCGACTTTTTGTGCGCGAACCAACCCATATGCATCGGCACGGTTACTCACAACCGCACAGATGCGTGCGTTAGGGTGGCCCGCTAAATCATCAATAATGGCTTGTAGGTTGCTGCCTGATCCGGAGATCAGGACAACGATATTGCAGATTTTAGAGTCGCTCATTAATGACTTTTTAAGTTGTTAAGAACAATACGCTCAGCGTTGTCGCCGGCTGTTTGGATGTGACCAATCACCCATGGCTTCTCACCATTGGCCTGCAAGTGCTCAAGCACCGTGGCTTGTTGCTCAGCGGCCACGCAAATCACCATGCCCACGCCGCAGTTCAGCACGCGGTGCATTTCAACTTCTTCGACGTTGCCTTGCTCTTGTAGCCAGTCAAATACCGCAGGGCGTGTCCAGCTCGCTACATCAATCACTGCTTGCGAGTTGGCTGGCAGCACACGTGGGATGTTTTCTAGTAATCCGCCACCAGTGATGTGCGACATCGCTTTAACCGCGCCCGTTTCTTTGATCAGATTGAGCAAAGGCTTAACGTAAATACGGGTTGGTGCCATCAGTAAATCGCTGAGGGCTTGACCATTTAACTTTGTGGTTTGGATATCAACCTTTGCCACTTCAATGATTTTACGAATCAAAGAGTAACCGTTGGAGTGCGGGCCTGAAGAAGGCAGGGCAATCAATACGTCACCAGCAGCCACTGTGCTGCCGTCAATGATTTCTGATTTTTCCACGACGCCAACACAAAAGCCTGCCAAGTCATAATCTTCGCCGCTGTACATGCCTGGCATTTCCGCTGTTTCACCACCGACCAGTGCGCAACCCGCTTGTTCACAACCTTCGCCAATACCCGTCACCACTTGCGCAGCGATATCGACATTGAGTTTGCCGGTAGCGTAGTAGTCTAGGAAGAACAAAGGCTCTGCGCCGCTGACGATTAAATCGTTAACGCACATGGCAACCAGGTCAATACCGATTTTTTCATGTTTGTTCAGATCAATGGCTAAACGCAATTTAGTGCCGACACCATCGGTGCCAGAGACTAAAACCGGTTGGCGATAGCCTTCTGGAATTTCGCATAAAGCTCCAAATCCACCAAGGCCACCCAGCACTTCAGGGCGTGCGGTGCGTTTGGCGACGCCTTTAATGCGCTCAACCAGTGCTTCACCTGCGTCGATATCAACACCTGCGTCCTTGTAGCTTATAGAAGTTTTATTGCTGCTCATGAATTGGGCCTTTGCGAAGTATGCGAAAAATACGTTTAATTGCGCGATTTTATCAGGCTTCAGGCCGAGCGGCCATCATCGGAGCATAAAGTGAGGATTAAACTTGTTAGAAATAGGCCTAAGTCTGGATAAATAATCAGCTTAGGTGTTTAACGATGGTGTTTCAGCAGCGAGTTAGAGCTCAACGCGGGCAGGCTGGTAGCCGAGTTCTCGGTAGCGCACAAAGTTTTGCCGACAGATCTGTAGCAGTTCAGGTTCTTGGTTGACGATTTCAATCACTCGAATAAAACAGTCAAGATGTGTTGAAATATCTTGGTGTAAGTTAATCAGTACCGCCTCGCGAAAATGGGGCTGCTCATTGAGGCCGATAACCACAGGTGCGCTTGCGTTCTCGCTGTGCAGTTCGTGCGGTATAAAGCTTGGTTTGCGAAACGTCCAGAGCAGCGCATCCAGCTCTGTCTGCTGCGCTGCGTCGCTGCAACGGATAAATGTCATAAAGCCTGCACGCCAGGCTTTATGTGCCAAACGGCAGGCCGCATTTAAGCGGTCCGCCGTTTGTGTGGTCGGTAATACGTAAAACTCTACTTTCACTGCGCGCGATCCAGTAAGTATTGGCTTAACAAAGGTACTGGACGACCGGTCGCACCTTTATCTTTGCCGCCGCTGATCCATGCTGTGCCGGCAATATCCAAGTGCGCCCATGGGTAGTCTTTGGTGAAGCGTGACAAGAAGCAACCTGCGGTAATGCTGCCGGCTTTAGGGCCACCAATGTTAGCGATATCGGCAAAGGGGCTGTCGAGTTGTTCTTGGTAGTCATCGAACAATGGCAGCTCCCAAGCAACGTCACTGGCTTGTTTACCGGCGCTGAGCAAGCTGGCAACCAGTTCTGGGTTATTGCCCATTAAACCACTGGTGTTACTGCCTAAAGCAACGATGCAAGCGCCAGTTAGAGTGGCAACGTTGATCACTGATTGTGGGTTAAAGCGTTTCACGTAGGTCAAAGCATCGCAGAGGACTAAACGGCCTTCAGCGTCGGTGTTAAGAATTTCTACGGTCAGACCGCTCATGGTGGTGACGATATCACCAGGACGCGTCGCGCCGCCGCTTGGCATATTTTCTGCGCAAGTCAGTACGCCAATCACGTTGATCGGTAGATCCAGTTTCAGCAAGGTTTTAAATGTACCCAGCACGCTGGCTGCGCCGCCCATGTCATATTTCATTTCATCCATGCCGGGGCCTGGCTTGAGACTGATGCCGCCTGAGTCAAAGGTAATCCCTTTACCCACCAACACATAAGGCTGCTGTGATTTATCAGCACCTTGGTAGTTCATGATAATCATGCGCGGCGGCTGATCGCTACCTTGTGCTACGGCGAGTAGGGCTCCCGCGCCGAGCGCTTTCAATTCTTTCTCTTCGAGTACTTCAACGTTGACTTTTTTGTTTGCCTTGGCCAGTTGCTTGGCTTGCTCGGCAAGGTAGCGTGGATGACAGATATTAGGTGGCATATTGCCAAGGTCACGAGTAAAAGCCATGCCTGAAGCAATCGCTTTACCATGCTCGCAGGCTGCGCTGACTTTTTTCTGCTGTTCTTTACTGCAGACAAAAGTGATTTTTTTAATCAATACAGCAGGCGCTTTCTCACTTTTGAACTGATCAAAAACATACAGGCCATCGGCCAAGCATTCAGCGATTAAACGGGCGCTGGCATAAGCATCACGATCCTTGATACGCAGATCAGTAAAGCCTAGAGCGGCATCTTTAATCGATAGGTTTTTAAAAACATTTAATACCGCAGTGATCAATTTGCGTGCCGCGCGGTCTGACAGTTCAGCATCTTTACCAATGCCAAGCAATAACACACGCTGGGCGCTGAGATTAGGTAAACTGTGCAGCAATAAGGTTTGTCCGAGCTTGCCTTGGATGTCACCGGCTTTAAGGTGCGCACTGATTGCGCCGCCAGATAAGCTGTCGATGAGTTGGCCTTGGCTGTCGAGTTGCAGTTGTTCGTTAACAGTTAACACAAGTGCGCTGGTTTTAAGTGTTTCAACTGAACTGGATTTGACTAAAAAGTCCATACTCAATGATCCTCAAGACAAAGATAGATAGATGCAGGATAATACTGTTCGTTTGCATCGGCGTGTAGGTACACTGCCATAATTGGTGTGACTAGTGTGGGCCGCGATAGGCGGTTTTGACAAGCTCGGAGCGTTTACTTGATAGTTTTTCGTTATCTTTCTCGGGAAGTATTGCTGACTTTTAGTGCGGTCAGCGCGGTGTTGCTGGTCATTATTATGAGCGGACGTTTTATTAAGTACTTAGCGCAAGCCGCGCAAGGGGTGCTTGATCCAGGCGTATTGCTAATGGTGATGGGCTACCGAATTCCTGGTTTTTTACAGTTGATTTTACCTTTAGGTCTGTTTCTCGGCATTTTGCTGGCTTATGGACGTTTGTACCTCGACAGTGAAATGACAGTTTTGTCTGCTACAGGCATGAGCGAGCAGCGTTTATTGTCTTACACCTTGGTGCCTGCAGCGTTAGTCGCGCTGCTGTGTGCGTGGTTAAGTTTTGTGCTGACCCCACAAGGCGTGCAAAACGTTGCGCAGATTCTCAATGCGCAAGATGCCCTGACCGAGTTTGATACCTTGGTGCCAGGACGGTTTCAGTCGATGCGCGACGGTTCGCGGGTTACCTATACACAAGAGTTGTCCAGTGGTCGCGATGAATTGCATAACGTGTTCATTTCTGAAAAACGAGAAGAGCGTTCCTCTGCGGGTAAAGAAAGTGCCATTACCGTTTTGGTGGCGAAAACCGGTCGACAAGAAATTCAAGAAGATGGCAGTCGTTATTTGATTTTACAAGACGGCTACCGCTACGACGGCACACCGGGTGAGGCAGATTACCGTGTGATTCACTACGACACTTACGGTGTTTTGTTACCTAAACCCGTTGTTGAAGTTAAAGTCGGCGAGCGTGAAACCATGCGCACAGGCGAATTGCTACGCAATCATCATCCGCGAATGCAGTCGGAGTTGCAGTGGCGATTATCGTTTCCGATCTTGGTCTTGATTGTGACTTTAATTGCTGTGCCGTTGGCCCGCGTCAATCCGCGTCAGGGCCGTTTCTTAAAGTTGCTCCCTGCTATTTTGTTATACATGGCCTACTTAGCCTTGCTGGTGGCGGCGCGCAGCGCTCTTGATAAGGGCAAAATGCCTATTGGACTTGGACTATGGCCTGTGCATGCTTTGTTTTTGCTTATCGGTTTGCTGTTGGTGTATTGGCAACCGATTCAGTTGCGTTTAGCACGGTGGCGTGCAGGCAAGGAGGCGCAGCATGCGTAGGTTAGATCGCTACATCGGTAGCACAGTTTTTATCGCGATTATTGCTGTGCTTGGCATTATCACCGGCTTAGCACTCTTATTTGCCTTTATCGATGAGCTCAATGATGTGCAGGGCGCTTATACATTGTGGGGAGCCGTCAGCTATGTTGGCTTAACGGCGCCGCAGCGTGTTTACGATATGTTGCCCATGGCTGCTTTAATTGGCTGCTTGGTCGGGTTGGGCAGTTTGGCCAGTCACAGTGAGCTGACAATTATTCGTGCGGCCGGTGTGTCGATCAGGCGGATTGTTTGGGCAGTGATGAAGCCCATGCTGGTGTTGATGCTACTGGGTATTTTAGTCGGAGAGTATTTAGCGCCTTGGACCTCAAGCATGGCGCAAGCCAATCGTTCTTTGGCCCAGTCAGTTGATAAAGCGCAAAGTTCTAAGCACGGTATGTGGCACCGTCAAGGTGATGAATATATTCATATCAACGCCGTACAACCGGGTGGGAAGCTCACTGGGGTGACGCGTTATGTGTTTGATGATCAACAACGTTTGCTGCGTTCGAGCTTTGCCCAGCAAGCGCTTTATCAAGATGGTTATTGGTTGCTTGAAGATGTTGTCTATACCGATTTGCAGGAACGCAGTACCTCAACGGCGAAAGCCAGCAGTGAGCGTTGGGATGTTGAAATCAGTCCACAGTTATTAAGTACGGTGGTGATGGAGCCGGATAACCTGCCAATTACCGGCTTGTGGCGTTACGCCAATTACTTAAAAGAGCAAGGCTTAAATGCCAATCGTTATTGGTTGGCTTTTTGGGTTAAAGTCTTGCAGCCGGTGGTGACAGCGGCCTTGGTGTTGATGGCGATTTCTTTTGTGTTTGGACCTTTACGCTCGGTGACTTTAGGTCAGCGCGTCTTTACCGGTGTGGTCGTGGGCTTTGTCTTTCGCATTGCCCAAGACTTACTGGGACCGGCCAGTTTGGTGTTTGGTTTTGCACCGATTGTGGCGGTTCTGTTACCGGCATTGATTTGCGCAATGTGTGGCTTTTGGTTGTTGCGTCGAGCGGGTTAGCGGCTTAAATATCTTCTGGATGATTGCCAATTGCAGATCGCGTAGTTAAAGTGTTGCCCCGTTTTATTTGTCGGGTCGACACTTCTCATGACACCACTTGAACGCTATCAAAATGATTTACAGCGCGCCGACTTTTTTCGCGATGCTGCACAAGAAAATGCTGTGCGCCATTTGCAGCGCCTTTATGATGACTTAGTAGCGGACGCTCCGAGTAGCGGTCTGTTTGGTCGTTTGCTTGGCAAGAAATCAACACAGCCGATTAAAGGTTTGTATTTCTGGGGTGGTGTGGGGCGCGGTAAAACCTATTTGGTTGACACCTTTTTTGATGCCTTGCCGTTTGAGCAGAAGATGCGTACGCACTTCCACCGTTTTATGAAGCGCGTGCATGAAGAGTTGCGCACCCTCGATGGCGAGAAGAATCCTCTGGTCATCGTTGCTCAGCGTTTCGCTAAGGAAGCACGCGTCATTTGCTTTGATGAGTTTTTTGTTTCCGACATCACTGATGCCATGATTCTTGCAGGCTTATTGGAAGAGTTGTTTAAAAACGGCGTCAGTCTGGTGGCAACCTCGAATATTGTTCCCGACGGTCTATATAAAGACGGTTTACAGCGTGCACGCTTTTTACCTGCCATTGCTTTGCTAAAACAGCACACTGAAGTGGTTAACGTCGACAGTGGTATTGATTACCGTTTGCGTGCTTTAGAGCAGGCTGAGCTGTACCACTATCCATTAAGTGATGCCGTTGAGCAGGAGTTGGAGAAGAGCTTTCGCAGCTTATTATTAGAGAACTGTAAGATTCTTGAAAATGAGCCGCTGACTGTGGAGAACCGTACTATCGTTGCCCGTAAAGTCGGGAATGATGTGGCGTGGTTTGATTTCCGTGCCTTGTGCGACGGTCCGCGCAGTCAGAACGATTACATTGAGCTGGGCAAGATTTACAGTGCAGTGATTTTGTCCAACGTCGAACAGATGAGCGCTAAAAATGAAGACATTGCTAGGCGCTTTATTAACTTGGTCGATGAGTTCTATGATCGCAGTATCAAGCTAATTGTTTCAGCCGAAGTACCGCTTAAAGACTTGTATGTGGGGAATCGCTTACAGTTTGAGTTCCAGCGGACGTTAAGTCGTTTGCTGGAAATGCAATCCCATGAGTTTTTAGCTCGACCGCATCGATCTTAAGGGTGCAGTCTTTTTAACCAGCGCCATTATCAGAGAGCAGATACGATGCAGCGGGCCACTCAATCTGATCTGCTATTAATTGCGGTGACTTTGGTTGCGGCAATCAGCTGGATGTTTTCTAAAGAAGCCATCGCCTTAATGCCGCCACTGTTGTTTATGGGCTTGCGCTTTTTACTGGCGGCGGCTTTTTTAGCTTGCCTCGGCAGTCGGCAACTCCGTCAGTTAACCCGCGAGCACGTACTGCGCAGTGCTCGGGTTGGTATCGTCTTCGGTATTGGCATGCTGTTCTGGGTGCTAGGCTTAGCGCATAGCGAGAGCATGGGCGAGGGCGCATTTCTGACCAGCTTAGGCGTGCTGCTAGTGCCGATTGTGGCGCGAGTGTTTTTTGCTGAGCCAGTGCCACGCAGTACTTGGTTGGCGATACCGGTGGCGCTGCTGGGTATGGCGATGCTCTCACTGGCGCATGGTTTTGCCGTCAGTGCCGGACAGTTGTATTACTTAATTGCGGCAGTGGCCTTAGCGGTGTTTTTTACCTTAAACACCCGTGCGGCGACCATCTCCATGCGGCGCGCTTCAGCGCGGCAAGCAGCGGCTGCAATGACTGCCGTCGATCCTTTAGCTTTAACTATCATTGCTTTAACTTCGGTCGGTTTAGTGACGCTGCTGTGCTCAATGCTGTTTGAAACGGCCTTGCTGCCAGCTGTGCAGTGGTCTTTTGATGTGTTTTTTTGGTTATTTGCCAGTGCTATTGTTGGGACCGCGGCACGTTTTTGGCTACAAACCTATGCGCAAAGCTTAACCACGCAAACCAGTGGCGCAGTGATGCTGATTCTTGAGCCAATTTGGGTGGCCTTGTTTGCCGCTTTATGGTTTGGCGAAACCTTAGCAACCTTACAGTTGATGGGCTGTGTGATGATATTTTTAGCGTTACTGGTCAACCGTTGGCAAATGTTGCGATCTATTATTACGCGCCGCGGTCTTTAAATTAAGATAGGTCTTATATCTGTTGCTAAAGTTATTGATTGATAACCGCTATGCATTGCTTAGCAAGAAGCAGTTGCCGTGATCGCGCTGGCTGTTTATGGTAGGCGCCTTGCTTGGTTTAACCGTTAGAGAGAGTAAACATGCGATTTTTTATTGGCTTTGCTGCCGCACTGATGTCTTTTGCAACAGTTACTGCGAATGCTGAGCCTGTGGTAGGGCTGTATCAAGTTCGTGAAGAGTTGATCAGTCAGGAAAGTGAAGTGCGTGATGCTGGGTTGCAGCAAGCATTTACCACTTTAATGCAGCGCTTAACTGGGCGCAAAGATGCGGCACAAGCTGCAGAGCTCGCAACTTACCAAGCTGATCCACAGTCGCTGATCAGTCGTTATGGTTATGACGGCAATACCTTAATCGTTAATTTTGATCCGCAAAGTGTGCAATCTGCTTTACGTGCAGCGAAGTTACCGCTGTGGGGAGCGAACCGTCCTTTAGTATTGGCCTGGTGGTTAGTTGATGATGCGCAAGGTGCGCGCTTGGCCAGTGATGGACAGCAATTGGCAACTGATGTGCAGAGCGCTGGACAGTACTATGGTGTACCGACACGTTTACCTATAGGCGATTTGGATGAGCAGTTACTCGCCAGCGCTGATGTACTCAATCAAGATGGTGCACAACAGATTCGTCAAGCGGCGCAACGCTATAATGCCGATGCGGTGTTGAGCGTGCATGAACAGACCGATGGCCAGACGTTGCAAGCGCAGTGGCAGCTATGGATTGGCGATGAGCGTCAACAAGGACAAGCTACTGCCGAGACACAAGTTGCCTTAGCGCAGCAGATTTTTTCAGAGGTGAATCAGCATCTGGCTGAGCGCTTTGCAATCAAACCGGGACAGGGTGAAACCTTTATCGTGCGTGTCGCGGCGATTGATCTGGAGCGCTTTGTCTTGATGGAGCGTTTGCTTGAGCCTTTTGCCGCGCAACTGCAAGAAGTCACTAAAGACTATGCGCAGTGGCAAGTACGTAGTACTGCCGAGCAGTTACGTGCACAGCTAGCTTTGGCACACCTGAAAGAAACTGCGTTGCCAGCAGCAACCGCAGAGCCAGCACCGATTGATGCCACAGGATCGGATCTAGCACCGCAAGTATCGCCAGCAGTGACTGAGACGAATGACCAGTTGCTATATTTTACTTGGTAATTATTGAGATCTAATTGATGGCAAAGAATATTAAAGGCTGGTTATTGATTGGATTAGTAGGCCTTGTGCTGCTGACATTCTATAAATTATTACCGATTTTATCGCCTTTTTTAGTCAGTATTTTATTGGCCTATATGGGCGATCCTCTGGTCGATATTTTAGAGCGCTATAAAATTTCCCGCACTTGGGGCGTCGTTTTAGTTTTTATTTTGCTCAGTTTGATTTTGCTGGTCTTACTGCTGGTGTTGATTCCAATGATTGGTCGGCAATTGGTCAGCCTCTATGAGCTGACGCCGCAATTGATCGATTGGGTGCAAAACACTGCCGTGCCATGGATGCAAACTAAGCTGGGTATTAATGCGAGCGCTAGCAGTCTGGGTAATATCAAACAGATGTTCAGTGAGAATCTAGGAAAAACCACAGATATTGCCCAGTTACTCTTGAGTCAGGTCACTGCTTCAAGTTTGGCTTTTTTAGGCTGGCTGGCGAATATGTTATTGATTCCTGTGGTGACTTTTTATCTGCTAAGAGATTGGGATATTTTAGTGGCAAAAATGCGTCGTCTGCTGCCACGTCAGAAAGAAGGCACCATTGTTCAGTTGATTGGTGAGTGCCATGAGGTTTTGGGTGCGTTTATGCGCGGCCAATTGTTGGTGATGTTGGCGCTCGGTGTCGTCTACGCGATTGGACTGATGGCGCTTGGGTTGGAACTGGGCTTGATCATTGGCATCTTGGCTGGTTTAGCTAGCTTAGTGCCCTATATGGGATTTGCCGTAGGGATTAGTGCCGCATTGATTGCAGGCTTATTTCAGTTTGGTCTGGACCCTTATCCCTTGCTGGGTATTATCGCGGTGTTTACCGCTGGGCAAATGCTTGAAGGGATGGTGCTGACGCCCTTATTAGTTGGTGACCGCATTGGCTTGCATCCTGTGGCGGTGATTTTTGCAATTTTAGCCGGTGGCCAGTTATTTGGCTTTACCGGTGTGTTGCTGGCGCTGCCGGTGGCTGCAGTGATTATGGTTTTGCTGCGAAATATGCATGAGTTGTATAAAGAATCAAATATGTATGGGCAGTCGAGCGAGAGCGACGCGCCTACCAGTCTTGGTGTGGCTGAGCAGGTAGAAGCTTGTGATCGGCCGCTAAATGAGTCGACATGAAACCCACCCAATTATCACTGGGGATGCGTCTACGTGATGACGCAACCTTTGCCAATTATTATCCAGGCGCTAATGCAGTTGCTCTGGGCTATGTCGAACATGCCTGTGAAGCTGAAGATCAGTGGATGGATGGTGTGCTTTACATCTGGGGTAGCGCTGGAGTTGGGCGCAGTCATTTACTCCAAGCCGCGTGTTTGCGTGTAGAGGAGCGTGGCGGTCGAGCACTATATCTGCCCTTAGCTGAGCTGGGCGAATATGACCCAAACGTACTGGATAATGTCGAAGAGTGCGACTTGCTGTGTCTCGATGATATTCAAGCAGTCACGGGGCAGGCGCATTGGGAAGAAGCTTTGTTTCATGCTTTTAATCGTTTGCGTGATGCTGGTAAACAATTGCTGATTACCGCTGATGCCGCGCCGCGTGAGTTGCCGATTAAACTGCCTGACTTACAATCACGTTTAAGCTTGGCGTTGGTGTTTCAGCTGCATGAGCTCAGTGATGATGATAAGTTGCGTGCCTTGCAGCTGCGCGCTTCACGCCGTGGTTTGCAGCTACCCGATGATGTCGGACGTTTCATTTTATCTCGTTCCGAACGCAGTATGACTGTACTGTTTGATACTCTCGAGCAGTTGGACCGAGCCTCTTTACAAGCGCAGCGTAAGCTGACGATTCCTTTCCTAAAAGAAGCATTGGGTTGGCAGCCGCTGAAATAAATGCGTGCGTGTTAATATTGCCAGACCAACATTGAGATTTGAAGTTAATGAGCAAAGAACAGCAAGAGAAACCTAGCCTCACTGGGGTCCAAATTTACTTCCGCCTATTGGGCTACATTAAACCTTATATCGGCATGTTTATTATCAGTATTGTTGGTTTTCTGATTTTCGCCACTGCTTCGCCGATGCAAGCCTATATTATGAAGTATTTTGTTGATGGCTTGGCTAATCCAGATGCAGCACTGTTCCCTGAGATACCTTGGTTGGCTGACCTGCGTTTATTACAAGCCGTACCCTTGTTAATTGTGATCATTGCAGTTTGGCAGGGGGTCGGCTCGTTTTTGGGTAATTTTTATCTAGCCAAAGTATCTTTAGGCTTGGTGCATGATCTGCGTGTGCAGTTGTTTAATAACTTGCTGACTTTGCCTAATCGTTATTTTGATAATCACAACTCTGGACATTTAATCTCTCGTATTACCTACAACGTCACTATGGTGACTGGTGCTGCCACTGACGCAGTAAAAGTAATAGTGCGCGAAGGCATGACCGTGGTGTTTTTGTTTGGCACCTTGCTGTGGATGAACTGGAAGTTGACCTTAGTGATGGTGGCTATCTTGCCGATTATTGCATTGATGGTCAGTAGTACCAGTAAGAAATTTCGCAAGCAAAGTAAGAAAATCCAAGTAGCAATGGGCGATGTCACCCATGTCGCTTCGGAGACCATTCAAAACTATCGTGTGGTGCGCAGTTTCGGTGGCGAGCCTTATGAGCGCGCGCGCTTTTTAGAATCCAGTGTCAGTAATACCGATAAACAACTGCGCATGATCAAAACCAACGCGGTATACACACCTTCCTTGCAGTTGGTGATTTATTCTGCGATGGCGGTGTTGTTGTTTTTAGTATTGTTGTTACGTGGCGACTCCTCACCTGGCGATTTGGTGGCCTATATTATTATGGCAGGTTTGCTGCCTAAGCCGATTCGACAGCTTTCAGAGGTCAGTTCGACCATTCAGAAGGGTGTTGCCGGTGCGGAAAGTATTTTTGAGCAGTTGGACGAAGTGCCAGAAAATGATTCAGGAACGGTAGAGTTGGCGCAGGTTAGTGGTCAATTAGAAGTGCGTGATTTGACCTTTACCTATCCCAATACCGAAAACCCCGTGCTAGAGAACATCAGTTTTACCGCTGAAAAAGGTCAAATGGTCGCTTTGGTTGGGCGTTCGGGTAGTGGTAAATCAACTTTGGCAAATTTAATTCCACGTTTTTATGAGCATCAGCACGGCAAGATTTTGCTTGATGGCACTGAAGTACAAGACTTTACCTTAGCTAATTTACGCCGACACATGGCTTTGGTGACTCAGCAGGTGTCCTTATTTAATGACACAGTGGCGAAAAATATTGCTTATGGTGATCTTGCCGATGCCTCGATTGAAGAGATTAAAGCCGCCTCGGAAGCCGCCTATGCAGCAGAATTTATTGAGCGCATGCCGCAAGGCTATGACACCATTGTTGGCGAAAACGGTGTGCTGTTGTCTGGCGGACAGCGTCAGCGTCTGGCGATTGCCCGAGCTTTATTGAAAAACGCGCCATTATTGATTCTCGACGAAGCAACTTCTGCTTTAGATACTGAGTCTGAGCGTCATATTCAGGCGGCGTTAGACCATGCTGTGCAAGGGCGCACCACTTTAGTGATTGCACACCGCTTATCCACTATTGAAAAAGCTGATCTGATTTTAGTGATGGATCAGGGACGCATTGTTGAGCGCGGCAATCACCAAGAGTTGCTGGCGCAAAATGGCTATTACAGTCGTTTGCATGCCACTCAGTTTCAAGAGCTAGAAGCAAATGCGGAGGCGGAAGAATGAGTGCTGCCAATCGCTATCAGTTGTCTGATTTACTCTATTTGATGGCGCGTTTACGCGATCCTGAGAGCGGCTGTCCGTGGGATCTGCAACAGGATTTTGCCAGTATTGTCCCGCACACGCTGGAAGAAGCATACGAAGTTGCCGATGCTATTGAGCGTGAGGATTTTGCTCATCTGCCCAGTGAGTTGGGTGATTTGCTGTTTCAGGTGGTGTATTACAGTCAGCTCGGTCAAGAGCTGCAGATGTTTGATTTTTCTACCGTGGTGCACAGCATTACTGAGAAGCTGGTGCGTCGTCATCCGCATGTCTTTGCTGATGGCCAGTTATATGCGGCAACGCAAACATCAGCGGTAAACAGCGAGCAGGTTAAGCAGCGCTGGGAAGAAATCAAACAGCAAGAACGTGCCGAGCAGGCAGAGTCTGAGCAAGCGGTCAGTGTTTTGGCGGATATTCCCTTGAATATGCCAGCGCTGAGCCGAGCATTAAAGATTCAAAAACGTGCCTCCAGTGTTGGTTTTGATTGGAGCAGTTTGCCGCCAGTATTGGCTAAAGTGGATGAAGAGTTGCAAGAAGTACGCGAAGCCTTGGCCAGCGGTGATCAGGCTGCAATCAGCGAGGAATTGGGTGACTTGTTATTTGCTACGGTAAATATCGCACGGCACCTTAAAGTGAATCCAGAAACTGCACTGCGTGCCGCCAATATTAAGTTTTCCGAACGTTTACAGGCTGTTGAGCAGCAGGCTCGGCAGCAAGGTGTTGCCCTGAGTGACTGCACAGAGGGGCAGTTAGACGCCATGTGGAACTTAGCTAAACAGACGTTAGGCCCAGCAAAATAAACGCTCGGTTTGGAGTGTTGTGTTTTTTAAATGATAGAAGACAGGTTTAGAATCTCATGAGTTTATCTTTACGCGATCAGATGCTTAAAGCGGGGCTGGTCAACGAGAAACAAGTTAAGCAAGCCACTAAAGATCAAAAAAGACAGCATCGCCTTGAGAAGAAAGGCGCGGTTGAAGTCGATGAAACGCAACGTCAAGCAGCGCTCAAAGCCATGGCTGAGAAGCAGCAGCGCGACCAAGCGCTCAATCGTGAACAGCAAGAAAAAGTTGAACGTAAAGCGCAAATAGCACAAATTCGCCAGTTGATTGAAAATGCACGTTTGCCGAAACTCAACAGCGAAGACTATTACAACTTTGTTGATCATAAAAAAGTGAAGCGCATTGCGGTCAATGATATGGTGCGCAATAAGCTCAGCAGCGGCAGTTTAGCCATTGTCAAGCACGGCGGTGGCTACGAAATTATTCCCCGCGAAGCCGCGCTGAAAATTCAAGAACGTGATGCGCAGCGTATCGTTTTGCTTAATGTGGTTAGCGAAGCCGCCAGCGATGATGATCCTTATGCGGCCTATCAGATTCCTGACGATTTAATGTGGTAAGCATCATTTACTGAACCACCAACAGGCGCAGATTTTTTCCGAGACTGCGCCTGTTTTGTTATGTTCTGTTGGTCTGCAGTACGTGAAAATCTGCACAGTTGATTGGAACTGCACTGGTGCAAACTCTGTAAATGATCAACGAGTACTTCGGGGTGGGTGTGGTGAGCGAGTCAAGGATGACGAGCGCCGGAGTTGAACCCTGGATGGGTTCATCGACGGGTTAACACTTGCCCCGAAGTACGGCATGCACAAACTTGTTTATAGGCTTTAGCAAAGCAAAGTAGCAAGGATGATATGCGCATGCCGTATCTTGTTGGTATCGCTGTTCCCTCAACGGGTCATCCTGACCCGATTCGGGGCTACGCCATCCCTGGCTCCGCTGATCGCGACACCAACAAGATACTCATTGATGAGTGATGTTGTGTGCGGGTGTGTAGTAGGGCTCTTTTAAACCATCATTTTGTGGGGTTTTATTAAGTTCTGTTGGTCTGCAGTAATTGAAAATCTGCACAGCTGATTGGAACTGCAGTAGCGCAAACCCTGCAAATGATCAACGAGTGCTTTGGGGTGGGTGTGGTGAGCGAGTCAAGGATGACGAGCGCCGGAGTTGAACCCTGGATGGGTTCATCGACGGATTAACACTTACCCCGAAGTACGGCATGCACAGACTTATTTATAGGATTTAGCAAAGCAAAGTAGCAAGGACGATATACGCATGCCATACCTTGTGGGTGTAAAGGTGATACGGCAGGTGCGTAATATCGGCTGATAGCTTGATATGGGGCTTTTCTTATACAAACATTAGACGGATACTATGCTGGTGTCTTATACGTATGTGTTTAAGGAGCCGGTATGGCAACTCGCAGCGCTCAACTTTACTACGATGCGTCATGCGGACTTTGCCGCAAAGAGATCGAGCATCTGCGCTCTCGCTTAGAACCACAGGTGCAGTTAGTTGATATCAGTGCGCAAGATTTTCAGCTGCCGCAGGGTTACAGCCTTGAAGACATGCTCACCCGTATTCATTACTTTGATGGGCAGACCATGCACATTGGTTTCAACGCGACTATGGCGTACTGGCATGCCGCGGGTCTGCGAAAAACTGTAGCCTTGCTCAGCCTGCCGGGAATAAGCCAGATCGGTAACTTTACCTATAACCTTTGGGCGAAATGGCGACGTCGCAACTCCAGCAGTTGTGAGATTCATTAATCTGCCAGCGTATCTGCGCGGCGTAGCCAATACAGCGCAACCAGCTTAAGTGCTACCGGCGCACCAGCGTACAGCCAGAGCAAGCCCTGTAAGCTCGCCGGACTCTGTTGTTCCCAGCCGAGCCAGCCCAGTGCCGGCAACGCTAGACCCACCGCTAAAGCTAAAGCCAACTTAGTTAGCATACCCCACACGGCAAACAGCACACCGCTCATGTTGCCGTTTTTGCTGCTTAAGTCTTGAGCAATATCGGCTTGAATTGAGGCGGGCAGTGCCACGTCGGCAGCGACACTTAAACCTGAGAATAAACAGATCAGAGCAAAGCCCCAGAGACTGCTAGGCGCTAAGCTAAAGACCCAAATAAAGCTTAGGCAAGCGCTGAGCATTGAGATGCGCCAAGCGCTGTATTTGCCGAACCTTTTGGCTAAACGCACCCACAGCGGTAGGGCCAAGATGCCACTGAGGAAAAAGCCCAGCAGCAATACGCCCATGTATTGGTTGAGCTGTAAGTAATGCTCGACAAAAAATAAAAATAATGTCGCCGGCAAGGCGTTGGCTAAACTATTAAGAAAGTATGCCGGCAATAGTCTGCGACTGCGCTGATCTCTCCAAGCCAAACGCCACGCTTGCAGGTTGAGTATGGGTTTTTTATCAGTCTGCATAGTGGGCTGTAGCAGCCGTAAGCGCCAGAACAATACCGCTAAAGCTAAGGTTAGACTGATGCTGACCAACGGGTACAGCAGGCGAAACAGTTGCTGATAATCTTGGCTGTCATCCAGAGCAAAAGGCAGCACTAATACCGTGATCACTCCAATTACAGCAAAGCCTTCGCGACTGGCGGTGTAGTAGGTTTTTACATGGGCGTGCTGACTGACTTCGGCACTTAAAGCTTGATAGGGGATCATGATTAAGGTCCAGGCCAGATACACCCACATCGCCCAGATTAACAGGCGTACAGTGCTGACTTGCACAGGCAGCAACAATTGCCATAAACCAATTAACAACAGCGCCCAGCCCAGAATCATCAGGCCGTAACGGCCGCGCTGTGTGCTCTGATCACAGAGCAAGCCCACTAAGGGATCCGAGATTACATCGCTGATCCGCGCCAACAGCAGCATGCTGCCAATCACTGCCAGTTCAAGACCCAACTGATGGTAATAGCTCGGCAAATACACATACAAAGGAATACCCAGCATCGCCAGCGGCCAAGATGCAAATCCGTAAATCAGTGGCTGGCTAAAAGCTGAGCGGCTGTTCATGAGCTGCTCAAACGCTTATTAATCAGAGCAATGATGCTTTTCAGCAAAGGGACTTTAAGATAGACGTATTCACCGGTATCCCAGTAATCAATGTGGCTACAGACTTTTCCCTGCTCATTGATTGCAATTTTGCTGACCCCTTTAATCAGTTGCTGCTCGGCATTGGCTTTGAGCTTAAAGGTAAACTGCCACTCCAAAAAGCCCCTGTTGTGGCTGCTGGCAAGGTCTAAAATACGAAACTTTGGTTCGTGTAGCGTGCTGAACATGTGACGGAAAATAGTTTGCATTTTGGCCAAACCATGCACGGCGTTAAAGGGGTCTTTAAAGTACACATCGCTACTAAACACCTGCAAAAACTCCTCCTCTACGGATTGCTGGCTAAGATTTTCAAACAGTTGCTTGTAGTTTTCTAAAACCTTATCAGTGATCAGCATTATTTAACTCCTTAACATTTTTCGGGTCAGTGCCAATGACCACGAGTAGGGCATCCATTTGAATAGACTCAGTACTATGCGTAAACGCCATGGAAAGCGTATTTCAAACGCTGTGCTGCGATCTAAGGCATGAGCGATCTGTTGTGCAGCCTCGATGGGCTCTAATAGACCGGGCATAGCAAATTCATTTTTCTCGGTTAAGCGGGTGCGGACAAAGCCGTGATTGATAATTTGTAAGTCGATGTTCTGCACGGCAAGTTCAGGCTGCAAAGCCTCAGCTAGATTCACTAGAGCGGCTTTCGGCGCTGAATAGCCGCCACCGTAGGGCAGACCGAAATATGCCGCGAGGCTGGCATTCCAGATCCAACGGCCATGACCTTGTGCTTTAAATAGTTTTTGCAAAGGCAACATTAACGCCACTGCGCCTAAATAATTGCTTTGATTCATCTGCACAAAAGCTGACCAATCCCATTCCTCAGAGGTCATGGGCTGATAAGCGCCGACATTGTAAAACCACATGTCTAAACCAGTGAACGCTGCCCAAGCCCGTTGCGCTTGAATAGCACAATCTTGCGCATCGCTGACATCAACATTTAAGCATTGTAACTGCTCGCCATATTGCTGTTTTAACTCGGTTAGAGCAGATGATTGCTGAGCCTGTCGAGCTGAAGCCAACACCTGATGACCTTGCTTTAACCATATTTTCACCAGTTCCAAGCCAATGCCTTGGGAGGCGCCGACGATCCAGATGCGTTGTTGCGCAATATTATTTTTCATGCGGTACCTTGTACAAGTGCGTATAGGTTGTGTATAACTAATATATAGCAAATTTGCACAAGGTGTCAGGAAAATGTTCGACTCAGATAAAAAATACAAAGTGGCAGTGATTGGCAGCGGCATCAGCGGCATCAGCAGTGCATGGTTTCTTAGCCAAAAACACGAGGTCACTCTATTTGAGAAAAACTCAACGCTGGGTGGGCATACCAATACCTTGGATGTGACCTTGGACAATGGCGAGCAAACCCCAGTGGATACAGGCTTTATTGTCTATAACGAGCCCAACTACCCTTTGCTTAAAGCGATGTTTGCTCACTTAGATGTCGCCACCCACCCAACGGACATGAGTTTTGCCGTATCGATTGACCAGGGCCGCTTGGAGTACGCCGGTAATAACCTCAATACCTTATTTGCTCAGCGCAAGAACCTTTTTTCGCCTCGCTACTGGCGGATGATTGCGGATATTTTGCGTTTTAATAAGCTGGCTAAAACTGATCTTGTACATGGCTTACCTAAACATTTTACTCTCGGTGATTATTTGACTGAAAACGGTTTTGGTCAGAGCATGCAGCAGGATTATTTATTACCGATGGCGGCAGCCATTTGGTCCTGCCCAACCGAAACCATGCTGCAGTTTCCGGCGCAGAGTTTTCTGCAGTTTTTTGCCAATCATGGTCTGTTAAATATTAACGATCGGCCGCAGTGGCGTACCGTGATCAATGGTGCGCGTACCTATTTAGAAAAAATCGTTGCCCTGAACCGCTTTGCTGTTTATCAGCATGGGGTGACTGAGGTGGCGCTCGGTGAAAGAGCAGGGCACACAGTGTCGTTGCGCAGCAGTGATGGCCAAAGCTATGTCTTTGACCATGTGATCTTTGCCTGTCATGCGGATGAAGCCTATGCCTTGCTCAATGATCCAACATTCGCTTTGTTGCAGAACTTTACCTACCAACATAATTGCGCTTGGTTGCATACCGATCCTGCGCAAATGCCCAAGAAAAAATTGGCTTGGGCGGCGTGGAATTATTCCAGCGGTGAAAATTATCAAGCACAGCGCGCGGTCGCGGTGACTTATTGGATGAATGCACTGCAACCGCTTAATACTGCAGAGAATATCTTTGTCACTTTAAACCCAGTGATTGAACCGCGTGCTGATTTGGTGTTGAAGAAAATTGATTATCAACATCCAGTCTTTGATCCGCAAGCGATCCAAGCGCAAGCGCAATTGCCGCGTATTCAAGGCTTAAAGAACTGTTGGTTTGCTGGCGCGTACGGCGGCTACGGCTTTCATGAAGACGGTTTAGCCAGTGCTGTGCGCGTAGCCAGACTGTGGCAAATACATTTGCCCTGGGAGGCCTCATGACTTCGCAGTTGTATGTTGGTCAAGTCGCTCATGCGCGCAAGCAGCCTGTGGAGTATCGCTTTGCCTATCGCACTTTCAGTCTCAAGGTAGATTTGGATGAGATTGCCCAAGAAAGCCAAAAACTGCGTTGGTTGAGTCTTAATCGTTTTAATTTAGTCAGCCTCAATTACAAAGACCACGGCGCGCGTGATGGCACACCGTGGCGGCAATGGCTGGATGGTTTTCTAGCGCAGTATGGCATCGAGCGTCCTGCGCGGGCAGAGTTGATCTGTTATCCGCGGGTGCTTGGCTACAGCTTTAATCCGCTGTCGATGTGGTATGCCTACGATGCCAATAATCAGTTGTTGGCCATTATCGGCGAGGTCAGCAATACCTTCGGCCAGTGGCATCACTATGTGCTCAAGCTGGCGGGCAGTACTGCAAAGAGTATTCAGGCGCAGGCGCAGAAAGTCTTCCATGTCTCGCCCTTTATTGACATGGATGCCCGCTACCATTTTCGCTTTGGCGCGCCTGCCGACAAGGTCTTTACCAGTATTCGTGAAACCCGTGATGGTGTTGAGTTTTTTAGTGCCAGTGAAGCGGGGCGTGTCTTGGATTTGACTGATCGCCAGTTAATTAAACAAGTGGGGTTTGCCCCCTTAAGCATGCTTAAAGTGATCGCCTTGATTCATTGGTGGGCGTTAAAAATCGTTATTAAAGGCGGTAAGTTTCACCGCACCCCAAAGCATTTAGAAGCTGTGCAATACAGCCATTCGGAGATGACATTATGTTAACCCGCACACAAAGCCGTTTTTTCGGCTCATTCTGCGCACCAAAATTGGCGGCTTGGTTACTCAAGCACTTACCTTTCGATCGTCTGCAGCATGGCTCATTAACGGTCAGTATTGGTGATCAGCAGCGTCGCTTTAGTGGTACTGAGGCAGGTGTGCATGCTGAGTTAATCATTCATCAGCCGCTAAAGTTTATTTGGCTGTTTAGCAGCCAAGGTGAACTGGGTTTTGCCAAAGCCTATGCCGACCAATTGATTGATAGCCCATGTTTGCATACCTTGCTAACGCTTGGCGCAGCCAATGAACAAGCACTCAGTGAGACGCGTTTAGGCTTTAATTGGTTTTATCAGCGCTTTTTAAAGCGCCATCGCAGCAATCATAATTCGATTGAAAACAGTCGCGAAAACATCAGTGCACACTATGACTTAGGTAATGACTTCTATCAGTTATGGCTGGATGAAACCATGAGTTACTCCAGTGCCTTGTTTACTCAGCCTGAGCAGAGAATGGCGCAGGCTCAGGTCAATAAATATCAGCGTATTCTCAATGAGCTGGATGTGCAGGAAGGGCAACATATTCTGGAAATCGGCTGCGGTTGGGGTGGTTTTGCCGAGCGAGCGGCACAGCAAGGCAATCCAGTGACGGGTATTACCTTGTCGACTGAGCAGCTGGAGTTTGCCCAGCAGCGTATGCAGCGCCAAGGTTTAGCAGAGCAGGCGCAGTTACAGTTAATGGATTACCGTCATCAGCAAGGTCAGTTTGATCATATTGTCAGTATTGAGATGTTTGAAGCGGTCGGTAAAGAATATTGGCATGACTACTTCACCCAGCTCAAACGTTTACTGAAACAAGGCGGCAAAGCGGTACTGCAAATCATCACCATTGAAGATGCGCGTGCCGAGCGTTATCAAAATGATGTCGACTTTATCCAGATGTTTATTTTCCCCGGTGGCCTATTACCCTCTAAGCAGCAATTGCAAGAATTGGCGCAAGAGCATGGTTTCACCATCAGTAACCAGTTGTCGTTCGGCCAAGATTACGCGCGCACTTTAAAGCTCTGGTACCAGGATTTTTCTGCACACAGTGAAGAGTTATTAAAGATGGGGTATGACCAGCGTTTTCAGCGGATCTGGCGCTACTACTTAGATTATTGTCGCGTGGGCTTTGAAAGCCAATCCACCGATGTCGTGCAACTGACTTTGGAGCATAAGCTATGAATATTCGTCATTATTTATTCGCGTTCGCAGCGTTATTACTGCTTAACGGTTGCAGCGTGCCTAAAGTGCAAGACTATGCGCACACCCAGCCCCAGCTCGATTTGTTTACTTATTTTGCAGGTCAGACCCAAGCCTATGGTCAATTTCAAGACCGTTCTGGCGTGGTCAAGCGCCGCTTTAAAGTTGCGATCACCGGCACGTTGAATGATGATGTGCTGACTTTGGATGAGCGCTTTGTCTATGACGATGGTGAAAAAGAACAGCGCGTTTGGCTGATTAAACGCCTTGGCGACAACCTGTATAGCGGCACTGCCGGTGATGTTATTGGTGAAGCAGTAGGGCATAGCGCAGGCTCAGTGTTCAGCTGGCGCTACACCTTGGACTTGCCTTACAAAAACAGCAGTATCCAGGTGAAATTTGATGATTGGATGTTCTTACAGTCCGATGGCGTCATGCTCAATCGTGCCCAAGTCAGTAAGTGGGGCTTTAATGTCGGCGAGGTGACCTTGTTCTTTAGTAAGGCACAGCCATGAAAATTCTCTGCGGCTTTATCCTGTTAGCGCTGAGCACTGTTGTTCACGCTAACTTAACCCAAGTGGGTGAAGGCACTGCGCGTTGGGGGTTGCTTAAAATCTATGATGCGGCTTTTTTTACTGAAGCGGATTTAACGGCACAGCAGGTTTTGGCCGACAACACGCCCGCGCGTCTTGAACTGTGCTATGCCCGTGCACTGACGGTGGAAAACTTTATTGAAGGTGCCGAACAGGGTTTACCGCAGGTTGTATCGGTTGAGTTAGAGCAAGCAGTGCAACGCTTACACGCTGCCTACCAACCAGTTAAGCAAGGTGATTGCTACCATTTAGAGTATCAGCCTGAGCAAGGTACGCGCTTGTTACTCAATGGTAAGACCTTGGTGCAGATTACGACGCCGGGTTTTAAAGCGCTGTATTTCGGGATCTGGCTGGGCGAGCGGCCGTTAGCAGAAGGGCTTAAACGTGACTTGCTTAGTGGACTCAAGCCTTAGTTGACGCAGTCGTCGCCAAGCTGAGTACGGATCGGTACAATCGCCGCCTGCTGCATAAGTTGTGTACATGTTTTATTATTTAGAATTTACTGAGTGTGATGCCCCATGAGCGATGCAATCGACCAAAACGCACTGTACCCGATCCGCGAAGTGGCGCGCTTGACCGGGGTGAACCCTATTACCCTGCGTGCTTGGGAGCGTCGCTATAACCTGATTGAACCGGTGCGCACTGAGTCCGGGCATCGCTTGTATACTCAGGAACACATTGATTTTTTGCATGAAACATTGCGCCTGATGGAAGAAGGTATTCCGATTAGTCGTATTCAAGCCGTGATCAGTGAAGCGTCGCCGCGTCAAACACACACATCTGCAGTAACCCCGAGTTCTGACAAAAGCCATGCGCTGTTAGAGAAAATTGTTCAGGCAGCGGGTCAGCTACAGGTGCAAGCGCTGGAGCGCTTATTGGACCGGGTTTTTGCTGACTACAGTCTTAATCCACTACGGATCTTATTGGCTGAAGTTGACGCGCATCTGCAGCAACAAGATAACAGTGCCGTATCCTTAGTATTTTGGCGTAGCAGTGTGCTACGACGCATACAGGTGCGTTTACACAGTTTGTACACACAGCCGTTGCTGCCAAGCAAGCGCGTAGTGATTTATAAAGCGCTGAGTACGCCTGCTTATCTTGCGGCTCTGGTGACCTTGTTTTGTTTTGAACAAGGCTATCAAGCGCTGGCAATAGAAGAAGGGGCATCCTTAGAGCAGGTGCTTACAGCAGCCAAACCCTTGTCGATACAGGCGGTGATCTTTGTTGATAAGGATGCCTCGGCGACAGACCTATGGCGCGCGAGCTTTGCCAAGTACGCCTCAATGCGCACTTGGCTGTTCGGTAGTGAACAACTAGCAGAGATGCAGCCCGCCAGTGTCAATTGTGAGCTGCGAGCTTGGTCACAGTGGTTTGCCCCACTGAGCTTATAAAGGTTTGCCGAGTTGTTTGTGTAATTGCTGAATCGTTTCGCGAGCCGCTTCCAACTCTAATGCCAGCTCAACATGAGCTGTGACATCTTTTTGAATACCGATGTAATAGGTAATCTGATCGAGTTCGTCATAAAAAGGCGTCACGCTGAGCTCGTTCCAAAATGCAGAACCGTCTTTGCGGTAGTTTTTTAGTACTGTGCGCACCGGGCTTTGATCGTCAATGGCTTGGCGAATGACTTTGACTGAGGTTATATCAGTATCTGCACCCTGCAGGAAACGACAATCCTGATATAAAATCTCGTCAGCGCTGTAGCCGGTTAGGCGTTCAAAAGCCGGATTGACGTATACCAAAATGGTGTCATCACCCTCTTTTTCAGCCACCACTATGCCATCCTGGGCAGACTCAACCAGTTGCAATAAAATTTCATGACGTAAATTAAATCGTTTCATAGGATGCCTTGTCAGATCATTGGCGCATTCTAGCAAGCTCTATCAGTCTTTCAATAAGAACTTACTGCCTGCGCCGGTCAGTGAATACTTGTGCACAATTTACAAATGCTCAATGCTTCTGCAGAGGCTTATTGTGTGGCGTAACTTCCTGTTAGTGATTTATTGTAAGTTGTTGAATTAAAACAATAATTTTATTTGGATGAAAAACAACCAGTCGCCGCAGACGCTAGGCTGGAGGCTGTCTGCGCGGTTGGTATACATATTATGCACACAGTTATCCACAGGCTCTGTGCATAACTGGCTTTGCAGTGAATATTTCTTTGCACTTTGTCGACTCTATGCATGGGCGCTGCAGCGCGCTGTCGTTTATAGTAGCGGCTGATTATTATTTCTTATGTTGGAGCAGCTTATGTGGCGCAATGGACTTCTCGGTACGCTGATGATTTTAATGCTTGCAGCCTGTGATTCAGGTGAGCAGGAGAGCACTCAAGCAGCGCCGCCAGTCGCCAACAGCGCTCAAACTACCATCCCCGCAGCAGTGAAAGATCCCGCCGTCTTAGCGCTGCAGTATAAAGATCAAGTCCTGCAGGTTTTAGATGTGTCTGAGCTTGAAGAAAACGGTGCGAGCGTCTTGAGCTTAACCTTCTCTGTGCCACTGCAAGAAGGACAAAACTTTGCCCAAAAAATCCATGCTGTTGACAGTAAAAGTGGCAAGCTCGATGGTGCTTGGGAATTGAATGAGGACTTATTAGAGTTACGCTTGCGCCATATTCCACCGCAGCGCAACCTAATCATCAGTGTGGATAAGGGCTTGCTCGCCTTTAACCAGACCCAGCTAAGCCAAGATTTCAGTGCCAAACTTAAAACCCGAGATTTGCAACCTTCTGTGGGCTTTGCCAGTCGCGGCTCGTTATTGCCGGCTGAGTTCAGCCAAGGCTTGCCGGTGCTGGCGCTCAATGTTGAGCATGTGGATGTTGAGTTTTTCCGCATTAAACCCGCGGCCTTGCCTGAGTTTTTAGCGCAATGGGGACGCAATCAAAGCTTGGAGTTGTGGCAGGCGCAAGAATTACTGACCTTAGCAGAGCTTGCGCACACGGCGCGCTTTGAATTAAAGCCTGCGCTCAATACCCGTGAAACGCTACAGCTGCCGATTAAACCGATTAAAGCGCTGAACGAGGCGGGCGTTTATCTTGCGGTAATGCGCGAAGCCGGTAGCTATAATTATTCACAGCCGGCCACAGTGTTTTCGGTCAGTGATATTGCCGTGTCTGCGCATCGTTTTCAGCAGCAATTGGATGTGTTTGCGCAAGCCCTTTCCAATGGCTTGCCCTTGGAAGCCATTGAACTGCAAGTTTTAGATAAGAAAGGGCAAGTCTTAGCCACGGGTAAAACCGATAAGCAAGGCCATGCGCAGTTGCCGATTACCGATAAAGCTAATCTTTTGCTCGCTCAGCATGGTCAGCACACCAGCTTTTTACATTTAAACAGTGCCAGTCTAGATTTGGCTGAGTTTTCTATTGCCGGGCCTGTCGGGCAGGCGTTGCAGTTTTTTGTCTTTGGTCCACGTGATCTCTACCGTCCCGGTGAAACTGTTCTGCTCAATGGTTTGTTGCGTGATGCCGACGGCCAGCAGGTCACGGCGCAACCGATTAAAGTTGAAGTGCGCCGTCCTGACCAACAAATCAGTCGTGAGTTTGTGTGGCAGGCGGATGACAAAGGTTTGTATCAATACCAGCTGCCGATTGGTGCCAATGCGCCGACGGGTCGTTGGCAGTTATTGCTCGACTTAGGCGGTGGTATTAAACAGGTCTACGATATTTTAGTCGAAGACTTCTTGCCTGAGCGTTTGGCCCTTGAATTACACGCCGAGCCTGCGCCGATTAAACCGCAAGCTGCATTGCAAGTGGCGGTGGAGGGTCGTTATTTGTATGGCGCACCTGCCGCCGGTAATCGCATCACTGGCCAGCTGTATGTACGGCCTTTGCGCGAAGCGGTCAGCAGCTTGCCAGGCTTTCAGTTTGGCGTGGTCAGCGATGATGAATCGCTCAAGCAAGAGATTGATTTGGATGAACTGGTCCTCGATGCAGAAGGTCACGCACAGATCAAAATTGACAGCCAATGGCCAGAGAGCAAGTCACCACTGAATTTGATTGTGCAGGCCAGTATTTTGGAGTCCGCCGGCCGTCCAGTCACACGCCGTGTTGTCCAAGCGGTGTGGCCAGCGCCTGAGTTGCCGGGTATTCGTGGCATTTTCCAAGGTGAAGAAGTGGATGCCGAGAGTCAGCCAGAATTTGAACTGGTCCTGACCAATCCACAAGGTGACAAGTTGGCTGCTCAGCAACTGAAAGTGCGCTTGATTCGCGAGCGTCGTGATTACTATTGGAATTATTCTAATAGTAGCGGTTGGAGCAATAACTACAATAAAAAACTGCTGACAGTCAGTGAGCAAACGATCAATATCGAAGCGGGCGCTACCGCTAAAGTGAGCTTCCCGGTGCAGTGGGGACCTTACCGTGTTGAGGTAGAAGATCCGCGCACTAAAATGGTCAGTAGCTTGGGTTTTTGGGCCGGTTACGCGCAGCAAGATAATGCCTCAGGTGGCGCTGTGCGTCCTGATCAGGTCAAGTTAGCGCTGGATAAACCGTCTTACGCCAATGGCGAGACAGCACGCGTTACCATCAATGCTCCGGCGGCGGGTAGTGGTTATTTATTGGTTGAGTCAGCCGCAGGACCGCTCTGGTGGCAGCCACTGAATGTGCCGAAAGAAGGCGCTACGGTTGATATCCCTATTGCTAATGATTGGTTGCGCCATGATTTATACATCAGTGCATTGGTGGTACGCCCAGGTGAGCGTCAAGCGCAAATTACTCCCAAGCGTGCCGTGGGTTTACTGCATTTACCTTTGCAGCGTACCGATCGGCAGTTAGCGCTGACCTTGCAAGCGCCAGAGCGGATGCGTCCGGGTCAACCTTTGACCGTAAAACTCAAAGCGCAAGCGGCTGATGGACAACCTGCTGGGCAACCCGTGCAGGTGCTGTTGTCGGCGGTGGATGTGGGGATTCTAAACATCACCAACTTTGCTGCGCCGGATCCTTTTGCCGAGTTTTTTGCCCGCAAAGGCTACAGTGTTGATCAGTTTGATGTGTATGGGCAATTGATTGAAGCAGGTAATGGTCGTTTAGCCCGTATGCTGTTTGGTGGTGATGCGGATTTAGCTGCTGGCGGTAAGCGCCCACAAACCAATGTAAATATTGTCGCTCTACAAAGTCAGGCGGTGACCCTGGATGCGCAAGGTGAAGCAGAAATCACTTTGGCTATCCCCGACTTTAATGGCCGTTTACGTTTAACCGCGCAAGCGTGGACAGATAATCAGTTTGGTATGGCTGAGCAACCTATTGAGGTGGCTGCACCTTTGGTGGCTGAGCTGTCGGCGCCGCGCTTTTTAGCCGGTGGTGATCACAGTCAAGTGGCATTGGACTTACACAACCTGACGGATCAGGCGCAAAGTGTATCAGTGCATCTCAATAGTAGTGGCTTGCTCACCATCGGTGAGGATGCCGCTAAGCTGAAAGTGCAGTTGGCGGCCAAAGAGCGCAAAATTCTTGATCTGCCGATCAGTGCCTTACCAGGTTATGGCGTTGGTGAATTGCGCCTGCAGGTGGATGGCATGCAGTTGCCGGATGAAACCTTAGCGCCGTTAACCCGCAGTTGGACCATTGGTGTACGCCCAGCCTATCCTGCGCAAAATCGCAGTTATCAAGCGGTGATCAACGCTGAGCAAGAGTGGCAGTTGCCGCCCGAAGCTTTAGCGGGCTATCAACGCGGTGGTCTGCAAGCGCTGCTTAGTGTGTCGAGCCGTCCACCGCTCAATATTGCTGAGCATCTGCGCGCCTTAGATGCCTATCCTTATGGCTGTTCAGAGCAAACCACCAGTGGCTTGCTGGCATCCTTGTACATCAATGATGCGCAACTTGATGGTGTACGGGTTAGCAGCGATACGCCAGAGCATCGCCGTCAGCAAATTGAGTTAGGCATTGAGCGTTTATTGGCCATGCAGCGCTACAACGGCAGTTTTGCAATGTGGAATGCAGAAGGCTCCGAGCAGTATTGGCCGACAGTTTATGTCACTGACTTTTTATTACGTGCCCGCGAGCAAGGCTTTGCCGTGCCACCTGCTGCGCTAAAATCTGCACAAGAGCGTTTGCTACGTTACCTGCAAGAAGGCTACTTAATTGACAGTGATTACACGCAAGCGCCAGAAAGCACCCGTTTTGCTGTACAAGCCTATGCAGGTTTTGTTTTAGCGCGCGACAAAAATGCGCCTTTGGGTGCTTTGCGCAGTCTCTTTGAGCGTCGTCAGGATGCGCGCTCGGGCTTGCCTTTAGTGCATTTGGCCTTAGCGTTACAGTGGATGGGCGACGCGCCAAAAGCTGAGCAAGCCTTGCATGCAGGTTTAAATGTACAGCGCAGCGATGAGCTGTATATGGCGGATTACGGCAGTGAATTGCGTGATCAGGCGCAAATCTTAGCCTTGCTGCAAGAGTATGATTTAGCTGAGTCTGAGCAGGTTAAGCGTATGTTTGCTTTGGCAGACAGCCTAGACACCCGTAGATGGTTATCGACACAAGAGCGCAATGCGCTGTTTATGGCGGCGCGGGCGCAGTTGCGCACGACTGATAGCAGCTGGCAAGCAGAGTTGCAGTCGGCTGCGCAAAGCATTTCATTGTCGGCCGATCACAGCCTGCAACTCTTGGATGAGCAGCAATTGCGTGCCGGCCTGAATCTTGCGACCTCAAGCAGCAAGGACCTGTACCAGCGTTTACAGCTCAGTGGTTACCCAAGCCAAGCACCGGCAGCCGGTGGTCGTGTATTAAGTATTGAGCGTCAGTACTTGGATACTAAAGGCCAGCTGTTAAATATGAATAAGTTGCGCAGTGGTGATTTAGTCGTGGTGCACTTAGCCGTGCGTGCGACAGAAACTGTGCCAGATGCCTTGGTGGTGGATTTACTGCCTGCCGGTTTAGAACTTGAAAATCAAAACCTTGCGCAAAGTTCGGCCAGTTTAACTGAAGCCAGCAGTGCTTTACGTGAATGGCAGGAAGCCATGCAAAATGCCGATATCGTCCATCAAGAGTACCGTGATGACCGCTATGTGGCTGCGCTAGCAGTGCCAGCTCACGAAGTAAGGCATCTGTTGTATTTAGCACGGGCGGTGACCCCTGGGCGTTATGTGGTGCCGCCGGCGCAAGTGGAGTCGATGTACCGGCCTGAGTGGCAAGCCTACTCGGACACTCCTGAAGTATTGCAAGTGAAGGCTCGTTAAATACAATCCTCTGGGTTGGCCAGTGCCTTGGCATTTGTCAACCCAAGATTGCGCAAAATAATTGAAAAAATATGCCTTTTTGCTCTTGATATTTGTTAGGTGTTTGATAGTCGTTTGAGAAGTTGTGCACATTCATACAAGTGTTTTGTGAAATGCGTCCACTTGCTGTATGAGCTGTCGGTTATTTACTTCTTGACTTTGTAAGCTGTTGATTTTAAAGGCTTTATAGTTTTGGTGAAAAAATCATCAGTTTGTAGCAAAGCCCCGTATTGTGGCTACCAAACGACTTTATAAGCATCTTACCCACAGAGTTATCCACAGGCTTTGTGGATTGTTTTTGCAAAGCCGCATGCGCTATAGCTTTGCGCGATTTTGCACAGAGTTTAGGGTTGGCGAAATAGATATTTTACAGCGCAGATTGATTTTTTTTACCCTGTTTTGCGCTTGAAGCAATACAGGGTGAATTGAGTTAACTCATCTCGCTTGGCGCCGTTGAGCGTGAGTTAGACAGCAGCGTAATTATGTCTGCGCGCGATTTTATGCAAGCGTATGCCCAGCATTACCGCTGCGCAACTGAGACCGACAATCAAACCTTGCCACAAGCCTGCAGGACCTTGCGCTACGCCGAACTTATCCGACAGTCCCAGTAAGTAGCCGATCGGCAAGCCTACGCCCCAGTAGGAAAACAAAGTGATCAGCATGGTGATGCGGGTGTCTTGATAACCGCGTAAGGCACCGGCGGCTGTCACTTGAATGGCATCAGAGAACTGGAAAATAGCGGAATAAATAATCAATGAGGTGGCAACGGCTAGCACTGCTGCATCGGCGGTGTAAATTCGCGCAATCTGTTCGCGCAATAAAAACATGTAGCTGGCTGATACACAGGCGCAGATCAAACCCGTTGCCATGGCTACACCGGCAGAAAAGCGTGCATCGCGTGGACGGTTAGCCCCCAGAGCTTGGCCAACCCGTACGGTGGTCGCCATTGCCAGCGAGTAGGGAATCATAAAGACTAAGGAGCTAAAATTCAGCGCAATTTGGTGGCCCGCGACCACATTGGCGCCTAAGCCACCAATCAACAGCGCGATCACTGAAAATAAACTGGCTTCGGCAAAAATTGAAATACCAATAGGTAAGCCCAGTGCCAATAAGCTTTTTTGCGCAGACCATTCTGGCCATTGGAAGCGCGCAAAAATCTGACTGAATTTATAATGAGGTGCCCAATGTACCCAGACAAACATGGCAATCATCATAAACACCATGACCAGTCCGGTGGCCCAGCCACAGCCGACGCCACCCATAGCTGGCAGGCCTAAGTGGCCATTGATGAAAATATAGTTGAGCGGAATGTTTAACAGCAGTCCTAAAATACCGATGACCATACTGGGACGAGTTAAACCTAAGGCATCGCTATAACAGCGAAAAACTAAGTACACAGCGACAGCGGGAAAACCACAGGCCACCGCGCGCAAGTAGCCCATTGCCGGGGTAATCAGAATCGGATCAACACCCATCAACTCCATCAATGGTTGTGCATTCCAGAGCAGCACGCCAAGTCCGCAGCCCAGAGCAAAGCCCAGCCATAAAGCTTGTCGGACTAAATAACCGGTTTCCAACTCAGCACCGCGACCGAAAGCATGCGATACCTTAGCGGTGGTGGCGATTAAAATACCGCTCATCAGCAGGAAAATAGGCACCCAAACCGAGTTGCCTAAGGCGACGGCAGCAAGATCATTGGGGCTGACACGGCCTGCCATTACCGTATCGACAAAGCCCATTGCGGTATTGGCTAGCTGACCAATAATGATAGGTACCGCCAGTTTGAGCAAGGCACGCCATTCGATGGTGACACGTTGGTAGCGAGAAACAGTAGACATAAAAACAGCCTGAAATAAAGCCTATACAGCAGAAGGTGTTGGGCAGAGTGAAGTACAAGGTGATGCTTGGGCGGTAGTGTTAAACACGCTGGCAGCGCGTATAGTTTACGCTGTTGTGATGATCGTTAGGTAGCTATCATTAACTTAGACAGCTGCCGAACAGTTTAAGACTAAAACGCAAAAGAGGATTCACAGGTGCGGATACTGGCTGATGAGAACATTCCTATGCTTGAGGTGTTTGCGCGCCATGGGCAATTGCGCCGCGTTGCCGGCCGCAGTTTAGACCGTGCCGTGTTGGCCGATGCCGAGGTATTGTTGGTGCGCTCGGTCACGCAAGTCGACCAAGCGTTACTGGCAGGCTCACAGGTTAAGTTTGTCGGCACCTGTACCATTGGTACCGATCATTTGGATCTGCAGTATTTGACTGAGCAAGGGATTGGCTGGGCCAGTGCACCCGGTTGTAATGCTCGTGGTGTAGTGGATTATGTGCTCGGTGCTTTACTGACCCTGGCTGAGCGCGATGGCGTCGATCTGTCTAAGCGCTGTTACGGCGTAGTGGGTGCAGGGCAGGTGGGGCAGCGCTTGGTGCAGGTGTTACGTGGTTTGGGCTGGCAGGTTTTAGTCTGCGATCCGCCGAGGCAGCAGGCCGAAGGCGGCGATTATGTTGATTTAGCTACTGTCCTGAAACGCTGTGATGTGATCAGCCTGCATACGCCGTTAACTAAACAGGGCGAGCATCCAACCTTTCATTTGCTGGGAGCTGAGCAGTTGCAAAGCTTGCAGCAGGACAGTTGGTTGATCAATGCCAGTCGCGGCGGTGTGGTGGATAATCAAGCGTTAAAGCAGCTTTTAACGCAACGCCATGATGTGCGTGTGGCACTGGATGTTTGGGAGGGTGAGCCGCAGGTGGATGCTGAATTGGCACAGCGTTGTGATATTGCTAGCGCACACATTGCCGGTTACAGCCTTGACGGTAAAATTCGTGGCACTAGTCAAATTTATCAAGCGTTTTGCCAGCACTTTGCCTTGGCCGATAGCGCTGCGATTGAGTTTCCAGCACAAACCTTATTAGCCATGGAGCTTGCGGCGCATACCCCAGTTGAGGAGGCGCTGCGCGTCATCTGCCGCGCGGTCTATGATCCACGCAGTGATGATGCTGCCTTTCGTTTAAGTCTGCAGGGTGACGCACTGACGCGTCGTGCCGCCTTTGATCAAGTGCGCAAAAACTATCCAGTACGCCGTGAAATCCCTGATCTACAGGTGCGGGTTAATCAGCCCGCGGTTGAGTTGCAGCAGATGCTGCAGGCGCTTGGCATTGCTCAGTAAATTGGATTAAAGCAACACAGGCGCTTGCAATAGCCTGTGTTGCTTAATTTAGAAAGGCCAGATCGATCTGTCGAACGATTACGACAAAATATGCCCGACATGCAGCAGTTTCATGGTGTTGGTGCCGCCGACGGTGTGGTAACTGTCGCCTTTGGTGAGGATGACCCAGTCACCTGTTTCAACAATGCCGCGCTTCACTAACTCTTCCACTGCTGCTTGACTGACGGTGCTGTTAGCAATTGCACTCGGGTCAAAAGGTATGGTGTAGACACCGCGAAACAGCGCCACCCGCGCTTGAGTTTGTGGTGAAGAGGTAAAGGCGTAGATAGGCATTGGTGAGCGAATGCGCGACATGACTAAGGGCGTGTAACCGCTTTCAGTCAGGGCAATAATGGCCTTAACCCCAGGGAAGTGATTGGCGGTGTACATCGCCGCTAAGGCGATACTTTCATCCCAGCGCTCAAATTGTTGGCCGATGCGGTGACCGGAGCGACGCATAATGGGGTTTTTTTCTGCACCCAAGCACACCCGCGCCATCGCCGCGACCGCTTGCACGGGGTATTCACCCGCCGCCGTTTCTGCCGAGAGCATCACCGCATCGGTGTAGTCCAAAGCGGCGTTAGCTACATCGGATACTTCAGCGCGAGTCGGCATGGGGCTGTGGATCATGGATTCCATCATTTGCGTTGCAGTAATCACCGCTTTATTTTGCTTGCGTGCGGCAGCGATGATTTTCTTTTGAATACCGACCAGTTCCGCATCACCAATTTCTACCGCTAAGTCACCACGCGCGACCATCACTGCATCGCTGGCGCTGATCAAACCATCGAGGGCTTCATCGTTCATTACCGCTTCAGCGCGTTCAATTTTTGCCACCAGCCAGGAGTTGCACTGCGCTTCTTGGCATAAACGCCGAGCCAGATGCATATCGGCCGCATCCCGTGGGAAAGAAACGGCTAGATAATCCAGGTCCAACTCAGCGGCTAAACGAATATCTTGCTTGTCTTTTTCAGTCAGTGCTGGAGCGGTTAAGCCGCCGCCACGCCGGTTAATGCCTTTGTGATCTGACAATGGACCGCCGACCAATACCAGGCAATGCAAGGCATCCGCAGAAACACGCTCGACTTGCATAACGATGCGGCCGTCATCTAAGAGCAGTTCATCGCCAACTCTGCAGTCAGTGACCAAGTCAGGGTAATCAATGCACACCACTTGCTGATTACCGGCATCACGAGGATGGGTAATCGAGAAGCAAAATGGGTCGCCAGCTTGTAATTCAATTTTTTTGTCAATAAAGCGGGCGATGCGGATTTTTGGCCCTTGTAAGTCGCCCAGTAGTGCAACATGGCAATTGAGGCGCGCGGCGATTTCACGAATCAGTACTGCGCGGGCGCGGTGCTCATCAGCATTGCCGTGAGAAAAGTTTAAGCGAGCCACATCCATGCCTGCCAGAATCAACTGCTCAAGCACTTCTGGTGAGCTGCTGGCTGGACCAATGGTGGCAACGATTTTAGTACGACGCAAAGACATGCTTGAATTTCCTGTGCAGGGAGCCAAATTGGGAGGCTGGTAAAAACGTGCTGCCTTTGTCGACTCAGGCAGCAAGTGCTTAAAGCTTACTGCGCGGGACGTGGCGGTTTGATGACAAGTAAGTCAGTTTGTACCGCTTCGAGAACACGCTCAGCCGTATTACCGATTAAGGCATTTTCTAAGTTGCCACGGGACACCGCACCCATCACCAATAAATCGATGCCGCGCTCCTGAACAAAAGCAGGAATGCTTTCTTCTGGGAAGCCTTCGAGCAAGTGGCGGTTGGCTTTTTCTACGGGGTAATTGACCATCAGTTTTTCAAACGCATCACGGTGCTGTTTGGCGCTGCGCTCAACGTATTGATCGTAAGCGGCAACCAGCTCTGAGTCGAATACCATGGTGCGTGGCAGTGGTGCATAACTGTGCATGTAGTCCGCTTGCATGCCTAAAGTTTTTGCCAGATGCGCCGTCGACTCAACTAATAAGTGATCAAGTACCGCTTCAGTGTCGGCGCTGTGCACAGGGTCAAGCGCGGCGCAAATACGTTCGGCTTTCCATTCACCTTTGCGCACTAACCATAAGGGTACTGGGCATTGGCGAATCAGCTGCCAAGAGGTGTTATTGAAAAATAAGCGCTGCAGCAAGCTGTGAGTGGTGGCATCACGGAAGACTAAATCAGGTTTTAGCTCATCAATGCGTTGTAACACCATGCTGTGCAAGGGCTTGCCCCAGCGCACTTCAGTGGTAACAGTCAGGCCGTCGTCACGCAGTGGTTGCGCTAACTTATCCAGCCAGATACTGAGATTATTGAGCAGTGATTCACGGGCTTTTTGCTGCGCTGGGCCATCAAAGAAGAAGCCACCATCAAGGGCTGAATTGTATTCGCAGATCAGCAATTCAACGGCTGATTGAGAACGCTTGGCGACCCACGCCGCGCGCTCCAGTGATGGTTGTGAATCCTTAGAGGTTGGATCAATAACCACTAAAAGCTGATTCAATTGCATGGCGAAGCTCCTTAATCGATAAGCGCACAACAAGTTTTTAGCGGCCAATTTCAAGGCTGCTGAGATTGTTTAAGACTAGCCTAATTACAGACCTATAGAAACGTCTCAGATCAAGTATAGCGAGTTTTCTTGGCTTTTGTGCGCCACCTTTGATGCTGTCTAGCTAGCATGTTAGAGGCTTTTAAAGGTTTGAAATGGCTTGCTCATTGAACCTTTAGTATTGGCCAGCTTTTTTAATCGCCAAATAATGACTGACCAGTTGTGCGGTCAATTGACTTGGGCGCGCATCGAGTAAATGAATGCCTTGGCTGGAGAGTTTTTGCTGATGGCGCTGGCGGGCATTGAGGTATTCGATACCAGCACAGTAGAGTTGTGCTTGTTGCAAGTTGTCAGCGGGTTGCTGGCGCAGATCATCTAACACTTCTTCACGTAAACTGACCAGTAAGGTACGGTGTTTCTTTTTCAAACGCTGCATTGCCACCAGTAAGTCGCTGTCGGCTTCATCGGCGATGTTGCTGATGACGATCACCAGCGCTCGACGTTTTTGTTTGTGCAGCAATTGCTCAACGGCTGCACTGTAGTCGGCGCTGCTTTGGCTGGGATGAATATCGTAAAGGGTGTTGAGTAAGGCGCTCATCTGTGTGCGACCTTTGCCGGGTTTGAGATGCCGCTCAGTCCCAGCAAAGGTTTGTACGCCCACTGCATCTCCTTGACGTAGCGCTGTGTGCGCCAGTAATAAACAAGCATTTAAGGCATGATCGAGGTGACTGAGCGCGCTGTCTTGACTGCGCATATGCCGCCCGCAATCGAGGAGAAAAATAATCTGCTGGTCGCGTTCGTCTTGAAACTCACGCGCAATGGGGATGCGCTGACGCGCAGTGGCTTTCCAGTCAATGTGTTTGAAATTATCGCCTTCGCGAAACTCGCGTAACTGATGAAACTCCATACCCGTGCCGCGGCGTTGCTGTTGTTGCACGCCCAGTTGTTTGAGCCAATGTTCAGTGGCTTGTAATTGGCCACTTTGAATTCGAGTGAAGTCTGGATAGACCCGCACAAGACTAGGTTGAGCTAAAAAACGCTGCGCTGACCAGAGCCGCATGGGGCTTGGCAATCTGATGCTGCAGCCCGGAATCTGAAAGGCACCGCGGCGCAGTGGCTTGATTGTATAGTCTGTTTGACTGACGCAGTTGGCTTTGAGTCGCACCGAGTAGGGCAGTGACGTGCAGGCAAAGCTGTCGGGAATATGATCAAAATACTTCAAGGTCAGTGCACTTGAGCCTTTATGGCTAAAGCGCAACGTCACGCTATAACTGTGCTGTAAGGATAAACCACTTGGCACTTCTCGCTGCAACTGCGGAGAGGGCTGTTGCTGCACACGCCACGCATCAATGATGGCGAATAACAGTAAGCACAACGAGGCTGCGATCAGCAAGCTATCAAGCAGCGCTGGCACAGACCAACCTAAGGCATGCGCTGTGCCGGAGATGATTGCCAGTAACAAAAGGCTGCCGACACTGCGCAGTAGCCAAACTGAAGGTGTAATCCTCATAAGCGTGGCACAGGTACTTGATCAAGAAGTTGTTGTAAAACTTGCTCAACCTGCAAGCCTTCAATTTCCAGTTCTGCAGATAAATGCACACGATGACGTAGCACGTTCAGAGCGCTACGTTTGATGTCATCAGGGGTGACAAACGCATTGCCATTAAGTAGCGCTGCAGCACGGGCGTAACGGATTAAATCAATTGAAGCACGTGGGCCTGCGCCACTGGTTAAGCCTGGCCATTGCCGCGTCATCCGCACTAAGCGCACGGCGTAATTGAGCACACTGTCATCCACGGCAATAGCGCTGGCGATTTTTTGCATCGCCTGCAGATCACGCGCATGCAACAGCGTACGCAGTGGTGTGCTGTCGAGCATGTCGGCACGGGCAGAGCGCGTCACTTCACGTACCAGCTGTTGTTCGTGTGATTCTTCTGGATAGCTCATGTGCAACTTGACCATAAAGCGATCCAGTTCGGCTTCAGGCAGCGGGTAAGTGCCTTCTTGTTCAATCGGGTTCTGCGTCGCCAGCACCATAAAGGGTTGCGGCACTTCTAATGAACGGCCTTCGAGGGTGATGCTGCGTTCTTGCATGACCTCCAGTAAAGCGGCTTGGGTTTTAGCTGGGGCACGGTTGATTTCATCGGCAAGCAGCAGGTTAGTAAAGGCAGGACCCTTGCGTAATTTAAATTGTTCGCTTTGTAGGTCGTAGATGGCGTGTCCGGTGATATCGCTGGGCATCAAATCCGGGGTGAATTGGATGCGGTTAAATTGTCCGGCAAAGCATTGCGCTAAGGCGCGTACCAGCAAGGTTTTACCTAAGCCAGGTACACCCTCAATCAACACATGACCGGAAGCAATTAAGCTGCACAGTACGCCTTCAATCACAGCACTTTGGCCAATCAAAGCTTTTTCTAATTCAGCACGTACAGCGCGAAGTAAGCGGCTGGCGCGGATGCGTTGCTGCTCGGCTTTATCGGTTGTGACTGGCGCTGCGCTGGCAGTCTCGGCTGCTTGGCTAGAGTCGCTTGACGGCGTTTTTGCGCTGTTTTCAGCAGAGCTTGGCGCTGTAGCATCGAGCGTCAATTCAAGATCAGTAGGGCTTTGGCTCATAGTGAGTTCCTTAATTGTTGCAGGCGTTTGACCTGTTGGGTAAAGGCCTGGGCAGAGAGTTTTTTAGCTAAGGGCGGGCGCATGCTTTGTGCAATCAATGAGATTGGTTGTCGGCTCAATTGCTGCAGAACTTGCCATTGCTCACTGACCGCTAAACGGGAAAAGTTGGCATAGCGCTGCTGGGCACGTTGTTGAATGTCTTTCTGTAAACCAATCAGTAGACTGCGCTGGCCGTTATAGCGCAGGTTAAATAATGCGGCGGCGTGTAAGTGCTCAGTCAGTTGGCGTCGCGAATGATTGTGTGGGGTTAGCTGCGGACCAAAACGTAAAGCACTAGCCCAAGCACCGAGTAGCAGTAGAGCAATGAGGAGTACGCAGGCAATAGCAAAGTACTGCCACAATAAGCCGAATAAACCTTGCTGCTTAGGCGGGTTAAATAGCGCCACTTCGCTGTCTTGACTCAAATACCAGAGCAGCCAAGCATTGTCGTAAGCATCAATGTTCTTTTGTTGCCACAGACGGAAATCAGTCAGTACCGTCACTAGGCCTTGGCCTTGGCCGTGGGTGAGTTGCAGTAAGTGGGTGGCCGCTTCGCTGTTGGCCCAAGCATGGGCGCGATTATCGCTATCGGATAAATGGTAGCGGTTGTCCAGTTCAAGATAAGCCGGTGATTGTTCGTTTTCCAGATACAGGCGCGTGAGTGAACTGAGCGGCTCGAAGGTGCATGCCGTGTCGCTGCTGTCCTCTTGCTCGAGCATGGCAAGGCTATCGTCGTCTTCCTCAATCAGTTCGTCATCCACTGCTTGCTCATCTAAGTCACTGCTGAGGTATTTTTGAATACCTAATGTCATCAGCAAAGACTCAGCATCTTGCTCGATTTTCTCGTGTTGAGCGCTAATGACTAAGTGCCCCCCTTGTGCAACCCAGTTCAGTAACGCTGTTTGTTGACTGTCGATGAGACTGGCATCATTGCTTAGGATAATTAGCGTGCGCTGCTCGGCAGGTGCGCTCATGACAGTCACTAAACTATCAGCGCTGGAGACGTTAATGCCTTGCTCGCGCAAAAAATACTGCATGGCTAAATAAGGATTGCTGCGCGCTTCTGGGCTTGGGCCAAGATCAATACGCTCCTCGTAAAAAGTGATTTTTTGACTGAGCCAAACACCCAGCGCAATTAGCACGACAGCGGTAATAATGACCAGTAGATAGCGTTGCAGAATACTTTTAATCATCTGCATTCTCCTGGGATTGTAACTGCTGCCATTGCTCACACAGGGCAATAAATTGTGCGTGCGCAGGTAAGCGGTGACCCCAAGCGAGGTTTTGCCAGTGAACGGTCAGTTGTGTGCTGTAAAGTTGTAGCGGTTGGGCAAGATGACGGGCCATCACCAATACTTCACCTTCAGTATGAGCATCGGTTAAAGGTAAACCGTGCTTATCTAACAGATGATTGAGTAAGCCGCGATACAGTAAACTTAAAGCCCCGCGTGGGTCGCTGGTCCAGAGTTTCTCTGCTTGCGCCAACCAATCCTTAGCGAGACTGTCGCTACTGACTTCAAGGCCAAATAAGGTTTGCAGCGGTGCTCGCTGGCGTTGTCTATTGGGCAGCAGTTTCTGACTAAAAGTGCGCAGCCATTCGCGGTAGCGCCAGAGCAGATAAGCGCTGATTAAAATAAAGCCGCTCCAGAGCAGAATTTGCACAATAAAAGAGGCACCTTCCAGTAGGCGTTTTAACCAAGTAGGCAGCTTGAACGATGGCTCTTTTTGAGGCTGTGCCTCGCTCGGCTCACCAAAGCGCCAGTTTTGGATAACCTTGTGATTATTAAAGGGCGGTTGCTCTAAAAGTTGGCTAATACTCTGCTGCGCTTGCTCACTGTTGAGCATTTGTTTTAACAGTCGAGGATCTGTTGGTCCTAATTCATCAGCGTTGTGCTCGGAGGGATAGGCTGCAATGGGCTGTGCCCATACTGGTTCTGCTATGGGCAGTAGAACGCAGCCGAGTACTAATAATACAACCGCGCCGCGCTGCAAACGTCGTGCAAGATTACGAAAGACCAACTCAACATCCCAGGCTTCCAATTCGGTGCGACGATTAAGGTAAAGGGTAAAGCCGCAGGCAACATAAATTGGCTCCCAAATCACCAGTGCGAGTACATACAGTGTATTGCTTAAATGCTCAGCCCAGAGCCAATCATGCTGAGTGCTTTCTAGCAGTTTTTGCCAACTCCAATCGGTCTGTAATTGTGCTGGGATCAATAGATAGAGCAGTGCCAGCATGCCGATCCAAAGTGCCATTTCAATGTGCAAACCAATCACCGTAAGCCAAGTGGGGGCACTGGTGTATTGTTTGCCAAGAGTGAGCATGCGCTGTTGGCGGGCACTGCCGGCGAGACCTTCGAGTTGCTGTACAGGCATGTTGAAGCTGCGGGTTAAACTCAAGCGCCGCCACGTCAAACTGGCCAGTAACTGTGGCTTAAGTAGCTTGGGAAAAGCTTTTAAACTTTCTACGACACCAGGCGTATCAGCAAACAGCGCGCGCGATAAAATATGCAGAGGTAAGCGTTCAAAGGCAGGCTTTAACCACCAAATAATTAGAGCGACTGCGGTTGGGTGCTGCCAAAGCAGCAGGCTGAGTAGAGCAAACAAGGGTAGGGTGACAAGTGCCCAAGTGCCCATCAGTAATCCTGCATGGCGGCGCGCCAAGAGGATGCCAAGATCCATTGCTTCCCAGGTATTACGCGGGCGCAGCACTGCTTGAGCTTTACTGAGGTGCATAGCGACCTCGTCCTGAATAGCTTAAATAAAACAACACCAGCGCCCAGAGTGCAGCACCG
Source organism: Denitrificimonas caeni DSM 24390 (assembly GCF_000421765.1). Classification (GTDB taxonomy): domain Bacteria; phylum Pseudomonadota; class Gammaproteobacteria; order Pseudomonadales; family Pseudomonadaceae; genus Denitrificimonas; species Denitrificimonas caeni. Next base: position 189,515 of record NZ_ATXQ01000005.1, on the reverse strand, counting down.
ACAGTGACTTTAGTGGTCACTGATAAGCTGCTGCTGGATGACCAGTAGGCTTCAATAAAGGCTGCAATGAATAAGAAAATAATAGCGCCGCCGAGCAGGCGAATACTGATCTTTGCTGCATCACGTAAAGCATTCGCGCGAGTTAAGCGCCCAGGTGCAATCAGCGCCGAGCCCAGTTTTAAACCCGCAGCACCGGCCAGCACAATGGCCGTCAGCTCAAAGGCACCGTGACCTATGACAAAAGACCAAAATGTTTCGTGGTAACCAATGCGAGTTAAATGCCCAGCTACCGCACCAATATGTAAGCCATTAAATAACAGGAAAAACAAACTGCCGAGACCAAACAATAAGCCACTGGCAAAGGTTTGAAAGGCAATGCCGATATTATTCATAATATAAAAACCAAACATCACCCAGTCATCTTGATGATCACGTGCGCTCATTGGGCCAATGATGCGATTGGCTGGGTCATACATGTTTTCCATGCTGGCAACCTGATTGGCACTCATCAGGCTGTAAATCAAATCTGGAAACCACACCGTGAGCAGCGCCATTAAGGTTAAGCTGCCAAAAAATAATGCGCTCGCCACTGCCACGCTGCGCCATTGCGCACGGACTGTTGCGGGAAAACCAACCACCACAAAGCCGATTAATTGTTGTAATGCTGGGCTTTTGTGACGATAAAACTGTTGATGGCCTTGCAGTGCCAGTTGCTGCAGCTCCTCAATCAGCGGGTAGCTGTAACCGCGCTGCTTAGCTAGAGCTAAGTGCTGACAAATCCCGCGATAGTCTTGAGCAAAATGTTGCACCGCTTGTAGCTGCGGCTGACCCTTACGCAGTGCTTGCACGTTCTCAGCGAAAGCTTGCCATTTGCCTTGGTGCAGTTGTTCAAAGTCCGTTTGCTTCATACTTGTCCCAAAATTGACCGCGCTATCGCGTGCACACCCGGCACTGCTTGGCTTGGCGCAATATGTAAAGTCGGTGCAATAATTGTGGCCAGTTCTTCTTGACGCTGGCTGGAAAGTTGCTGGTGGCGCTCGGCAAAGTCGAGTAGCGCGCGTTGCTCATCAAGGGTTAATAGCACGGATGCAGGGCGGGCTGGCACTTCTGGGAGTGCGCCGCGCTGCGGTGCCTGAGCTTGATACACCACTAAAGTGCCAGCGGCTAAATCGCCTAAACGCTGGAAGCGCGAACTGTTGATCATGCTGAGGATGCCCAGGCAATAGGCGAACGGTAATAAGTCTACAAAACGCAGCAGATTGCGGGTCAGCGAGGCTGGCCAGCCAACTGGTGTGCCGTCACTGTGAATGACCTGCAAACCCAGCAGTTGTTTACCAGGTGAGCGGCCTTGATTAAGCACCTCAAAAAACACCATGTACCACCATAGCAATAAAAAGGTGCTAATCGATGCGAGCCCAGCGCCCAGCTTACCCATATACAACCAGGCGATGCCGGTTAAAATAAGAATCACACTGCGAATTAAAGCATCAATGGCAAACGCCAAAAAGCGCACCGGTAATCCAGCAGGACGTAGGGGGAGGTCAATGCCTTCAGGCGTCTCTAAATAGACTTGGGTGTCTAGAAGAGCGCCGGGTGCTAAAGGCGCGCTGGTTAAGTTTGCGTTCAAAATAGGCCAGTAAGAAAAATTAAAAAGCGATCATAGTACAAAACGCTAGCGCAGAAATAGAAAACTAAACCGACGTTATCTTGTTTAATGACTATAGTGGTTGCTAGCAAACAAGCATTAATGCTGTACACCTAAATAAACAGCTGCAGTGAAACCTCTAGCGGCTGAAGGCTGGAACACTACCCATTCAGTGATTGGCCTGCAAGCGTGAGGCTGCAGAAGTGTGGGTTATATAGGTGTTTTTAAAACATATTTTAGAATAAAAGAGGCTTAATCAGTGACTGCCAGTATTTTTTGGTACGACTTTGAAACCACCGGTATTCAAGCACACAGTGATCGTGCCATTCAGGTGGCTGGGATACGCACAAATGAGCAGCTTGAGGAAATCGGTGAGCCGCTCAATATATATTGCAAGTTGTCGGATGATATTTTGCCGCACCCGATATCCAGTTTAGTCACCGGTATTATGCCGCAGACTTTGCAAGAACAGGGTTTAAGTGAGATTGAGTTCATTGAGCGTTTACATGAGCAGTTAATTGTGCCGCAAACCTGTACTGCAGGATTTAATAATCTACGCTTTGACGATGAGATGACCCGCGCCACTTTGTATCGTAACTTTTATGATCCCTATGCGCGCGAATGGCAGGGCGGCAACAGTCGCTGGGATTTGATTGATGTGTTGCGTTGCACTTGGGCGTTACGTCCGCAGGGAATTAACTGGCCTGAGCATGAAGGGCGAGTCAGCTTTAAGCTTGAGCGCTTTACTGAAGCCAATCAGATTGAACATGGCCAAGCCCACGATGCGTTAGCCGATGTGCGCGCTACCATTGCTGTTGCACGTTTGTTACGTGACCGTCAGCCTAAGCTGTTTGACTATTTATATGGGCTGCGGCGCAAAGATGCAGTGCAGGCGCGTATTCGTTTGATGCAGCCGATGCTGCATGTCTCAAGTAAGTTTTCCGTGGAGCGTCATTGTTTAGCGCCAGTCTTACCTTTGGCGTGGCACCCAACCAACCGTAACGCTTTAATCGTCTATGATTTGCATGCGGATGTAACACCTTTGCTGGAGTGTGATGCGCAAACCTTGAAGTCGCGCCTGTATACCCGTCATAGCGATTTAGCTGAGGGTGAAGTGCCGGTGGGGCTAAAACTTATTCATATCAATAAAAGCCCAGTGATCGCGCCGTTAAGTGTCTTGCGCGATGAAGACACTCAGCGCTTAGCCTTTGATCATGACTTACTGCAGCGTAATTATCAGTTGCTCAGTGATAGCTGTGCTGACTGGCAAGATAAACTTGCCGAGGTTTATCAAGAGACGCGAGAGTTTGCCGAGCAAGATGTTGAGCAGCAGCTGTACAGTGGTTTTTTAAGTCCGCGCGACCGCCAGTTGAGTAATAAGCTGCGTTTAGCCGAGCCCGAGCAGTTACAGCCTGAGCGCTGGCCATTTGATGATGCGCGTTTGCTGGAATTACTGTTTAGATACCGTGCGCGACATTACCCAGACTCTCTGAGTGCCGCTGAACAGCAGCAGTGGACAGTCTTTTGTCGTGCGCGCTTAAGCGGAGAGCAACTGGGGGCGCCGCTAACAATCAGTGACTACATGACAGCTTACGCAGAACTTAGTGAAGCAGAGCAAGCGCATCCTGCTGTACAGGCATGGCGCAGTTATGTGCAGGCATTGCAACAGCGCTATCAGTTGTCATGACTGGGTTTGTTTTAAGGTGGCTCTAACTCTAATCAAAAAAGCCCCATAAACAGAGTTTGTGGGGCTTTTTATTTATCCTGCTTTAAAGCAGGATATTACTCTAGCTGAACTGAACTAAAGTTTTAGTCGAGTAAAGTTACCCAAGACTCAACAGTGTCGCCGCCCCACTTAGCTTTCCACTCTTTTAGAACTTTGTGGTTGCCGCCTTTAGTTTCGATGACTTCACCGGTATGTGGGTTGTTGTACTGCTTCATTTTGCGTGGGCTGCGTGTACGTGTGCTAGTTGTCTTAGTTACGCCGCGCGCTGCTTGTGGATCAAGAATCAAAGTAATATCGCGAAGTGATTTGCTATATTCGCTCATCAAAATGCGTAATTTTTCTTCAAATTCGAGTTCTTTCTTTAACTTGCTGTCTTGTGACAGGCTAGCTAGACGCTCTTCAAGTTCTTTAATACGTTCTTTGGTTTCGCGAAATTCATTAATCAATGACATGGAAGAATCCTCTAGTAAATGTTGATGTGTAGATTAAGGATTGTCGAGCGTGTCCGTAAGTCACCAGTGATCTAGTGAAACTCTATAAAACTCCAAGTTTCTCAGTAATGGCGATGAGCTCATTTGAGATCCCTTAATATGCGTTGAATGATAGGCGTATCTAGCGCTTATGTAAAGAATATTAATTATAAAAGTATAATGAATTTTGTAATATATGTGAGTAAATGTGTAAATCTATATTTTCATTATTTAAATATTCAATGTTTACGATAGGTAAAATTAATAGCTGATCATGCTAAGGGTTTGTTTGTTGCAAGGTATTGAGAGTTATAACCATTATTTTAGTGTGGAGTAATAAAAGAGATGCTGGGGTTTGCTGTTAGAGCTCGCTGAGATGAAGGATGGGCATTCGTTTGCTGACGCAGCTGTCTGGGAGCGGTAGAATGCTGAGTATTGTTTTTATTAATTGATTTTTTGGCTTTGTGGAGTTTTGCATGCGCACGTTTCGCCTCATTATTGCTTGCCCAGACCGTGTCGGTATTGTTGCTAAAGTCAGTAATTTTCTAGCTACTTATAATGGTTGGATTCATCAGGCGAGCCATCACTCGGATGAACACAGCGGTTGGTTCTTCATGCGTCATGAAATTCGTGCAGAATCTTTGCCGTTTGATTTGGATGGTTTCAAGCAGGCGTTTACACCGATCGCCAATGAGTTTTCGATGACGTGGCAGGTGACTGACTCTGATGTCAAAAAACGCGTGGTGTTAATGGCCAGTCGCGAATCCCATTGTTTGGCGGATTTATTGCACCGCTGGCACCGCAATGAGCTGGATTGTGAGATCCCTTGCGTAATTGCCAATCATGATGATTTGCGCAGTATGGTCGAATGGCATGGCATTCCTTTTTATCATGTGCCAGTCGATCCACAAGATAAAGAGCCTGCTTTTGCTGAAGTCAGCCGTTTGATTGATGAGCATGCTGCCGACTGCGTGGTACTTGCTCGCTATATGCAGATTTTACCGCCTGATTTATGTGAGAAGTACCATGGTCGGGTGATTAATATTCACCATAGTTTCTTACCTTCGTTTATCGGCGCTAAACCTTACCATCAGGCGGCTTTACGCGGCGTTAAGCTGATTGGTGCAACCTGTCACTATGTCACTCAGGATTTAGATGCAGGTCCGATTATCGAGCAAGACGTGGTGCGCGTCAGTCATCGCGACAGCATTGAAGATATGGTGCGTAACGGTAAAGACGTAGAGAAAATGGCGCTGGCGCGAGGTTTACGCTATCACCTACAGGACCGTGTGCTGATTCATGATAATAAAACCGTCGTGTTTGATTAATCGCTGCGAATTGCTAAGGGCTGCTTGTTTGTAGCACTTTGCGTTTAGCAGTAACGTGGATGGAGTGACGCTATGAGCAGTGATGACGATGAGCAACAGCCTATCCTGCAAGCGACTGTGCAGCCGTTAGCAAAAGTTGGCGAGGGCTGTTTGAGTCGTTTTGATCCTGATGCTTTAAATGAGCAGCAAGGTGCTGATTTTTCTGCTGCCGAAACATTTCGCCAGCAACTGCAGGTCGAGCACGGTACTGAGCCGGTTAAAAAATAAAACAACAACTTTTAAATAGTGCGTGGCGCACGCGATGCAGCCCGTATGCCCAATTGGAGAACAAAGACATGACGCAAGCTGATCAACTAGTGCTAGGGGCGGATAAGCAAGGTTTGCCGATTGGCCATCTCTTACGTTTTGCTAACCGACATGGTTTGATTGCTGGCGCCACCGGTACTGGTAAAACGGTCACCATGCAGCGTTTGGCTGAAGCCTTCAGTGATGCTGGTGTGCCTGTGTTTGCTGCCGATATTAAAGGTGATTTCTGTGGAATTGCTGCGGCGGGTGAGCCTAAAGGCAAAATTGCCGAGCGCATTGCTTCAATGCCTTGGCTTGCACATACGCCGCAAGCTTATCCCGTCTCGATGTGGGATGTGTACGGCGAAACAGGGCATCCACTGCGTACCACTATCAGCGATATGGGGCCTTTGTTACTCGGCAACTTATTGGAGTTGACTGACAGCCAGCAAGCTATTTTATATCTGGCTTTTCAAGTGGCGGATCGTGAAGGCTTGCTGCTGCTGGATTTAAAAGACTTAAAAGCCATGCTCAACCATTTGCGCGATCAGCCCGACGCACTCGGTGTTGATCGGGCTTTATATACAGCGCAATCGGCCAATGCTTTGCAGCGCAAACTATCGATGCTCGAGCAGCAGGGCGGTGAGATGCTGTTTGGCGAGCCAGCGCTGCAATTGGAAGACATTTTACGTGTTGATCGTGATGGTCGTGGACGTATTCATATGCTCGATGCCAGCCGCTTGGTGCATCAAGCGCCACGCGTGTATGCAACCTTTCTACTCTGGTTGCTGGCTGAGTTGTTTGAGCAGTTACCTGAGCGCGGTGATGCTGATAAACCTATCTTGGCGTTGTTTTTTGATGAGGCACACTTGCTGTTTAAAGGTACGCCGCAAGCCTTGCGCGATCGTTTGGAGCAGGTCGTACGCTTGATTCGCTCAAAAGGCGTGGGGGTGTTTTTTGTAACTCAGTCACCGGCTGACTTGCCCGATGCCGTGCTGGCACAGTTGGGTATGCGTATCCAGCATGGTTTGCGCGCTTTTACTGCTAAAGAACAGAAGTCGTTAAGAGCAGTGGCTGATGGTTTTCGACCCAATCCTGCGATTGATACCTTAAAAGTGTTAACTGAATTAGGTATTGGTGAAGCCCTGTACGGTGGTTTGGAGGCGAAAGGTACGCCTTCGATGGTGCGTCGCGTGTCAATTGCGCCACCACAATCACGGGTCGGGCCGTTAGATGATGCTGAGCGTGCAAGCTTGGTCAGTTGCTCGCCTTTACTCGGCTATTATGAAAAGGCATTTGATCGTATTTCGGCGTATGAGATGCTTGCAGAACGTGCTGAAAAACAAGCGCAAAGCGCACCAGAGGTGCCTGTGGCTAAGTCGAAAAAAGCTGCAGCGAACAGTGCCAATGGCGGCGTGGCTGATGTTTTGGGTGGTATCGCAGGGCAAGTATATAAAAGCACTGTGCGTCAAGCGGTCAATCAGATCAGTCGGCAGATTCTGCGCGGTATTCTTGGTTCGTTGACCGGTAAGCGTTAGAGGTTGTTTGCAGATGTTTGCTTGGGAGCGCGGGCGGCTCGCCCGCAATGCTCGCTTTGCTTGCTTACCAACCGAGTGATGCGCTTCGGGGTAAGTGTTAATCCGTCGATGAGCCTATCCAGGGTTTAACTCTGGCGCTACGCCATCCTAGGCTGCGCTTATCACACCTACTCCGAAGTACTCGTTGATCATCTATGTTGTCAGCACTATTGCAGGGTTGGTCATTCAAGTAATAATTGAAATTCACAGGCTGGCAAAGGGCTGACTTTAAATAAGTAGTGCGGCCTAAATACTTATCTAAGCATTTGCTTGATGGCTTCTTCTTCTTGAATCAATACTTGTTGGCGAGCGTCAATGCGTGCAGCCAGTGGGTAGTTGTTGCTGGCGCGACGCTTAGCGTAATCGAGTTGCTCAATGGCTTGGGTGTAATCGCCTACACGAGAGAAAAACTCCGCGCGAGCTTCATGCAAGCCAATAATATTGTTGGAAAGACCGCGCACTTCAGCGACTTCAAACCAGATGTCAGGATCATTGGGGCGCTGTTTTAATATAAGGTTGATGGTTTTTTCCGCGCCGGCAATATCATTTTGCTTGAGTTGAATTTCATATTTAGCGCTCATCAGCGGGAAATTATTCGGGTAGCTTTGCAGTAAACCCTCCACGCGCCTACTGGCTTGGGAAAACTGGCTGCTACTGATTTCTAAATCGACCGCTGCTAGATTATAAATAATACTCTTTGGGCTTTTCTTCAGTAGTGGCTCTAACTGGCTACGCGCTTCTTCCAGTTGATTGGCGCGAATTAACGCCAAGACTAACCCGTAACGTGCCGACTCCAGTTGTGGATCATCCACAAGTTGACTGCGAAAACGTTTCAAAGCTAAGCCAGATGTGTCTTCAAAAGTCAGTTGTAAGCGCGCGCGAATCAGTTGGTAATACAGGCTGTCAACCACGCCTTGACCGTCGTTATATTGCTCAGCGCGGTTACGCGTATCGGCAATCCGAGACTCGGAAACAGGGTGAGTCAGTAAAAACTCAGGCGGCATGCGGTCGTAGCGATATTGGCGCATCAGACGTTCAAACATGCTAGGCATCGCGCGCGGATCAAAGCCAGCTTTGGACAGATTGACTAAGCCGATGCGGTCAGCTTCTTGCTCGTTCTGCCTAGAAAAACGTCGTTGTTCTTGAATGGCTGCGGCCTGCGTTGAAGCAAGTGCGGCCATACCTAGATCGCCACCGCCGGCAGCGGCGGCGATCACGCCTGCCAGCATTGCTGCCATTAACGGAATTTGCATGCGTTTTTGTGCTTCTAAGCCGCGGGCAAAGTGACGCTGCGATAAGTGCGCTAACTCATGCGCCAGTACCGAGGCGTATTCCGCTTCAGTTTGTGCATGTAAAAACAGACCGCCGTTGATACCAATAATGCCGCCAGGTGCGGCGAAGGCATTGAGTTGTGGGCTGGCCAGTAGAATAAATTCTAGACGGCGATCATTGAGTTGGCTCGTTTCCGCTAAGCGATACACGCTGCGTTCGACATAGTCTTTAAGCAGAGGGTCTTCAAGTTGGCGCACCTGACCGCGTAAAATACTCAACCAAGCACGTCCCAGTTGATGCTCTTGCTCAGGCGAAACAATAGATGAACTGGAGTCGCCGAGCGAAGGCAAGTCGTCGGCCAAGGCAGGTTGCGCCAATAGACAGGCCAGAACTAATAGAGCGGGGCGGAAAAACGGCATGGCACTCTCTTTACGAATTTAACGATCGTATACGCTACAATGCGCGCAAACTCTGGGCAAGGCTAGCAATTGAAATTGCATGAACTTACTTAGACTATGGGGATGCTTAAGTGTTCTTTAAAGAGGGTGTGGTTGAATGAATAAAACAGTGCGGCAACATGATGTGGAAGTGGATGCGCAAGGCTTAGCCTGTCCGATGCCATTGTTGAAGGCCAAATTGGCACTCAATAGCATGCCCATCGGCTCGGTATTAAAAGTGCTGGCCACTGATGCAGGATCACAGCGTGATTTTCGTTCCTTTGCGCGCTTGGCGGGTCACAGCCTGCTGGATGAAACAGTAGAGCAGGCTGTGTTTACTTATTGGTTGCGTAAAGACTGCTGATTGCGCTTTCTTCAGGCTAGGAGTCCGCTGACAAAGCTTGCGCGGCGCTCAGCACTTCGGCAGCGTGGCCAGCAACTTTAACTTTGCGCCATTCGTTACGTAAAACGCCCGCGCCATCAATTAAGAAAGTGCTGCGCTCAATGCCCATGTGTTCTTTGCCATAGAGTTTTTTTAATTTAATCACATCGAACTGTTTGCACAGGGTTTCTTCAGGATCGCTGATCAGTTCAAAGGGAAAACTGTGTTTGGCTTTAAAGTTTTCATGGGTGCGCATACTGTCGCGAGAGACACCAAACACTAGAGTGTTTGCTGCCGCAAATTGCTCATGTAAGTCGCGGAAATCTTGACTTTCAGTGGTGCAGCCTGGGGTGTTGTCTTTCGGGTAAAAATACAACACTACATTTTTCCCTGCTAAGTCCGCGAGTTGTACTTTTTTTTCGCTGGTTGCTTGGGCAGTGAAGTTCTCAATAGGTTGGTTCAGCATAGGTGTTCCTCACACTTAAGGTGTTTGTGGGCGCCACGGCTCGATTAAAGCATCTAGATTTAGCGAATCAGCAAAGTCTAAAAACTGATCGCGTAGCCAGTTGATTTGCGTACTGGCCAATAAGGTCACGGTAATAGTGGCGTTGAGCATGGTGGTATCGGTTTGTGGCGCTTGATAAGTATCGTAAGTAATGTTTTCTAAGCCAATCTGGTGATTCGCAAAGAATTGGCATAATTCTGCGAGAATGTCTGGACGATATAACGCGCTGACATAAACAATATAAGGCAGCGCTTGCGGGCGCTCTTCTTCATCTTCGCTACGGGTGTGAGTCAGTTGTAGATCATGGCGCTTGGCTAGAGAGGTTAAACTGCCCTCAAGACGCGCTAAAGCATCCCAAGAGCCGCCTGCTTGAACAACTAAGACACTGTATTGGCCGTGGCGAGTTAAGCGGCTGCTGATCACTGAGCAGCGGTTTTCTTGGCAGGCACGGCAAATCACGTTAGTCAGTTCTAATGGATCGCGGCCAGTGGCGCTGATTAATAGGTATTGATCACGTAACGGGAGAACAGACATTTAACATTCCTGCAAAGATTTTGAGCGTATTTTACGCCTCTAAGAGCGCTAGGGTAACGAAAAGAGACGACAAGTGGAATGGCAAAGACGCGAGCAGTGCTTGTGCAAGGCGAAAGGCATCAGTAACATTACTGATCTCTTATATTTCTATTATATTTTGGCAGGAGCGGTTGCATGATTTCGGGCAGTATGGTCGCAATAGTTACGCCCATGGATGCGCACGGCGCACTTGATTGGCAGGCATTGACTAAGCTTGTTGATTTTCACTTGCAAGAAGGTACCGACGCATTAGTCGTTGTGGGTACTTCTGGTGAGTCGGCAACTTTGAATGTTGAAGAGCATGTTGAAGTGATTCGTCGTGTGGTGGATCAAGTCAAGGGCCGCATTCCTGTGATTGCCGGTACTGGCGCCAACTGCACACGTGAAGCGGTCGAATTAACCCGCAATGCAAAAAGCGTTGGTGCGGATGCGTGTTTGTTAGTGACCCCGTATTACAACAAACCGACCCAAGAAGGTCTCTATCAGCACTTTAAACATATTGCTGAAGCCGTAGCGATCCCGCAGATTTTGTATAACGTACCAGGCCGCACGGTCTGCGATATGCTGGCGGACACTGTCGTGCGCCTGTCTGCAGTACCCAATATCATTGGTATTAAAGAAGCGACCGGTAACATTGACCGTGCTAAAGATATTATCGCCCGCGTACCCAGCGATTTTTATGTGTATTCTGGTGATGATGCGACCGCCTATGAGCTGATGTTGGCTGGCGGTAAAGGTAATATTTCAGTGACGGCCAATATTGCGCCGCGTGCGATGCATGAGCTGTGCCAGTTGGCTATGGCTGGTGATGCAGAGGGAGCAAAAGCACTCAATGACCGTTTAATGCCGCTGCATGAGAACTTATTTCTAGAAGCCAATCCAATCCCTGTGAAATGGGCATTGCAACAGATGGGCTTAATTGAGCAAGGCATTCGTTTACCGCTGACCTGGTTCAGTGAGCAATACCATGACACTTTACGCCAGGCCATGCGTCAGTCCGGCATTTTGAATTAATTTGAGGTTTTAAAACGCATGAAGCGATTTGCCGGAATATGTGTGCTAGCAGTCACTGCCAGCAGTGTTACAGGCTGTGGATGGTTGATGGGTAAAGACGGCTACTTTCGTGACCGTGGCGGTGATTATCTTGAGGCGCGTCCGACGCCAGTAATGCAGTTGCCTGCAGGTACGCAAGCCAAGCATCTTGATCCGTTGCTGCCCATTCCGCACCGTATTACCGCGGCGGCACCTACTGACGACTATAAAGTGCCGCGTCCACAGGCTTTGCCAGCCAGTGCTTTCTCAGGTGATTTTAGCGTTCAAAAAAGTGGCTCTTTAAGCTGGGTCGTGGCGCAGCGTATTCCTGCGCAAGTCTGGCCTGTAGCGCAACAGTTTTTTGAGGAGAATGGTTTTAAAATTGCTGAGGAGCGTGCGCATTTGGGTGAGTTTACTACTCAATGGCAGGCTCCAAGTGAGTTCAACGCTGGGCTGGTTCGCCAGTTGTGGGGCAGTGCACCGAATGATTTACAAACGCGCTTTCGCGTGCGTATTGAGCCTGGTGTGCAGCGCAACAGTAGTGAGATCTTTATCGATCAAGCTCAGCGCAACACCAGCAGTCAAGTTGCTGCGCCTTGGTCGGAAAACTCAACCACCAACAGCACTGCTGCCGTGTTACTCGAAGAGCTTAATGTCTACCTAGCGCAGAGCAATGAAAAAGGTGATTCTGTCTCATTGTTGGCCAGTAAAACCTACGACACGCCTAAGCGTGTGACCTTAATTGATGGCGGTAACAACACTAAGGTGTTGCGCTTGGATGCCAGCTTTGATCGTGCTTGGTCGAGTGTAGGTCGTGCCTTGAGCGCCGCAGATATTCGCGTTGATGACCTCAACCGCAGCGCCGGTGTTTACTACATTGATTTGGCTGAAGGTGCGAAGAAAGAAGAGCCAGGTTTCTTTAAGCGTTTATTTAGTTCTAAAAAGAAAGCTGCTGAAACAGTCAGCAAAGAGCGCTATATCGTGCGTTTGACGGCAATTAACCAGCAAGTGTTCGTCAGCGTTGAGCGTGACTTAGAGACTTTAGCGCCTGCCGATGTCAGCTTGCGCGTTTTAGAGCAGTTGCGTAGCAATTTAGACTAGTTTCAAGCTATTCAATTCACCAGCAGGCGAAACGATGATTTCGCCTGCTGCGTTTCTAACTATAGGATTTTTGCAATGAGTCAGCAGCCTCCACTTAGCCTCAAAAAACTCTATTCAGGCAAAGTTCGTGACCTTTATGAAATTGATGATCAGCGCATGCTGATGGTCGCCAGCGATCGTCTGTCTGCATTCGATGTGATTTTGCAGCAGCCCATTCCAGACAAGGGCAAGATTCTCACAGAGATTTCTAACTTTTGGTTTAACAAGCTTGAGCACATTATTCCAAACCATTTTACCGGTGATCAGGTCAGTGACGTGGTCAGTGCGCAAGAGTTGCCGTTGGTGGAAGGCCGTGCAGTAGTGGCCAAGCGTCTTAAGCCGGTTGCTGTTGAAGCCATTGTGCGCGGCTACTTAGTCGGTTCAGGTTGGAAAGAATACCAGCGCAGCGGCACGGTTTGCGGCATTCAATTACCAGCAGGCCTACAAGAAGCACAGCAGTTGCCGGAGCCTATTTTCACCCCGTCAACTAAAGCTGAAGTGGGCGACCACGATGAAAATATTAGCTTTGCTCAGTGTGCTGCGATTATTGGTGAAGATTTAGCCAAGCAAGTGCGTGATGCATCATTAGCGCTATACCAAGCAGCAGTTGAGTACGCAGCAACCCGCGGCATTATCATTGCCGATACTAAATTTGAATTTGGCTTAGACAATGACGGCACTTTGACTTTGATGGATGAGGCATTAACGCCAGACTCCAGTCGTTTTTGGCCAGCAGACAGCTATCAGGTCGGCACTAACCCTCCGAGCTTTGATAAGCAATTTGTGCGTGATTGGTTAGAGAGCAGCGGTTGGAATAAAGAGCCACCAGCGCCTGCCATTCCAGCGGATGTTGCGCAAAAAACGGCGGATAAATACCGCGAAGCGTTGCAGCGTTTAACTCAGTAGTCAGTCACCGCTACAGCGGTGTTTGATCGCTCTTTATTTGTTGAGAAAGGTTGCTTAATGTCGGCTTCATTTGTTCATTTGCGTGTGCACAGCGAGTTTTCAGTGGTAGATGGCTTGGTGCGCATCAAACCCTTGATTAAAGCAGTCAGTGACGCTGGTATGCCTGCTGTGGCAGTCACTGATCAGAGCAATATGAGTTCGCTGGTGAAGTTTTATACCGCCGCGCAAAAAGGTGGGGTGAAGCCGATTTGTGGTGCTGATATTTGGCTCGCTAGTGCTGAAGAAGATGGCCCGCTGACGCGGATGACCTTGTTGGTGATGACACCACAAGGTTATCGCAATCTAACCGAGTTGGTTTCCCTTGGTTTTACCGATGGTCAACATAATGGCTTAGCAATCTTGCAGCGAGACTGGGTAAAACAGGCTGCTACAGGTTTGATTGCGCTGTCTGGGGCAAAAGATGGCGAAATTGGCTTGGCCCTGCTAGCCGGTGATACGGCTAAAGCGGCTGCGTTGCTGTCTGAATGGCAAGCTGTATTTGGCGATCGTTTCTATTTAGAGTTGCAGCGCACGCAGCGCCAGAATGATGAAGAGCATGTCCATGCGGCGGTTGCTTTGGCGGCCGAGACTGGTGTGGCTGTGGTGGCCACTAACGATGTGCGTTTCTTACAGCAAGATGATTTTGCTGCACATGAAACCCGTGTCTGTATCGGTGAAGGCCGAACTCTGGATGATCCGCGCCGTCCGCGCATTTATTCGGATCAGCAGTATCTGAAAACGCCTGCAGAAATGGCTGAGCTGTTTGCCGATATTCCAGAAGCTTTACGCAATAGCGTTGAGATTGCCAAACGCTGCAATATCGAAGTGCAGTTGGGTACACACTTTTTGCCAGACTTTCCTGTGCCAGAAGGCATGACCATTGATGAGTATTTGCGTCATGTGTCGTTTGAGGGGCTAGAAGAGCGCCTGTCAGTGACCTTACCCAAAGATACCCCTGATTATGCTGCTAAGCGTAAAGTCTATGATGATCGCCTGAACTTTGAACTGGATATTATTATTCAGATGGGCTTTCCTGGTTATTTTTTGATCGTCATGGACTTTATCCGTTGGGCGAAAAATAACGGTGTGCCGGTCGGGCCTGGCCGTGGATCGGGGGCCGGCAGTCTGGTGGCTTATGTACTGCACATTACCAACCTTGATCCGCTGCTGTATGACTTGCTGTTTGAACGCTTTCTTAACCCAGAGCGGGTTTCCATGCCTGACTTTGACGTCGACTTCTGCATGGATGGCCGTGATCGGGTGATTGATTATGTGGCCAACACTTATGGGCGTACCGCGGTTAGTCAGATTATTACCTTCGGTACCATGGCGGCTAAGGCGGTGGTGCGCGATGTCGCGCGCGTGCAAGGCAAAGCCTACGGTTTAGCGGATCGCCTGTCGAAGATGATTCCGTTTGAAGTGGGCATGACGCTTAGTAAAGCATTTGAGGCAGAAGAGGCGTTACGCGATTTTCTTGCGGCCGATGAAGAAGCTGCAGAAATTTGGGCAATGGCACTCAAATTGGAGGGTATCACTCGCGGCACAGGTAAACACGCCGGCGGCGTAGTGATCGCCCCCACTAAACTGACGGACTTTTCGCCGATTTCCTGCGACGAAGAGGGTGCCGGTCTTGTTACCCAGTTTGATAAAGATGACGTGGAAGCAGCCGGGCTGGTGAAGTTTGACTTCTTGGGTCTGCGTACTCTGACCATTATTAAATGGGCGCTAGAAAACATTAACCGCGACCGTGCTAAGCTGGATGAGCCGCCGCTGGATATCGACTTTATTCCGCTGGACGACAAGCCAACGTATCAAATGCTGCAGCGCGCAGAAACCACAGCGGTGTTCCAGCTTGAGTCGCGTGGTATGAAAGAGCTGATTAAAAAGCTTAAGCCCGACTGCTTGGAAGATCTTATTGCTCTGGTGGCCTTGTTCCGTCCGGGTCCACTGCAATCGGGCATGGTTGATGATTTTATCAACCGTAAGCATGGCCGTGCTGAGTTGGCTTACCCGCACTCTGATTATCAATATGAAGGCTTGAAACCTGTTCTGGCACCCACCTACGGGATTATTTTGTACCAAGAACAGGTCATGCAAATTGCTCAGGTGATGGCCGGTTACTCCTTAGGCCAAGCAGATATGCTGCGCCGTGCCATGGGTAAAAAACAGCCTGAAGAAATGGCGAAACAGCGCGGTGGTTTTGTTGATGGCTGTACCGCCAATGGCATTGATCCGCACCTGTCCGGTAATATTTTTGACCTGGTAGAGAAGTTCGCAGGTTATGGTTTTAACAAGTCGCACTCGGCGGCTTATGGTTTGGTGTCTTATCAGACAGCCTGGTTAAAACAGCATTACCCTCCACAGTTTATGGCCGCCGTGTTATCCGCTGATATGGATAACACCGACAAAGTCGTCATCCTAGTCGAAGAATGCCGCAGCATGAAGTTGCGCATTATGGCACCAGATGTGAATCAGTCTGAATACAAGTTCACTGTTAACTCTGAGGGGAATGTGGTTTACGGTCTTGGCGCGATTAAGGGAGTCGGTGAAGGCCCGGTTGAAGCCATTGTTGCCGCGCGCGGTGAGCGGCCGTTTACCGATTTATTCGACTTCTGTGCGCGCATGGATTTAAAACGCATTAATAAGCGCACGCTGGATGCTTTGGTGCGCAGCGGTGCATTGGATCGCATGGGTCCATACTTTTCTGATCAACTCGATGAGTATCAAGCGGGCATTGATCGCAACCGCGCCGTGCTGCTGGCAGCGATGGAAGAGGCCATTCAGACCGCTGATCAAGCTGCACGCAACCGTGAAAGTGGCCACATGGATTTGTTTGGCGAGATGTTCGCTGAGGAAGAAGTAGATCTATATGCGCAGTATCGCAACGCGCGTGAGTTGACCTTAAAAGAACGCTTGAAAGGCGAGAAAGAAACCTTAGGTTTGTACCTGACCGGCCACCCGATCGATGAATATGAGGGTGAGGTCAGACGTTTTGCTCGCCAGCGTATTATTGATTTACGACCTGCTCGAGACACCCAGACAGTTGCTGGTTTAATTGTTAACTTGCGCGTGATGCGCAATAAAAAGGGCGACAAGATGGGTTTTATTACCCTTGATGATCGCTCCGCGCGTATTGAGGCATCGCTGTTTGCTGAAGCCTTTAATCAAGCACAAGCCTTACTGCAAACCGATGCCTTAGTGATTGTTGAAGGTGAAGTCAGTCATGATGATTTTTCCGGCGGTCTGCGTTTGCGTGCTAAGCGTGTGATGGGGTTAGAAGAAGCGCGTACCAGTTTGGCGCAAAGTTTACGCATGAATGTGTCTGTGACAGACTTAAGTCGTGACAGTCTTACGCGCTTAAAAGCATTACTATTGCAGTATAAAGGTGCGTGTCCACTGACAGTGCAGTACACCGGTGCCAGCGCCACAGCTTTGTTGGAGTTTTCTGAACAGTGGAAAATAGAGCCCACAGATGACTTGATTCAGGCGTTACGTGACCTGTTTGGTAAAGATAACGTCTTTTTACACTATCGTTAACACATCGACATGTGTGATGGTCAGCCAACAGGCTCGGCCCATACAGAATTTGGTGATTTACGTTGTTACTTTCGCGTAAATCTTAAACATTGCAACACGGCCTAACCGCCGTAACAAAAAAATGGATGCCCCTGATGAACCCTAGTTTTTTGGATTTTGAACAGCCCATTGCCGATCTTCAGGCGAAAATTGAAGAGTTACGTTTGGTAGGTAATGACAACGACTTAAATATTGGTGAGGAAGTTGCGCGTCTGCAAGAGAAAAGTAATGCGCAGACTAAAAGCATTTTTGCCAACTTAACCAGCTGGCAAATTGCCCGCATGGCGCGTCATCCGCAGCGTCCTTACACGCTGGATTATATTGAGCATTTATTTACTGAGTTTGAGGAGCTGCACGGCGACCGTCACTTCTCCGATGATGCCGCGTTAGTTGGCGGTATTGCTCGCTTTAATGACAAACCGGTGATGGTGATCGGTCATCAAAAAGGCCGTGAAGTACGCGAGAAAGTGCGTCGCAACTTTGGTATGCCGCGCCCTGAAGGCTATCGTAAAGCCTGTCGTTTAATGGAAATGGCTGAGCGCTTTAAAATGCCAATTTTGACTTTCATTGACACTCCCGGTGCTTACCCTGGGATTGACGCTGAAGAGCGTGGCCAAAGTGAAGCCATTGCTTGGAACTTGCGGGTGATGTCGCGCCTGAAGACACCGATTATCTCAACAGTAATTGGTGAGGGCGGTTCGGGTGGTGCATTGGCGATTGGTGTGTGCGACCGTTTGAATATGTTGCAATATGCGACTTATGCCGTTATTTCCCCTGAAGGCTGTGCGTCGATCCTCTGGAAAACTGCAGAAAAAGCCCCTGATGCTGCCGAAGCAATGGGTATTACTGCAGAGCGTTTACAGGGTTTGAAAATCGTTGATCACGTGATTGCTGAACCACTTGGTGGTGCGCATCGCGATCTTAAAACGACCGTTGAGTCGATTCGTGAAACCTTGGCGGTACAGTTGGATGAGCTGTTGACCTTGGATACCGACGAATTGTTAGCGCGTCGTTACGAGAAGTTGATGGGCTTTGGTATCGCTTAATTGCCACTGCTTGCAGCACTGGCGTGCCCTAAGTCTTTACTTGGGTGCGCCTTGCAGCCCTGTTCTTGTGGCTGTTTCTTATGCTAGACATTGAAAAACACATCCTTGATAAACTGTTGCCTTGGCGCGACAGATCTTCGTTTTGCATCGCTTTTTCCGGTGGCATGGATTCGACGGTGCTGCTGCATGCGGTTGCACGTCTCGCCAAGCAGCATCGGTTGCCTCGGTTGCGGGCCATTTATATTCAGCATGGCTTGCAAGAGGCGGCGCAGGCTTGGCCAGCACATTGTCAGCGGGTGTGTGCCGAGCTGCAGGTGCCGTTGAGTGTGATTGAAGTTGATGTTGCGCAGACTGCCAGTGTTGAGCGAGCAGCGCGTGAGGCGCGTTATGCAGCCTTTGCTGAGCATTTGCACAGTGACGAGGTGTTGTTGATGGCGCAGCATTTGGATGATCAAGCAGAAACTGTTTTGTTTCGTCTGTTACGTGGCGCTGGCGTCTCAGGTTTGCGGGGTATTCCAGCGCAGCGTACTTTGCGCGCTGGGCATTTGCTGCGACCGTTATTAGGCATCAGTCATCAAGACTTGCAAGGCTATGCACAGCAGCAGGGTTTGCAGTGGATTGAAGACCCGTCCAATGCCAGCGATGGCTTTGCTCGTAATTATTTACGTCAGCAAATTATTCCACGCCTACAAACCCGATGGCCGGCTTTGCGTAGCACCTTGCAACGTACCGCGCAGCATATGCAAGAAGCACAACAGTTGTTAGATGAACTGGCTGAATTGGATTTAGAGCATGCTCAGGTACAAGCGCCTTTAGCTTGGCTACATTTACCAAGCCTTGATTTAAGTGTTGTGCGTGACTTGTCCTTGGCGCGGCAGAAAAATCTATTACGTTATTGGTTGGCTGCTTTTACCTTGCCGCCTGACAGTGCCCACTGGCAAAGTTGGCAGACATTACGCGACGCCAAAAGCGCTGCCAAGCCACTCTGGCGTTTGCAGCAAGGCGCTTTACTGCGCAGTCAAAATACTTTGTATTGGTTGCCGGAAGAATATCTCGATGAGCCGCCTGTACTGAACTTAACTATTGGTTGCGCTGGACGTTATCAGTTAGCAAATAATGGCTATTTAACCGTTAGTGGTGAGTTACATGCACCGTTACAGATCAGTTATCGACAGGGCGCTGAGCGTCTATTGATTGCTGGGCGCGGCCATCGTGATTTAAAGCGTCTTTTGCAAGAAGAGAGGATACCTGCTTTTCTGCGAGGGCGTTTGCCGCTGGTTTTTCAGCAAGGACAGTTGTTGGCGATCGCTAATCTGACGCATTTAAATCATGCAGCACTTGGCTCGGTAACAATTGATTGGCAGCTTATTGCAGAGAATCAGCTAGACTCAAAAAAGATGCGAGTCTGAGCGAGTAAGCTGTTGTTGCTTGATCAGTGAGTGGTCTTGGGCAATTAAACGTAGAAAAGATGTTTTTTAGTGGTTTCTTGGTTTGAGTCATAAACAGCTTTCGCGTAGACTATTCTCCCGTCTATTAGTTGATTAGTGCAGGTGCTTAATTGCTCCTGTAGCGCTTGGTTTTAATTGCAAATTATCAAGCACAGCTTTCAATGCTTATCTTCGGCGGTTTGCCGCCTAAACGCAGAATCCAGGGTTATTTATGACGCGCTACATCTTCGTCACAGGCGGTGTTGTTTCTTCATTGGGGAAAGGTATTGCCTCAGCTTCATTGGCCGCTATTCTTGAGGCGCGTGGCTTAAAAGTCACCCTGCTAAAACTCGATCCGTACATCAACGTTGATCCGGGTACCATGAGTCCGTTCCAGCACGGTGAAGTCTTCGTGACGCACGACGGTGCCGAAACTGACCTTGATTTAGGCCACTACGAGCGCTTTGTGCGCACCACCATGACGCAAAATAACAACTTCACCACCGGTCGTGTGTATGAAGAAGTCTTGCGTCGCGAGCGCCGTGGCGACTACTTGGGTGCAACCATCCAAGTCATTCCGCACATTACTGATGAAATCAAGCGCCGTATTATTAAAGGCGCTGGTGATGCTGATATCGCCATGGTTGAAATCGGCGGTACTGTCGGTGATATCGAATCACAGCCATTCCTTGAAGCCATTCGTCAGTTGCGTGTGGAAGTAGGTGCCAAGCGCGCCATGCTGATGCACTTAACCTTAGTGCCGTACATTGCGACTGCTGGTGAGACGAAAACCAAGCCAACTCAGCACTCAGTCAAAGAGTTACGCTCGATTGGTTTGCAGCCTGATGTGTTGGTGTGCCGTTCTGATCGTTCGATTGATATTTCTTCACGCCGCAAAATTGCCCTCTTTACTAACGTTGAAGAGCGTGCAGTGGTTAGCCTGCCCGATGTGGATACGATCTACAAAATCCCAGGTATCTTGCACAGCCAAGGCTTGGACGATTTCGTTATGGAGCGTTTCGGCTTAGAGTGCGATGGCGCTGACTTGGCTGAATGGGATCGAGTGATTGATGCCAAGCTTCACCCTAAGCAAGAAGTGACGATCGCCATGGTTGGTAAATACATGGAGTTACTGGATGCCTACAAATCGTTGATTGAAGCGATGAGTCATGCCGGCATTGAAACGCAAACTCGGGTGAAAATGCTGTATATCGACTCCGAAGACCTTGAGAATCAAGGCACTGAGGTGCTCGAAGGTGTGGATGCAGTATTAGTGCCGGGTGGTTTTGGTCTGCGTGGTGTAGAAGGCAAGATCAAAGCGGTGCAGTACGCACGTGAAAATAACATTCCTTACCTTGGTATTTGCCTCGGTATGCAGGTTGCGGTAATTGAATTTGCACGCAATGTGCTGGGTTGGGCCGATGCCAATTCGACAGAGTTTGATAAGCACAGCGAGCATCCTGTTGTGGGCCTGATTTCGGAGTGGCAAGATGCAGATGGCAGTGTTGAACAGCGCACTGAAGATGCAGATATTGGCGGCACCATGCGTCTTGGCGCGCAAGAGTGCCAGTTAATTCCTGGCACCTTAGTCCATGCAAGCTACGGCAAAGACTCCATTGTTGAGCGCCACCGTCATCGCTATGAAGTTAATAACCAGTTGTTGCCACAGTTGATCGAAGCAGGCTTAAAAGTATCAGGCCGTTCTGAAGATGGCGCACTGGTCGAAGTGGTCGAGGTTGCAGATCATCCTTGGTTTGTCGCATGCCAATTCCACCCGGAGTTCACTTCAACCCCGCGTGATGGTCACCCATTGTTTAAAGGTTTTGTTGAAGCAGCACTCGCCTATAAAGCAGGTAAAGCATGAGCCAGAAAATCATTCGTGTCGCCGATATTGAAATTGCCAATGACAAGCCCTTTGTCTTGTTTGGCGGCATTAATGTAATTGAGTCCCGTGATTTAGCCATGCGCGCCTGTGAAGAATATGTGCGCGTGACTGAAAAACTAGGGATTCCTTATGTGTTTAAAGCCAGCTTTGATAAGGCCAATCGCTCATCGATCAACTCTTTCCGCGGTCCAGGTCTCGATGAAGGCCTGAAGGTGTTTGAAGAGATCAAACGCACCTTTAATGTGCCGGTGATTACCGATGTGCATGAGCCGTATCAGGCGCAGCCGGTGGCTGAAGTCTGTGACATTATTCAGTTGCCCGCGTTTTTATCACGCCAAACTGATTTGGTTGTAGCCATGGCGAAAACCAATGCGGTGATTAATATCAAAAAAGCGCAGTTTTTAGCGCCGCATGAGATGAAACATATCCTCACTAAATGCGAAGAAGCAGGTAATGATCAGCTGATTCTCTGTGAGCGCGGTTCGGCGTTTGGCTACAATAACCTTGTAGTGGATATGCTCGGCTTTGGCATTATGAAAGAGTTTGAGTATCCCGTTTTTTTTGATGTCACCCATTCACTGCAAACGCCAGGTGGCCGTGCTGATTCAGCCGGCGGTCGTCGTGCGCAGGTGACTGAGTTGGCGAAAGCGGGTATGAGTCAAGGCTTGGCTGGACTGTTTT
The DNA here is from genome assembly GCF_000421765.1 of Denitrificimonas caeni DSM 24390. Classification (GTDB taxonomy): domain Bacteria; phylum Pseudomonadota; class Gammaproteobacteria; order Pseudomonadales; family Pseudomonadaceae; genus Denitrificimonas; species Denitrificimonas caeni. The sequence goes on along the minus strand of NZ_ATXQ01000005.1, from coordinate 167,583 downwards.
TAGAGGCGCATCCTGACCCAGATAATGCTAAGTGCGATGGCCCTTGTGCCTTGCGTTTAGATAAGCTTGAGCCGTTTTTAACCCAGCTTAAGCAGTTAGATGATTTGATTAAAAGTTTCCCCACCATTGAAACAGCTTAAGGCGATTACTTCGTTTTAGGTTTGACCCAATACAGTATGGAGCGTGCAGAACAATGGCAAAAATTATCGACATCAAAGGTCGTGAAGTCTTAGATTCCCGTGGTAACCCTACCGTAGAAGCCGATGTTATTTTAGAAAATGGCATCATTGGTAGTGCTTGTGCTCCTTCCGGCGCATCAACAGGTTCGCGTGAAGCGTTGGAATTGCGCGATGGCGATAAAAGCCGTTACATGGGTAAAGGCGTACTTAAGGCTGTAGCCAATATCAACGGTGCAATCCGTGACTTGCTGTTAGGCAAAGATGCCACTGATCAGCAAGCGCTTGATCGTGCCATGATTGCTTTAGATGGCACTGAAAACAAAGCCTCATTGGGTGCCAATGCTATTTTAGCGGTGTCATTGGCTGCTGCGAAAGCTGCTGCTCAAGCCAAAGGTATGCCTTTGTATGCGCACATTGCTGAGCTTAATGGCACACCAGGCGTGTACTCCATGCCGGTACCAATGATGAATATCATCAACGGTGGCGAGCATGCTGATAACAACGTTGATATCCAAGAATTCATGGTGCAGCCGGTTGGTGCGAAAACCTTCTCTGACGCGCTGCGCATGGGGACGGAAATTTTCCACCACCTCAAGGCTGTTTTGCAGGATCGTGGTTTAAGCACTTCGGTTGGCGATGAAGGAGGTTTTGCCCCGAATCTTGCATCTAACGAGGCGGCGCTTGCGGCCATTGCTGAAGCTGTTGCTAATGCCGGTTACAAGCTTGGTGAAGATGTCACCTTAGCGCTTGATTGTGCGGCCAGTGAGTTCTACAAAGATGGTCAGTACGATCTGGCTGGCGAAGGTAAAAAGTTTGATGCACAAGGTTTTGCTGATTACCTCGCAGGCCTAACTGAGCGCTTCCCAATTATCTCCATCGAAGATGGTATGGATGAGTCTGATTGGGCAGGTTGGAAAATCCTGACCGACAAAATTGGTGAGAAAGTCCAGTTAGTCGGTGATGATTTGTTTGTCACCAACACCAAAATCTTGCAGCAAGGTATTGACACGCAAACAGCTAACTCTATTTTGATTAAATTCAACCAGATTGGCAGCTTGACGGAAACCCTAGAAGCCATTCAAATGGCTAAAGCGGCTGGTTTTACTGCGATTATTTCACACCGCAGTGGTGAAACAGAAGATTCAACCATTGCTGATTTGGCGGTGGGCACGGCGGCGGGACAAATTAAAACCGGTTCATTGTGCCGCTCAGATCGCGTAGCTAAGTACAACCAACTGCTGCGCATTGAAGAGCAATTAGGCGGTCAAGCACCTTATCGCGGACGTGCAGAGTTTCGCGGCTAATGTGCAACCTCTGTGAGCGATGCATGTCACAGTAGCTGTGATGTTCAAAGGGCAGCCACATCAGCTGCCCTTTTCTATGGAAGACCGCTATGAAGAAAGAACCCTACTGGTTGTTGATTGTACTGCTCGTGTTGCTTCTCGGGTTGCAGTACCGTCTTTGGCTGGGGGATGGTGGCGTCGCGCAAGGTGTGCAGCTGATGCAGCAAATTACTGAGCAAAAAGCCGAGAATGAGCGCTTGTTTGAGCGCAATCGGGTCATGGATGCGGAAGTGATGGAATTGAAAAAAGGTATGGAAACCGTTGAAGAGCGTGCTCGCTATGAGTTGGGTATGGTCAAGGAAGGGGAGACTCTCTTCTTGTTGGCAGAATGACAACTCCGTCATTTTGGCTAGTGATCCCAGCCGCTGGGATTGGCAGTCGTATGCAGGCGCAATGCCCAAAGCAATATTTGACTGTCTCCAATAAAACGATTCTTGAACTCACGTTGAGCTGTTTTTTAGCGCATCCAAGTCTGCGCGGAATTGTCGTGGCGTTGGCTGAGCATGACAGTTGGTGGTCGCAGTTAAAGGTTGCCGAGCATCGGCTGATACAAACTGTTGTCGGCGGTGCTGAGCGGGCTGAGTCAGTGCTCAATGCCTTACTCGCACTGCACGAAAGTGGCGCTCAATCCGACGATTGGGTGTTGGTGCACGATGCCGCACGACCATTACTTGAGCGTGATGACTTAGATCGCTTACTGAGCCGCTTAGCCGATGATCCGGTTGGTGGTTTGTTAGCCGTGCCTGCGCGCGACACATTGAAACAGATTGACGCCAGTGGGCGAGTGGTTAAAACCATTGATCGCAGTGTGATCTGGCAAGCGTTAACGCCGCAAATGTTTAAGCTCGGTCAATTGCAACGAGCGCTCGCTGATGCGCTACAAACTGAAGTGGCGGTGACTGATGAGTCCTCGGCGATGGAGTGGGCAGGTTTTTCTCCTCAGGTTGTTGAAGGCCGCTCCAGTAATATTAAAATCACCCGCCCAGAAGACTTGTTGTTCTTGCAGTCGCAATTATCTCTTAGGTCTTCGTCTCTGTAGTCAGCCTGCAGCAGTGTGAAGGCATTCGCTTTATAAGTTTTCAGTCTTGTGCTTGCTTGAATGCCTGCCAACAGTGTCACAGCGCTTGAATTAGGTTTTGCTATAGTGAAACTTGAGTCTGTAGCGCATGGTCTATGCGCTGTGCCTGCATTTAATTTGAGAGAAGTCATGCGCTTACAAAATAAACCACAGATGGTTGAGGCCGTGATGTTTTTCACGGACCAGAAAATCTCTAAACAGATGCTGTATCCAGAGTTTGAAGCGGTGCTGGATGGCATGGTCAATATGCCTGAGTTTACTGATCAGCAAATGCAAGCGGTGTATGTGCTGATTAATCCCAGATTATTAGTGCGCTCATTGGTGTTCTTTTATATAGATTTTGATGAGAAAGGTGCCGCTGATCCGAGCTGGAACATCCCTTTACGTCATTTAGCTGAGCGCGCAGGGCGTGGGCCTGATCTTGGTGCCGGACCTATCCGCTTGGCGTGTCGCAGTCAATCATCGGTGCCTTGGCATCAAATGCATCTTTGGGATCCAGACTTATCACCCAAGCAGAATCACGTTTTGATGGTGCGAGATGCAGTTAAATCGAATACTTTGGGATTATTGTCAGATGACTTGTATGAGCCATTTGTTGTTACTGAGCAGCTGACAATAGCTGCCGAGGATCGTTGGGAATCAGCTTCGCAAATGGATGCTAATGCCGCAGAGCTTGAGCGTGAAAAAGATCAAGAGCAACGGCATAAAGCAGCGCAAATTATTAAGCAGCAAAGGCTGCGGATTAGTACTTTAGAAGCTCAGCACGAAGAGCAGCTGACAAAATTACGCGTTAAGTATCAAAGTGAGCTTGGCGTACAGCAGCAAATCCAGCTGAAATTACAACAGCATTTACAGCAACAAGAAAACTTGAACGCTGAGCTTAAACAGCAACTCACTCAACAAGCAGAGAATTTAAATACTTTGCGTGCGGATTTACAAGCGCGTTTGCGTGCTTTTGAGCAACATGAACGCGAAGCGGTTGAGTCATTGCGTGTACAGTTTGATCACGAGTTACAGGCACGTATTGCTGTTGCCGTGGTTGAATATAAAGAGCAAGTGGCCATTCGGGATGTGGAACTTGCCTATAAAACAGAGCATGAGCAACAACTAGAAAATGAGTTGGCGCAGTTGAAAAAACAACTGCAAGATCAAGCTGGACAAAGCGGTGAACAGATTTTAGAGCGGCTCAGTCGTTCTGGTATGGTGTTTGTCGCTTGTCATCCAGGAGTCGGACATATCACTATTCCATTGCAAGATATGACTCTTTATCAACAAAAAACGATGCAATATGTTGCTAAAAAATGCGCAGTGACTGAAGATCAGTACATACGTTGGTTAGCGCATTATGAAGATCCTGTGTGTTCTGCCAAGTTTGATGATCATACGCAGTGTGGTTTACCTCTGGCGCGTGAAAATACGCCTAGTGGTTTTGTTGAGGGCGAATCAAACCGCTGTTCAAAGCACAAGAAAATATAGTGATAAGGCTGAGGGGTTTCCCTATAAGCCTTGTTATGATTTAACAAGAGTATGGAAACGCATGAGCAGTTACCTAAGTCCACTGCAGTTGAATGGTTTTACGTCGTTAAATGCCTTATCTGCTCAGCAGTACAACGAGCTTAAAGCAGAGTTGCTAATCCAGCCCTTTTTGGCTGGGCAAACAGTTGTGTGCTTGTCTGAGAGTTTGAAAAAAACCTGTTTTTTAGTTTCGGGTGACTTGTTTTATCAATCCGCTGAAGGTGCTGAGATCTATATCGAGGCTGGCAGTGAAGAAAGTCAGCATGCGCTTCCTGCCAATACCGCAGAACCTTATACTTTAGTGGCTGCGACCGATTGCAGTGTAGTGTTGATTGAGCGTAGTCGTTTAGCAGGCTTGCTGACTTGGCGCCAGGCATCGCAGGATTTGCTTCTAGAGCTTGAAGCTGAAGGCGAAGATATGGAGTGGCTATCAGCGCTTCTTGATAATCCGCTATTTTCCCGTGTGCCAGCAGTCAACATTCGAGAAATGCTACAGCGTTTACATCGCCTTGATTTGCCACAAGGCAGTGCTGTGCTTGAAGAAGGCGGGCGTGGAGATCGCTGTTATTTTCTGCGCAGTGGCAATGCTGAGGTCACTCAGGGTCGCGATGGGCAGGAACAAGTGCTTGCGCAACTATCAATGGGTGCTTGCTTCGGCGAAGAGGCGTTATTAAGTGATGCGCCGCGTAATGCAACCGTTACTCTGTTAGAAGACAGTCGTGTGCTATACCTTGAGCGCGCTGATTTTTTAGAGTTGCTCAAAGCTCCGGTAACTGAAGAAGTTTCATTTGCTCAAGCAGGGCAGCTATTAGCGCAAGGTGCGCAGTGGTTAGATGTGCGTCGCTTAGATGAATACGAGCGCGGACATGCAGCACAAGCCTTGCACATGCCGTTGGACTTGTTGCGGTTAAAAGAGCGCTTACTGGATAAAGATAAAATTTATTTGTGCTATTGCGATGATGGCAAGCGCAGTCAAAGTGCTGTTTTTCTGCTTACTCAATTGGGTTATCAAGCGTATGCATTAAGAGGCGGTACTGACGTTTTATCAATAATGCCGCGCGAAGCGTTTTTGTGCGAAGACGGTTCGGGTTATTTGCTACGTTCTGGAGGGCGTTTTGAGCGCAGCAGCTAATTATTGTGATAGTGCTGAGTCAGTATGCAAACTGTAATGTGAGTTGTGCGGTTTTATGCTTTTTTAGTGGGCGTGAATACTTGCCCACTCACTCCCCGAGGAATCACTTCAATCGCACCGCCACTGTCCAGAAATTGCGCAACCTGTGCATCTAAAGATGCGCTGGTTTGTTGCGCTGCAGGTGTACTGCGCTTCTGGTTAGAGCCTTTCACTCGTGTATTAGACATAGCTGATACTCGATCTCAATAGGAAATATAGAATCGAGCATACACAGATTTTTTCCAGTTCGCTGAGTTGTCGGTGAAATCTATGCACTGGTCTATCTAATCAGCGCCATCTGCTATGCTAGGAGCATCTATCTACTTTGGAGAACACCATGATTAAGTCTCGTGCCGCAGTGGCATTTGGTCCAGGTCAGCCATTACAGATTGTTGAAGTGGATGTCGCTCCGCCACAAGCCGGTGAAGTGCTGGTACGTATTGTGGCCAGTGGCGTGTGCCATACGGATGCTTTTACTTTATCCGGTGATGATCCTGAAGGCATTTTTCCAGCTATTTTAGGCCATGAAGGTGGCGGTATTGTTGAGGCTGTCGGTGAAGGTGTCACCTCACTTGCCGTCGGCGATCATGTGATTCCTCTGTATACCGCCGAGTGCCGTACCTGTAAGTTCTGTACTTCAGGTAAAACCAACCTGTGCCAGTCCGTGCGTGAGACTCAAGGTAAAGGTTTGATGCCGGATGGCACCACGCGTTTCTCTTATAAGGGTGAGCCGATTTACCATTACATGGGTACTTCAACGTTTTCTGAGTACACCGTTGTAGCTGAAGTATCGCTGGCTAAAGTACCAAAAGATGCACCGCTAGAGAAGATCTGCTTGTTGGGTTGTGGCGTAACTACAGGCATTGGTGCTGTGCTCAACACCGCTAAAGTGGAAGAGGGTGCAACGGTAGCGATTTTTGGCCTGGGCGGAATTGGTTTGGCGGCGATTATTGGCGCGAAAATGGCTAAAGCCAGCCGTATTATTGCCGTTGATATTAACCCGGGTAAGTTTGATATTGCCCGTGAACTCGGTGCAACCGATTGCGTTAATCCTAAAGATTTTGACAAACCTATCCAAGAAGTGATCGTCGAGATGACCGATGGCGGCGTCGATTACTCCTTTGAATGTGTCGGCAATGTACAGTTGATGCGTGCTGCGCTTGAGAGCTGTCATAAAGGCTGGGGTGAGTCAGTGATTATTGGTGTCGCGGGTGCTGGGCAAGAAATCAGTACCCGTCCGTTTCAGTTAGTGACTGGACGGGTCTGGCGTGGTAGTGCCTTCGGTGGAGTCAAAGGCCGTACTGAATTACCAGGCTATGTAGAAAAAGCGCAAAGTGGTGAGATTCCGTTAGATACTTTTATTACTCACACCATGGGTTTAGAAGATATTAATAAAGCATTTGATTTGATGCACGAAGGTAAGAGTATTCGTAGCGTTATTCATTTTTAATCAACAACCACATGAGTTAGGGCAGGCAGTTAAGTTTTGTTTGTCCTGACCTATGTCTTTGGAGGTAATGATGTCGTTACAACAACTGTCAGCTAATAAAGTCTTTGGCGGCCAGCATTTACGCTATCAGCATCAGTCCAGTGTGCTCAATTGCAGTATGCAGTTTGCCGTGTATCTACCGCCGCAGGCTGATTTGGGTAAGCCTTTGCCAGTACTGTATTGGCTGTCCGGATTAACCTGCACCGATGAAAATTTTATGCAAAAAGCCGGAGCGCTGAAAGCTGCTGCAGAGCTAGGTTTAATTATCGTTGCGCCAGATACCAGTCCCCGTGGTGAAGGTGTTGCGGATGATCCAGAAGGCGCTTGGGACTTTGGTTTGGGCGCCGGTTTTTATATCAATGCCACGCAAGAGCCCTGGGCTCAACATTACCGTATGTATGATTACGTGGTTAATGAGCTGCCTGCTTTAGTTGAAAAGCATTTACCTGTCTCGGATAAGCGCAGCATCAGTGGTCATTCGATGGGTGGTCATGGCGCCTTAATTGCTGCTTTGCGTGAGCCGCAGCGTTATCAATCGGTTTCAGCTTTTGCGCCGATTTGTCAGCCCACTCAGTGCCCTTGGGGTGAGAAAGCCTTCTCTAACTACCTCGGTACTCAGCGTGAGAGCTGGATGGAGTGGGATGCCAGTGCGTTAATGGCGCAAGCAACTCAGCATCTGCCAATGCTGATTGATCAAGGTGAGGCGGATAACTTTTTAGTCGAGCAACTTAAGCCTGCCGCTTTGCAAGATGCCGCCGAGCGTGCAGGCTATCCACTCACATTGCGGATGCAGCCGGGCTATGATCATAGCTATTACTTTATTGCCAGCTTTATTGATGAACACTTGCGGTTTCATGCGCGAGCTCTCTGTTCGGCATAATGCTGTAATGATTTACAGGCGCTTCAGGCCAACAATGCTGAATATGTGTAGAATGGCGCCTGTTTTTAATAGCTAGGTAACAGCATGCGTATAGGTCATGGCTATGATGTACACCGCTTTCAGATTGGAAGTTTTATTACTTTGGGCGGTGTGCAGATTGCACACAATAAAAGTTTTGTAGCGCACTCTGATGGCGATGTCTTATTGCATGCGCTGACTGATGCTTTATTAGGCGCTGCCGCCTTAGGCGATATTGGTCAGCACTTTCCTGATACTGATCCGGCCTATAAAGGTGCGGATAGTCGGCAACTGCTACGCAAGGTTGTTGTTTTACTCGATCAAGCAGGTTGGTCAGTCGGTAATGTTGACAGTACTGTTTTAGCGCAAGCGCCGAAAATGGCGCCGCACATCGTGGCGATGCGTGAAAATATTGCCGCCGATCTCAATATCGCTGTGGATCAAGTCAATGTTAAAGCGACCACCACCGAAGGTTTAGGGTTTGTCGGGCGTGAAGAAGGTATCGCAGCGCATGCTGTGGTGATGTTGGTTAAACAATGAATAGTTTAGAGTTGCTTGGCCCTTTAGCTTGGGGTGAGTCCTGCGGTACCGCACAACTAAAAGCCTGCGCTGAAGATTTTCAAGTGGACGAGGTATTGGATATTCCCTTGTCTGGCAGCGGTGAACACCTATGGCTATGGGTGGAAAAGCGTCTATTAAACACTGAAGAAGCTGCACGTCGTTTGGCTAAAGCTGCGGGTGTGTCATTACGACAAATCAGCTATGCCGGCTTAAAAGATCGTCAAGCCTTAACTCGACAGTGGTTTAGCATTCATTTGCCAGGTAAAAGCGATCCACAGCTGAGCGCGGCTGCGGGTGAAGATTTACGTATTTTAGATATCCAGCGCCACAGTCGTAAACTGCAGCGTGGCGCGCACTCGGCCAATGGTTTTACCATTCGCTTAACGGATCTAAAAGCTGATCATGTTGCCCTGCAAGAGCGTTTACAAACCATTGCAGCGCATGGCGTGCCAAATTACTTTGGTTTGCAGCGCTTTGGTGAAAACGGTAATAACCTGCTGGGCGCCCTTGAGTATGCGCAGCGCAACGAACTGCCGGTGCAGCGCAACTTACGTTCACGCTTATTATCCACCGGGCGTAGTGCGTTGTTTAATCGTGTCTTAGCTCAGCGTGTGCAGAGTTCGACTTGGAATACCGCGCAAGAGGGTGATGTGTTGGCCTTTACCGGCAGTCGTAGTTTTTTTATTGCAGGGCCTGACGAGTGCAATGACCCGCGCTTAGCTGAGCTTGATGTGCATCCCACTGGTCCGTTATGGGGAGAGGGCGAGCTAGCTAGTCAGGCGCAAACCTTGCACGATGAGCAGCAAGTAGCAGCAACGTTAGCACAATTATGTACTTGGTTGGAGCGTGCAAGTCTGCAACAGGAACGACGTATTTTGCGTCTGCCCGTGCGTGATTTAGCCTGGAGTTTCCCAACTGAAGACTGTTTACGGTTGCAGTTTATTTTGCCACCCGGCTGTTTTGCGACGGTGGTGCTACGTGAGTTGGTGGATCTTTTATCGGTAACTGAGGCGGTACATGCGTGCGAATTTTAATTGCTAATGATGATGGTGTGAATGCACCGGGTTTGTCAGCTTTACATGCAGCACTGAGTGACTATGCCAAGTGCTCGATTATCGCTCCTGATCAAGACTGTAGCGGTGCCAGCAGTTCATTGACCTTAGATCGCCCTTTGCATCCGCAGACGCTAAGTAATGGTTATATCAGCTTGAATGGCACTCCTACAGATTGCGTGCATTTAGGACTTAATGGTCTGTTACCAGATCCTATGGATATGGTGGTCGCTGGAATTAACTTAGGTGCTAACTTGGGTGACGATGTGCTGTATTCGGGGACGGTGGCAGCAGCACTAGAAGGACGCTTTTTGCAGTTGCCGTCTTTTGCCTTTTCTTTGTTGTCACGCCAGACGCATAACTTAGCCAGCGCGGCTTGGTTTGCCCGTCGCTTGATTGAGTCGCACAGCCATTTATCCTTAGCGCCGCGTACGGTATTTAATGTTAATGTGCCGGACTTGCCGCTTGAGCAAATCAAAGGCATTAAGCTGACGCGTCTTGGTCATCGCGCACGTGCGGCAGCGCCGGTACGTACGGTCAATCCGCGCGGTAAAGAATGTTATTGGTTAGCCGCTGCTGGCGAGGTGGAAGACGGTGCTGAAGGCACAGATTTTCACGCCGTCGCTCAAGGCTATGTATCGATTACGCCGTTGCAACTGGATCGTACATTTCATCCACAGATGGATGACGTCAAGCAATGGCTGGAGGGTGTGTTGTGAGTTTTCAGCAGGATGATATACAGCGCCGTGGGATTGGTATGACCTCGCAGCGTACTCGTGAGCGCTTGATTCAGCGTCTCTACGATGAGGGCTTAAGCAACTCAAAAGTACTGGAAGTGATCCGCCGTACTCCTCGACACCTGTTTGTTGATGAAGCTTTATCCCATCGCGCATATGAGGATACAGCGCTGCCTATTGGTAATAACCAGACGATTTCGCAGCCCTACATGGTGGGGCGCATGACTGAGCTTTTATTAGCCAATGGTCCTTTAGATAAAGTGCTTGAGATCGGTACCGGCTCTGGCTATCAAACCGCCGTTCTGGCGCAGTTAGTTGAGCGGGTTTTCTCGGTTGAGCGTATTCAGTCGCTACAAGAGCGGGCTAAAGAGCAGTTAGCCGAGCTGAACTTACGTAATGTGGTGTATCGCTGGGGTGATGGCTGGGATGGCTGGAATGCTTTGGCGCCTTATAACGGTATTATTGTCACAGCAGGAGCAAGTGAAGTGCCCCAAGCATTATTGGATCAGTTGGCTGTTGGTGGCCGATTAGTGATTCCTGTTGGTGAAGGTAATGACCAGCAGTTGTTGTTGATTGTGCGTGAAGAGCATGGCTTTGTGCGACATGCTCTGGAGGGCGCGCGTTTTGTTCCTTTGCTGAGCGGGACTTTAGCGTGAAAAACAAATTCTTATTATTTGTAAAAGGCATGGCCATGGGTGCAGCTGATGTTGTGCCTGGTGTCTCCGGTGGCACTGTGGCTTTTATTACCGGTATTTATGATGAGTTATTAGGTGCTTTGTCACGGATCCCAGAAGCAGTCTTGCTTCTTCTGAAAGGGCAAATAAAAAATGCTTGGCAATTGGCCAATGCTAATTTTTTGTTGATCTTGTTTGCTGGGATTTTGTTTAGCGTATTTAGCCTTGCGCGTTTGATTACTTGGTTGTTAGAAACTCAGCCGATTGCCTTGTGGTCATTTTTCTTCGGTTTGATTCTGGTTTCTTGCTACTTGGTCGGACGTGATATCCAGCGCTGGAATCTAAGTCGCTGGCTGGCTTTTGCTGTGGGTGCGGGCTTTGCTTGGTGGATTACAGTGGCTTCACCGATAGCTTGGGGGCATGACCCGCTAAGCTTATTTGTGGCTGGGGCCATTGCAATTTGCGCGATGATTTTGCCCGGTATTTCTGGCAGTTTTATTTTGGTGCTGATGGGGCTTTATCCAACGATTTTACTGGCTGTTAAACAATTTCAGCTAAGTGTTCTACTGGTTTTTGCTGGCGGCTGTTTGTTTGGTTTGCTTGCTTTTGCGCGTATTCTGCAAGCCGCTCTGCAGCGCTTTAGAGATGTAACCCTGGCATTGCTAACTGGTATTATGTTTGGCTCGTTAAATAAAGTATGGCCATGGAAGCAGACTATCAGTTGGCGCACTGATAGCCATGGCGTGGAAGTGCCAGTGTTGCAGGATAATCTTTCTCCCTGGCACTTTGCCGACATGTTTCAAGTGGATGCACAGTTGATGCCTGCCGTAATATTAGCGATCTTTGCTGTTGTCATTGTACTGGGGCTTGAGCGTTATGCTCGTCGATAAAAATACAGCAGTGCACCGTCAAATACTCAAGGAGTGCGGTTTGAAAGCAGTTCAATGCGGGTCATTAAGCCTGAAGATAGCGACTAGACGATGGTTGTTGCTAGTGCTATTAAGCAGCGTGCTAGTGGGTTGTGCAGGCAATTCAGGTAAAACACCTGTTGTTGACCGCAGTCACGGGGCCAAGCAGCGTCAGGCCAATCCTGTCACCAGCGGCCAATACATTGTGCAACGTGGTGACACCTTGTATTCGATTGCCTTTCGCTTTGGCTGGGATTGGAAAGCGTTAGCTGCACGCAATGGCATTCCTGCGCCTTATACCATTGTGCCTGGGCAAAGAATTCATTTCTCCAATGCGCCACGTGCGACAGTTGTCGCGAAAGCACCTGTTCGTACAGCGGCTAAAAGACCTGTTGCAACTGCGCCACCTAAGCCTGTATTGGTGCCTAAGCAAGAGCAACGTGTCACAGTTTCGAAACAAACTTCTACTCCCGTTTCTGCTGGCGGGCAAGGCAAATGGCTCTGGCCTGCGACTGGCACGCTGGTTGGCTTATATTCTTCAAACACTAGTTTGAATAAAGGCATTGATATCGCCGGTAAGCTCGGTCAGCCTGTGATTGCAACAGCGTCTGGCAGTGTTGTATATGCTGGCAGTGGTTTGCGTGGTTATGGCGAGCTGGTGATTATTAAACACAATGACACCTTCATCAGTGCTTATGGCCACAACCGACGTCTACTGGTCAATGAGGGGCAACAAGTTAAAGCAGGGCAGCAGATTGCAGAAATGGGTTCTACCGGAACAGATCAGGTTAAGGTGCACTTTGAAATACGTCGCCAAGGTAAGCCTGTAGATCCACTTCAGTATCTTCCAAAGCAGTAACTTATTGATCCTATTAAGCCAGTAGATGATTAACCTGCAGTTGTATTGACTGAATACGCTGCAAAGTATTGTCTGATATGGAATAGGATAATAAGACATGACTGGAATGGATTTAGCTCTACAGTATGTTGATAAGCGCGGACTTACGGAAGAGGACGATGCTTGTGTACAGAGCACGATGCAGTTAAGCGATGTTGAGCCGGCACTATATAAGCTGCCCAGCAGCACATCAGAGGCTCCAAGGTCTTTAGATGCGACGCAAATGTATCTGGATGCAATAGGCCTGCCACCGCTATTAACTGCTGAGCAAGAAGTGGCTTATGCACGCAGTGCTTTGCAGGGCGATAGTGCTGCGCGCGATAGGATGATCGAGTGTAATTTACGCTTGGTTGTTAGCATTGCTAAACGCTATCAGAATCGCGGCTTGACCCTGCTAGATTTAATCGAAGAGGGTAATTTAGGCCTGATTCGAGCCGTAGAGAAGTTTGATCCTGAGCGGGGGTTTCGTTTCTCAACTTACGCGACATGGTGGATTCGCCAATCAGTTGAGCGCGGCATCATGAACTCGGCCCGCGTTGTGCGCTTACCTGTGCATGTATCCAAAGAGCTCAATGCCTATCTAAAAGCAGTACGCGAACTTACTCAGCAAAGCAGTCAAGAGCCAAGCATTGAGGCCATTGCTAGCTATATCCAGCAGCCGGTCAGCTATGTTCAGCAAATGATTGAGTTTAACGAGCATGCACTGTCGCTGGATGCCGCCAATACCCATGATTCTGAAATGAATTTATTAGACATATTGGTGGATGAAAATAATAGTGATCCAAGTGATTTTATTCAACGCGATGATTTGGCTGCGAGTATTGAACAGTGGGTTGCTGCACTCAATGCTCGGCAAAGAGAGGTGGTAGAGCGACGTTTTGGTTTGCGCGGGCATGATTGTCAAACGTTGCAAGAAATTGGCAATGCAATGAGTTTGACGCGTGAGCGTGTACGGCAAATCCAAGTGGATGCTTTAACACGATTGCGTACGATGCTCGAGAGTAATGGTCTCTCCAGTGAGTTGTTATTTCACTCGTAGCTGTAGATTGAATAATCAGCCCTGTAACTAACCTTAGTGCAGGGCTTTGTTGTTTTTAAATCTGGCTCAGTGATTGGTCTTTTCAGAGTAAACGTATAGCCACTTATCGTTGCTGGGGATTTGCGCTAAACTGTCTGCCGTTTATACAACTACACACCGTAAAAGGAAAACGCCATGCAGTATGTAACCCCTGATCTATGTGATGCTTACCCTGATGTCGAGGTTGTCGAGCCAATGTTTGCCAATTTTGGTGGTCGCGACTCTTTTGGCGGTGAGATCGTCACGGTTAAGTGTCATGAAGATAACTCAGTGGTTAAGGCGCAAGTCGCACAACCGGGTCACGGTAAAGTGATGGTGGTTGATGGCGGTGGTTCATTACGTCGTGCACTGCTCGGTGATATGCTCGCGGAAAAAGCAGCACAAAATGGCTGGGAAGGCATTATTGTCTACGGCTGTGTGCGTGATGTTGATGTTTTAGCGCAAACTGATTTAGGCATTCAAGCATTGGCCAGTCATCCAATGAAAACCGATAAGCGTGATATTGGTGATTTGAATGTGGTCGTCACGTTTGCGGGAGTCACCTTCCGTCCTGGTGCGTTTGTCTATGCCGACAATAACGGCATTATTGTTTCAGCAACTGCACTGCGTATGCCGGAATAATAGGGTACTTATTGACTATGAGCATGCCGCATTCTGATCGACTTAGCCAAGGCTTGCTGCATGCTTTCGTGCTTGATGGCTATGGTAGTGCAGAGACGATAAGTTTTGCTCAGTTAGAAAACTTACAGCTTAGCGCGCAACAAAGTTTATGGTTGCATTGGGAGCGCAGTCATCTGCGTACAGAGCAATGGTTGCGTGAAAGCAGTGGCTTAAGCGAGTTCTCACGGGACCTTTTACTCGAGGAGAATACTCGGCCACGCTTGTTGCGCTTAGAGAATCAAGAACTGCTTTTGTTTTTACGCGCAATTAATCTTAATCCTCAAGCTGACCCAGAGGATATGGTTTCATTGCGTATTTTCGCCAATGCCAAACATCTTTACTCATTGCGCCAACGGCCCGTGCAGATCACCGGTGATTTGCTGAAGGCTCTTGAGAAAGGTCAGGGGCCTAAAAATACTGCTGAGGTACTGCTTTTTCTAGCGCAAAGCCTGACTGATCGAGTGGAGCGTGTCGTGAGCGACTTAGGCGACACAGTGGATCAAGAAGAGGCGCGAGCAGACAGCGATGAACTCTATATTCCTTCTCCTTTAGGCATGTTACAAGCACGGCGCACAGCGGCTAATTTACGCAGGTTCTTAGCGCCGCAAAGGGATGTCTTTTTAGCATTAACACGCACGCAGGAATCATGGTTTTTGGCTGATGATGCCATGTATTGGAATGAACTCAATAACCGCTTAACCCTACACCTTGAAGAGTTAGAGCTGACCCGTGAGCGCGTCGGTTTAATTCTTGAAACCGAACATCGTCGCCGTAATGAGCGGATGGGGCGTACTATGTATTTGTTGGCGATTATTACTGGGTTTTTCTTGCCGATGACTTTTGTGACTGGCTTGCTGGGAATTAATGTTGGCGGAATTCCCGGGTCTGAGCAGCCGTACGGATTTATCCTGTCATGTTTAGTGTTGGCAATACTGGCTTTTGGCCAGTGGCTATTTTTTCGCTGGCTGCGCTGGGTATAATGAAACAATAAGCGTTGCTTATATAAAACAATGCCCATTTCATAGGAATAAAGCTGATTATGGTGCACGACCCTTTTGAGCAGTCGCTGCGTGATATGCTTAATAAACCGCAAGCGCAAAGCAATGATGACGCCTCGCTTGATAAAGTGCTTAAAAAAGCCAATCGCCAAGTCGGTGCTGGTGCTTTATTCGGACTGTTTGGGCGTGCATTAGAGTCGGTGCTGATTGCATTAAGTAGTGGCTCTGAACATATAAAACCTGTATCGAATTTATCTGCAAAAGATATTGCTAATAAGGCTGAATAAATATGCAACTTGATTCTTGGACACAAAATCTCGTCGGAGCCATGAGTGGCTTGTGGGCAAAGATAGCTAACTTTATACCTAATTTATTTGGCGCTTTGATTTTAGTTATTTTAGGGTTCTTAGTTGCCAAGTTATTGGATACATTGCTTTCTAAACTCTTGGCCAAGGTCGGGCTGGATCGCTTGATGAGCGGTACAGGCTTGACTAAGTTATTGGCACGAGTCGGGATTAAGGCGCAGGTTTCAACCTTGATTGGCAAAATCGTATACTGGTTTGTCTTGCTGATTTTCTTGATTTCTGCAGCGGAGTCGTTAGGTCTTGAGCGTGTTTCTGCAACGTTAGATGTGCTGGCTCTGTATGTGCCGAAAATGTTCGCTGCCGCTTTAGTGCTGCTGGCGGGTGTGCTGCTGGCACAGCTTCTCAATACTATGGTTAGAGGCGCGGCAGAAGGTGTACGGCTTGAGTATGCGGCTGGTTTAGGCCGTATTGCTCAGAGCATGGTTATTATTATCAGTGTATCTGTGGCCATCGGTCAGTTGGAAATTAAAGCTGAGTTATTGAACTATGTGGTGGCGATTGTGCTCTTGAGCGTCGGCTTGGCTGGCGCTTTAGCGCTAGGCCTGGCAAGCAAAGGCGTTGCCAGTCAAATTATTGCCGGTATTTATGTGCGTGAACTTTATGAAATTGGTCAGCAGGTAAAAGTAGGTGATGTTGAGGGGCGCATTGAAGAAATGGGTACAGTGAAAACTATTTTGGTAAGTGATGCTGGCGAATGGTTTTATCTGGCTAACCGCGTACTGCTTGAGCAGCAGGTCATGAGTCGCTAAGTTTCTAAACAGAGTTTAAGTGACGATGCTCTCTATCGTTGTACGTAGCATTTACCTTGATAGCTGGTTTAATTTGTTTTGACTGACATTAAAGTGCCTTATCAGCGTTATGTACCGCAAGAACTCAGTGATGAGGAGCTTGTGGTGCATGCTAAAAACGAATTGTTTCACGTTACCCGCGCTTACGAAGAGTTGATGCGCCGCTATCAGCGCACTCTCTATAGTGTTTGCGCGCGTTACTTAGGCAATGAGCGTGATGCTGATGATGTCAGCCAAGAAATCATGCTTAAAGTGTTATATGGTTTGAAAAAGTTTGAAGGGAAGTCCAAATTTAAAACATGGTTGTACAGTATCACCTATAATGAGTGTACAACTCAGTATAGAAAAGATCGGCGTAAGCGCCGTTTGTTCGATGCGCTATCTCTTAATCCGCTGGATGAAGAAGTAGAGCCAGAGCCTATTGATACTAAGAATAATGACTTAGATCGCTGGCTTGTAGGGGTTAACCCTATTGATCGTGAAATTATTATTTTACGGTTTGTTGCAGAACTTGAGTTTCAAGATATAGCCAGCATTATGCATTTGGGCTTGAGTGCAACAAAAATGCGTTATAAGCGTGCAATTGATCGACTTCGAGAGAACTTTTCGCCTATAATAGGTGACTAAGAGTAATAGGTGTGCCAAGTATTTACTTGGTGCATTGGATAAACAAAGAAAAACGATGAGGAATAAACAACATGAAACTTAAAAGCACCTTGGGTTTGGCCATTGGTTCTCTGCTAGCTGCATCTTCCTTCGGCGCGTTCGCGCAAGGCCAGGGTGCTGTTGAAGCAGAAGCATTCGCTAAGCGTTACTTCACTGATAGCGTTCGTGATATGAGCAACGGTAACCTCTTCGGTGGTTCTGTTAGCTACTTCTTAACTGAAGATGTTTCATTAGGTTTGTCTTACGGTGAGTACCACGATATCCGTTCTGACGATCGTCAGGATTTCGGTGCACGTGGCCGTAAAAATGTTAAAGGCAACCTGTCTTCTTTAGACGCTACTTACCACTTCGGTACTCCTGGCGTAGGCTTACGTCCTTTCGTATCTGCGGGTGTTGGTCACCAGAGCCTAAGCAACTTGACTCCACGCACTGGTCGTGATCACACAACTTTCGGTAACGTTGGTGCCGGTGCTAAGTACTACTTCACTGAAAACGTATTTGCTAAAGCAAGCGTTGATGGTATGTACGGCTTTGACAACAACCAAGCTGAGTGGATGGCTGGTGTTGGCTTTGGTGTGAACTTCGGTGGTAGCACTAAGACTGCAGCAGCACCAGTTGCTGAGCCAGTTCCAGTTGAGCCAGTTGTTTACGAAGAAGTTGAAGAAGTAGCAGAAGCTGTTCGCGTTGAGCTAGATGTTAAGTTTGACTTTGACAAAGCTGACGTTAAACAAGACAGCTACAGCGATATCGAAAACCTCGCTGAGTTCATGAAGCAGTACCCACAAACAGCTACAACTGTTGAAGGTCACACTGACTCAACAGGTAATGCTGCTTACAACCAAAAACTGTCTGAGCGTCGTGCTGCTGCAGTACGTGACACTCTGGTTAATCAGTATGGCGTAGAAGCAGATCGCGTTAACGCAGTTGGTTACGGTAAAGATCGTCCAGTTGCTGATAACGCAACTAACGAAGGCCGTGCAATCAACCGTCGTGTAGAAGCATCTGTAGAAGCACAAGCTCAGTAATTAGCCTGTGTTATAAAAAACCCCAGCTTCGGCTGGGGTTTTTTTATGTTCTAGAGAATGTATGCAAATTTGTTATGCTTGTATTCTCAAGGCAGAATCGTTTTCTGAGCGCACAGCAAGAGGTTATCTTGGCCGAATGCGGCAAAAAAGTGATCAGTGCTAGCGAGTAATAGGTATAAAAGAGATTGTTCAGCGTTGCTTTACTTGATTTGCGTTACACAGCCGTCCGTGGCTGTGTTTGCTGGAGCAGATAAAGCTTAGGCTGTGCGACGACGGTACAGGGGTAAGCTTTGATCGTATGCCGCTTGGTAAGTAACAGAGAAGTCAGTCAAGCTTTGTAGCGCATCGACAGGGCAGCGGTCAGCACGGATTGCGTAGGCATCAAAGCCGCAGCGCTGCATAAAGAACAGTTGGTCACGGGCAACATCACCAATTGCACGAATCTCGCCAGTGTAAGCATAGCGCTCGCGCAGTAAGCGTGCGCTACTAAAGTGTCGACCATCAGTGAACACTGGGAAGTTCAACGCCACCACCGAAAAGTACGCAAGGTCTTCTGCCAAGTCTTCTACCGCTTGATTCGACTCCAGCCACACACCTAAAGGTTTCACTGCTTGCAGTTGGCTTTTATGCTCTTGCCAAAGTGCAAAAGGAATAATCGCCTGTTCAGTGCGCAGGGCTTCATCTAAATCCGCTTCAGCGCTAAGCAGCGTCCATTGATCATCAATAACCTGATCGTTCTTAATTATTGCTCGCATACACGCGCTCCTTAAATTTATCGATGCCAATGCGTTTGTATGTATCAATAAAGTGTTCTTCTTCGGTACGCTGTTCGATATAGACATCAATCAGTTTACTAATAACGTCAGGCATTGCATCTTGGGCAAAAGAAGGGCCGAGGATTTTGCCTAAGCTGGCTTCACGACCGCTGCTACCGCCAAGCGATACTTGATAAAACTCTTCGCCTTTTTTATCTACACCGAGAATACCAATGTGGCCAATGTGGTGATGACCGCAAGCGTTCATGCAGCCAGAAATATTGAGGTCTAAATCACCGATATCAAACAAGTAGTCGAGATTGTCAAAACGCTCTTGAATGGCTTCTGCTACTGGAATTGATTTGGCATTGGCAAGGGCGCAGAAATCGCCGCCTGGGCAGCAGATAATGTCGCTGAGCAGGCCAATGTTAGGTGTAGCAAAACCATGCTCACGCAGAACTTCCCAAAGCTCAAAAAGTTTACGCTGCTCAACATCCGCCAGCACCATATTTTGCTCATGAGTGTTGCGCACTTCCGAGAAACTGTATTGATCAGCCAGGTCGGCGATTTTGTCCAGTTGTTTTTCGGTGACATCACCCGGAGCAATGCCAGTTTTTTTCAGTGATAAAGTGACGGCCGCATAACCAGGCTTTTTATGTGCAACGACGTTGCGGCTGCGCCAGCGGGCAAAACCTGGATGCTCTGCATCTAAAGCAGCCAGTTCTTGATCTTGATCGCTTAACTCTAAATAAGCCGGATCAGTGAAGTGCTTAGAAACACGTTGCACTTCTGCTTCGGTCAGGGTGATTGGACCGTCTTTTAAATGTGCCCACTCTTCAGCGACACGCTCAGCAAACACCGTTGGCGTCAGCGCTTTAACTAAGATTTTAATCCGCGCTTTAAATTTATTGTCACGACGGCCAAAGCGATTGTAAACGCGCAAAATAGACTCTAAGTAGCCCAGCAGATGCTGCCAAGGTACAAATTCATTAATGCAGCTGCCGACAATCGGTGTGCGACCTAAACCGCCACCGACTAAAACACGAAAGCCCAACTCGCCAGCATCGTTGTGCACGGCTTCGAGGCCAATGTCATGTACTTCAATGGCCGCGCGATCGCTTGCGCAGCCATTGACAGCGATTTTGAACTTGCGCGGTAAGCGCGCAAACTCTGGGTGGAAGGTCGACCACTGACGAATAATTTCGCACCATGGGCGCGGGTCAATGCTCTCATCGCGCGCCACACCTGCGAACTGGTCGGTGGTGGTGTTACGGATGCAGTTACCGCTGGTTTGGATAGCGTGCATTTGTACGCTGGCCAACTCTTCTAGAATATCCGGTACATTTTCCAGGGCCGGCCAGTTCAGTTGCACGTTGGTACGCGTGGTGATGTGCGCATAGCCTTTGTCATATTTACGCGTGATGTCTGCTAGCTTGCGCAGCTGTCTGCTTGCCAGTAAGCCGTAAGGCACGGCAATACGCAGCATTGGCGCATGACGCTGTACATATAGGCCATTTTGTAAGCGCAACGGTAAGTACTCATCTTCAGTGAGTTCGCCAGCAAAATAACGGCGGGTTTGATCGCGAAATTGGCGTACGCGATCTTCAACGATTTGTTGATCGTAGTTGTCGTAAATATACATGGAGATCCCTGTATCAAGGCGCTGAAAGCGAGTGGCGTGTTATGCAGAATAGTGCATACAGTAGCAATCATTGCTTATGCGATAAAGTAATTATTTATCATAAGATGATTCTTTTTTGATATAAGGGCTGGCAAATCGGTACAGGCTGCGTTTGTGCGCAGATAGTTGGGCGACAGTATTGTCGCCCAACGCTGAGAGGGTTACTCGTCGTAGCCTAAAGCGGGGCTGAGCCAGCGCTCGGTGTATTCCATATCGTCATTGCGACGTTTGGCGTAGCTTTCTACCTGATCTTTTTCAATTTTACCCACAGCAAAGTATTGCGCATTGGGATGGGCAAAATACCAGCCGCTGACTGCTGCGGTTGGGAACATCGCATAGTGTTCGGTCATCTCCACGCCAAAATCTTTATTGGGGTCAAGTAATTCAAACAACGTGCCTTTTTCAGTGTGGTCAGGGCAAGCAGGGTAGCCAGGCGCTGGACGAATCCCTTTGTACTTCTCACGAATCAGCTCATCATTGCTAAGCTCTTCGCCAGTGTCGTAGCCCCAATAGTTGGTGCGTACTTGCTGGTGCAGCCATTCGGCGCAGGCTTCAGCTAAACGGTCAGCCAGTGCTTGCACCATGATTGCATTGTAATCATCGCCAGCAGCTTGGTAGGACTTAGCTAGTTCATCCACGCCAATGCCTGCAGTGACAATAAAGCCACCAATGTAGTCGGTAATACCACTGTCTTTTGGCGCAACAAAGTCGGCTAGGCACATATTTGGCTTGCCGTCAGTTTTCTCAATTTGCTGACGCAAATGATGCAGCATAGCGATTGGCTCGCCAGCCTCGTCATACAGTTCGATGTCATCATGCTTGACTTGATTGGCTGGCCAAAAGGCGAAAGTCGCACGTGCTTCGATCAACTTTTCATCAATCATTTTTTTCAGCAAAACTTGCGCTTCATCGAATAAGGTTTGCGCAGCCTCGCCCACCACTTCATCTTTAAAAATACGCGGGTACTTGCCGACCAAATTCCAAGAGATAAAGAAGGGGGTCCAGTCGATGTATTCAGCCAATACCGATAAATCGATATCGTAGAGGCGCTGAGTGCCAGTTATATTAGGTTTTGGCGCGTGGTAAGTGCTCCAGTCATAGTCTGGTTTATTGGCTAAGGCTTGCTCATAGGTCAGACGCTTAGTGCGCACGCTACGGGCAGCAATGCGCTCGCGGATTTCTGCGTACTCTTCACGAATCTTACGGGTGTATTCAGGCTTAAGCTCTTTAGACAGTAAGGTGGTGACCACGCCCACTGCGCGAGATGCATCGGTGACATAGACCACTGCATCATTGCTGTAATTGGGATCAACTTTAACCGCGGTATGCGCTTTAGATGTGGTCGCGCCGCCAATCAGCAGTGGCAGGTGGAAATTTTGTCGTTGCATTTCTTTGGCAACGTTGACCATTTCGTCCAGTGATGGGGTGATTAAGCCAGACAAACCAATAATGTCGCATTTTTCCGCAATGGCGGTTTTTAAGATTTTATCAGCAGGTACCATCACGCCAAGATCAACAATGTCATAGCCGTTACAACCGAGCACCACGGCCACAATGTTTTTACCAATATCGTGTACGTCACCTTTAACCGTGGCCATCAAGACCTTGCCCTTGGCTTCAGGTTTGTCGCCTTTTTCAGCATCAATAAAGGGCACTAAGTGGGCCACTGCCTGCTTCATTACGCGGGCGGATTTAACCACCTGCGGTAAGAACATTTTACCGCTGCCGAACAGGTCGCCAACGATGTTCATGCCGGACATCAAGGGTCCTTCAATCACTTCAATCGGGCGAGCAAATTGCTGGCGGCATTCTTCAGTGTCTTCCACGATCCACTGGGTAATGCCTTTAACCAATGCATGCTCTAGGCGTTGGTTAACATGCAGGCTACGCCACTCTTCGGTTTCAACTTCTTTCACCGAGCCATCACCGCGGTAGTCTTCGGCAATCGCCAGTAAGGCCTCGGTCGCGCCTGGGTGACGGTTAAGGATGACATCTTCTACTTTGTTGCGCAGGTCTGCAGGGATCTGATCGTAAATTTCCAGTTGACCGGCGTTGACGATGCCCATCGTTAAGCCATTCTGAATGGCGTAGTAAAGGAACACTGAGTGAATTGCTTCGCGCACCGGGTTATTACCGCGGAAGGAGAAGGATACGTTGGAGACGCCGCCTGAGGTCAGGGCGTATGGCAGGTTGTCGCGAATCCACGCACAGGCTTCAATAAAGTCGACAGCATAGTTGTTATGCTCTTCGATACCGGTCGCCACGGCAAAGATATTGGCATCAAAAATAATATCTTCTGGCGGGAAGCCGACTTGGTTGACCAAAATGTCGTAGGAGCGCGCACAGATTTCTTGTTTGCGCGCTGCAGTATCGGCTTGACCTTGTTCATCAAAGGCCATCACCACCACGGCTGCACCATAACGGCGGCAGAGCTTGGCGTGCTTAATAAACTCATCCACGCCTTCTTTCATTGAGATGGAGTTAACGATGCCTTTACCTTGAATGCATTTCAGGCCGGCTTCGATAATCTCCCACTTCGATGAGTCAATCATGATCGGTACGCGCGAGATATCCGGCTCACCCGCGATCAGATTGAGGAAGGTGACCATGGCTGCTTTTGAGTCGAGCATGCCTTCGTCCATGTTGATATCAATCACCTGAGCGCCTGACTCGACTTGCTGCAAGGCAACGGCGAGGGCTTCAGTGTAATTGTCTTCACGGATCAAGCGTGCAAAGCGGGCAGAACCGGTGATATTGGTACGCTCACCGACGTTTACGAACAGCGATTTACGATCAATAGTAAAAGGTTCTAGACCCGATAAACGGCAGGCTTTTGGAATATCTGGGATGATGCGCGGTGGGTAGTTCGCTACTTTGTCGGCGATGGCGCGGATGTGCGCTGGCGTAGTACCACAGCAGCCCCCGACAATATTTAAAAAACCAGAGGCCGCAAACTCTTCAATCATCGCAGCGGTTTCGGCTGGGGTTTCATCGTATTCAGCAAAAGCGTTGGGTAAGCCAGCGTTGGGGTGCGCAGAAACAAAAGTATCGGCTTTTTCTGAAAGTTCTTGCAGGTAAGGGCGCAGCTCTTTTGCCCCTAAAGCACAGTTTAGACCGACTGATAATGGTTTGCAGTGACGGATTGAGTTCCAGAACGCTTCAGTGGTTTGTCCTGACAAAGTACGGCCAGAGGCATCGGTGATGGTGCCGGAAATCATAATAGGCAGAGTTATACCGAGCTCTTCAAAAACACCTTCAACGGCAAATATCGCCGCTTTGGCATTCAGCGTATCGAAGATGGTTTCGATCATAATAATGTCAGCGCCGCCGTTGATCAGGCCGCGCGTGGCTTCGCTGTAGTTTTCCACCAAAATATCAAAGGTGACGTTACGAAAGCCTGGATTGTTGACATCAGGTGATAGTGAGCAAGTACGGCTGGTCGGGCCGAGCACTCCGGCGACAAAGCGTGGTTTGTCTGGAGTTTCTAAGGTTTTTGCATCAGCGACTTCACGAGCAATGCGTGCACCTTCAAAGTTCAACTCATAAGCGATCGCTTCAAGACCATAATCGGCTTGTGAGACTTGAGTTGAGTTAAAGGTGTTGGTCTCTAAAATATCTGCGCCAGCATCTAAATAGGCTTTTTCAATCTCTTGGATGAGCTTGGCTTGAGTTAAAATTAAAAGGTCATTGTTGCCTTGTAAATCTTTTGGCCAATCGGCAAAACGCTCGCCGCGAAAATCATCTTCAGTAAATTTATAGCTTTGAATCATTGTGCCCATACCACCATCGAGCACCAGAATGCGCTGCTGTAATGCTTCTTTTAGGGCGTGTTGACGTGCTAAATGGTTGGCCATGAGTAATTACCTAATCAGTGCTGGGTACAGATAAAGTCGGCAATCATAGCAAAACATCGGCATATATGAGTCATATGCTGGGTTATTAAGTGAATTTAGTCAGTGTTGAAGCGTTTTTCTTGATATATTTCAAAACTTTAAATTTGAAATAATGGCTTGCCGCACGATGAAAGCATTGTATTTGGGTTTTTTAAGCCTTGTTTTAAGTCTCTCGATCTATGCCGCCGAAACTGGATACAGTGAACATATTCAGCCGATTTTTACCGAGAAATGTGTGGCCTGTCATGCCTGTTATGACTCGCCTTGCCAATTGAACTTGGGCAGCGGTGAAGGATTGGTGCGCGGTGCGCATAAACAGCCAATTTATAATGGTGGGCGTACTAAGGCTCAGCAAACCACTCGATTGTTTATTGATGCACGACAGACTGAGCAGTGGCGCGAAAAAGGCTTTTTTGATGTGCTTAACCCGGGTCAGCCACAGGCTTCTTTATTGGCGTCGATGCTTGAGTTGGGAAAAGCGCAGCCCTTTGCCGCCAATAGCCGCCTACCTGATGATTTAGTACTTGGCGTAGCGCGCAAAGAGGAGTGCCCAGCCCCTAGTGAGTTTGCCAACTATGCGCAGAAAAACCCGCACAACGGTATGCCATTTGCTGTAACGGGTTTAACTGATGAGCAATACGCCAAGATTAAACAATGGCTGGAAGAGGGCGCACAGGTTGACTGGCAGCCTTGGCGTGCCAATTCAGCTGAACAGCAGCAAATTGAGCAGTGGGAAGCCTTTTTAAATGCGCCGGGCGCGCGCGAATCGATTGTCAGTCGTTGGCTCTACGAACACTTATTTATTGCCCATATCCATTTTGAAGGTGGTGATCAAAAGCATTTCTTCCAAGTTGTGCGTTCTTATACCCCGAGCGGTAAGGCGGTTAAGCAGATTGCCTCGCGCCGCCCCAATGATACGCCTGGGGTTAAAATGTATTACCGTTTTGTCCCTGTGACCGATGTGTTAGTGCATAAAACCCATATCACCTACGCCATGAGTCCAGACAAGCTCAAACATGTTAAAACATTGTTTCTGAGCGATAACTGGAGTACTGACAAAGTGCCTGACTATGGTGCTTTTTCACGCGCTAATCCATTTGCGACTTTTGCTGCAATTCCAGCGCAGGCGCGTTATCAATTTATGCTCGATGATTCCGAGTATTTTGTCCGCACCTTTATTCGTGGGCCGGTGTGCCGTGGGCAGATTGCTACTGATGTGATTCGTGATAATTTCTGGGTGTTTTTCCAAGATCCACAGCATGATATTTATCTGACTGATTCTGTTTATCAAGATAGGGCGACACCGCTGTTGGCAATGCCAGGGCAGTTTGATGAGATCAGTAATTTATTAGGATTGTGGCGCAGCTATAAGAAAAAGCGTAATGCCTACGAAAAACTACGTCTGAAACATTACCGTGAAGCTGAATTACCCGATTGGTCACACATCTGGGCAGGTAATGATCAAGCGTTGCTCAGTGTGTTTCGTCAGCACGACAGCGCTACCGTGCGCAAAGGCTTAATTGGCGAAATACCGCAGACCATGTGGATGATGGATTTTCCCCTGCTAGAGCGTACTTACTATCAGCTAGTGGTGAACTTTGATGTCTTTGGTAATGTGGCTCATCAAGCGCAAACACGCTTGTATTTTGATTTGATTCGTAATGGTTCAGAAGTGAATTTTTTACGTTTAATGCCACACGATGTACGTGAAAATATATTGAATGATTGGTATCAAAACAGCGGTAAGGTCAAGCTGTGGCTGGACTATACCGACATTGATGATGACACTAAAAGTGCGTTGGGCTTACCTAAGCGTAACAGTCTGCAGGTGTTTGCTCAGCGCGCCTTAAAGCGCTTTGAGCCAATCAATGCCAGACCTGATCCGATCAATCGTTGCCGTGGTGCTTATTGCCATCGTGACGGTTTAACTGCTGAAGCCGCTGCTGTTGAGCAGGCTTTGGCGCGTTTAGCAGGCCGCCCAGCAGCAGGCTTTAAAGCAATTAATTACTTGCCTGAGGCGAGCATGCTGCGCGTTGAGCTGGCGGATGGTGAGCGCGAGGTGTACAGCATTTTGCGCAACCGAGCACACAGTAATGTCGCCTTTATGAGTGCTGAATCATTCCGTTACCAGCCTGGTTTAGACACTTTGACCGTTTACCCAGAAGTGCTCAGCAGTTACCCCAACTTTATCTTCAATGTAAAAGCTGCCGATATTCCGACCTTTGTCAGAGCGTTAGAAATGGTCAGTGATGAATCTGGCTTTCGCAAGGTTGTTGAGCATTGGGGGATACGCCGCACCCATCCGCAGTTTTGGCAGCATTTTCATGACCTAAGCGAGCATATTCGTGAGCGCGAACCGCTTGAGGCTGGTGTACTGGATATGAACCGTTACGAGAATCTATAACAGCACAACCAAGCTTATATCGCTATAACGCTGTTTATCTGAATAGATTAAACAACGTTATAGCTCAGGCTATTGTTGATCGAAAAAGCGTTCATGCCATTCAACCAGAGGCATGGGCGCTTTTAGTTTCTCGCCGTAGATCACTGAGTAAGTCAGGACGTTTTGCACGTACAAACGCGTTTCATCGAAAGGGATGCTCTCTACCCAGACATCGTAAGGCAAATGCTTAGCATCGCGCAGCCATTGGCGCACACGGCCGGGACCTGCGTTATAAGCCGCTGACGCGAGTACGCGGTTACCGTTAAATTGCCCTAATACTTGGCTTAAATAGGCCGCACCAAGCTGGATGTTGATTTCTGGAATCACTGCGCTTTGTGGCGTGGCCAAGGGAATGCCATAGCGCTGCGCAGTTTCTTTGGCGGTGGCTGGCATCAATTGCATGAGGCCCATCGCGCCGACATGGGATTTGGCTTGAATCATAAAAGCACTTTCTTGACGGGTCACCGCAAACATCCAGCTGGAATGTAAGCCGCGGTTTTTAGCTTCTGTAACAAAATTGCTTTGATGCGCCATTGGGAAACGTATTTCCAGATCATCCCAATACTGAGCTTTACTAATGGTGCGAATAGCAGGGAAATACCAGCCCATATCATAGGCAATACGCGCTTGAGCGACTAGCTCATCACGACTTAAAAAGTTACTCAGGTGATACCACTCGCGATGTGCTTCGGTCATTTCGTCGCGGGCTTTAAACTCTAGAGCACGCTGCATGCCCGCCGCATTACGGACTTTTTGCATGGTCTTGGGCTGCAGAGCTAAGGCTTGGTGCTGGAGATGATAGGGCTGTTCAGTGCGATCCGCCGCCATAAAGCCATAAAAATCACGCTCACGCGCCAAGGGTTGATACAAAATTAAAGGTTGCTTACTGTTGGGTTGCGCCAGTTGTAGGCTGCGCGCCTGCCAGTACTTCCAGCGGTTAGTGCTAGCCAGATCTGCGGGTAATTGAGCGATCAGTTGGTAGGCTTCATCCCAGCGCCCTAGGCGCAGTAATAAACGTACGCGCCACTCGGTTAAATTACTGTTTTGCAGTTGTGGGTCGTACTTTTGCATAATCGGCAAAGCTTGCGCATCAAAACGCTTAGCCAGGCGTAAGCCAAGGTCGTTAGCGATAGTGAGTTGGTCTTCTGCGCTAAATGTCACTTGTTTTTCGTAATGCTTGAGCAGGCGCACGCTGGCATCTAAATCTTGAGTTGCGAGCTTGCGCAGGCCCAAAGCAATGACTTCAGCGCTTTGCGGATCTGTTGCGGTAAACAGCTGTGTTTGTTTGAGCTTCTCCGGTTTTTGCGCGACATCAACCAGCAGTTGGCCGCGCGCCTGACGCGTGGTCAAGAGCTTGATCAGATAGGTCGATACGCCATAGTTGCGTGCGTCAGTGGCAAGCTTTAAGCGTTGCCAGACTTTATCTTCGGTCATTTGCCCAGCGGCTCGCCAGCTGTCAAACAGTGGGTCGCAAGCATTGGGTTGTGACTGCGCGCTGAGCCAGAGTTTGTCTGCCGTGGCGAAAGCCGCTGCTGCTTGCCCACTTTGCAACTGGTATTGAGCAAAGCGACAGTCTAATTCAGTGAACTTTAATTCTGGACTGTAATAGTTAAGAAACAGCGGCCAGTGCTGACGCTCGCTGAGTAGGCGTAACCAGCGCAGTTTCATCCAGTTGATTTGCGGTAAGTCGCCGTGCTCAAGAAGAAATTTTTCGACCTCGTCATCGCTGGCTCTGGGCAGACGCTGAGTCAGCTCATCGTATGCAAGGTAAGGTGTTAAAGGGTAGTCACGAAGTGCCGCACGATTATGCAGATATGGCGCTGCATCATTTTTACTCAGCGCCAGTTTCGCTTGATTATAGAGGCTGCGTTGTTGTGTCAGTGAAGCAGCGCTGGCCGTCGATAAAGATGGAAAAAATGTAATCAACAATACGAGAGGTAGCAAGTAGCGACTGCGCATGAAAAATCCTACAAAAATAAATGCCCAGTAAAGCGCCCAAAGATGATCATCTTTATGACGAAGGCAGCATAGCTTATCTGCTTGTGTACGGCGGCGAAAGAGCTGCGGATCGGCCAAAATGCAGATACTTCACGCAGTGCAACGCGAATCTGTACAATACGTCGCAGATTTTAGGAGAACTACCATGACTTTGCTCAAATTAACTCAAGTATCACTCGCTTACGGCGCTACACCTCTGTTGGAAGAGGTCTCATGGCAAATTGCCCGCGGCGAGCGCGTGTGCATCATTGGCCGCAATGGTACGGGCAAGTCAAGCATGATGCATTTGGTGAAAGGTTCGCGCTTAGCCGACACCGGTGAAATATGGCGTGCGCCGGGTTTGAAAATTGGTGAGTTACCGCAAGAGTTGCCGGTGGCGGATGATAAAACTATTTTCGAAGTGGTTGCCGAAGGCTTGGATGGGGTTGGCGCATTATTGGCTGAGTTCAACCACATCAGTCAAAATATCCAAACCGATGAAGACTTAAATAAAATGATGCACGTGCAACAAGAGCTGGAAGCACGTGATGGCTGGCGCTTGCAGCAATTGGTCGACAGTACTTTAAGCCGTTTACAGTTGCCCGCTGATAAGAAAATGAACGAGCTTTCCGGTGGCTGGCGTCGTCGGGTGCTGCTGGCGCAAGCGTTAGTTGCTGAACCTGATTTGTTATTACTCGATGAGCCCACCAACCACCTGGATATCGGTGCGATTGCCTGGCTGGAAGATGCGCTGTTAAATTTCCAAGGCGCTGTGCTGTTTATTACCCACGACCGGGCATTTTTGCAAAACTTAGCAACACGAATTTTAGAGTTGGATCGCGGTCATCTGATTGACTGGAACGGCGACTATGCGAGTTTCCTTGAGCATAAAGAACAGCAGTTAGCGGCTGAAGAAACCGCCAACGCGCTGTTTGATAAGAAGTTGGCGCAAGAGGAAGTGTGGATTCGCCAAGGCATTAAGGCACGCCGTACGCGTAACGAAGGCCGCGTGCGTGAGCTTAAAGCACTGCGTGTTGAGCGCAGTCAGCGCCGTGAGCGTCAAGGCGCTGCCAATATAAGTATCGGTGCTGCTGAAAAGTCAGGCAAACAAGTGATTGTGGTGAATAAAGTCAGCTTTGCTCACCAAGGTGGACGTGAGCTGATTAAAGACTTTTCTATGGTTCTACAGCGCGGTGACCGTATTGGTTTACTCGGTGCCAATGGTAGCGGTAAAACCACCTTGCTGAAGTTGTTATTGGGTGACTTGCAACCGACCAAGGGCACTATTGAGGTGGGCACTAAGTTAGAGGTCGCCTACTTCGACCAGTTGCGTCACCAACTTGATCCGGAAAAAACTGTGATTGAGAACGTCGGCGAAGGCAGCGACACCATTATGATTAATGGCCAGAGCAAGCATGTGCTGAGCTACTTAGGCGACTTCCTGTTCAGTCCGCAGCGTGCGCGTACGCCAGTTAAAGCGTTGTCAGGTGGTGAGCGGGCGCGTTTGCTGTTGGCGAAGTTGTTTACCCGTCCAGCCAACTTACTGGTGCTGGATGAGCCGACCAACGACCTCGATGTAGAAACTCTAGAGTTGCTTGAAGAAGTCTTGATGGAGTTTAAAGGAACCGTATTGATTGTCAGTCATGACCGAGCGTTTTTAGATAACGTGGTGACCAGTACTCTAGTCTTTGATGGTTCTGGAAAAGTGCGTGAGTATGTTGGAGGTTTTGATGACTGGCTGCGCCAAGGCGGCAGTATTCGTTTGCTTGGAGCGTCTGACGAGAGCGAAATGAAAGAGCCGGTGGCGAATAGTTTAGGGAACAGTGATCTAGCGCATACAACCACGCAAAAAAATGAACAGTCGCTGCAAAAGCCAGAGGATGATGGCATAGTGCCCAAAAAAAAGCTCAGCTATAAACTGCAGCGCGAACTTGATGCTATCCCTGCACAAATTGATACTTTAGAGACTGAGCTTGCAGCATTGCATGAGCAAGTTTCTCAAGCTGATTTTTATCTGCAAACGACTGAACACACTGAAGCTGTACTGGCTAAAATCAATACGGTACAAGAACAGTTGGATGTGCTTATTGAGCGGTGGGCTGAGCTGGATAGTTAACCTTTGATGGGGGTGTGTATGGCTGTAGAATATCGAATTACGCTCGATGACGAGCACGCGTTTAATTATAAGATAGAGCTTGAACGTGATCGATTAAGCCCAGCCGAGGGAACTGAACTGCATGCATGGACGCGTTTAGAGCATCAAAAGTGCAGTAACTGTCCCTTAAGCAAAGATCAGTACACACACTGCCCAGCCGCCGCCGACTTACAGACGGTGGTAGAGGATTTTCGAGGTTTGCCAGCCTTTAAGAAAGCGTGGGTGCATGTTCGTACCAATGAGCGCGAATACAGTAAAATGGTTAACTTAGAAGAAGGCTTGCGTTCTTTATTGGGCGTGATTATGGCAACTTCAGCGTGTCCAATTTTGGCGCAACTCAAGCCTATGGCAAATAATCATTTACCCTTTGCTAGTAATAATGAGTTTGCTTTGCGCACTATTTCAATGTACCTGATGCGCGAGTTGTTTAACTCGCGCGATGGCTGCGTGCCGGACTGGGATTTGAGTGGTTTAACCGAAGACTTCAAAGCATTGCAGTTGGTTAATCAGGCGCTGTGGCATCGCATTCATGATGCTTGTGCAGGCGATACTAACCTTAAAGCTTTTTTAACTTTCTTTTCGATGTCATCAAGTATGACGTATTCGCTAGAAACACAATTGCAAAAAATACGCCCAATGGTCATGAGCTGATCCTTCAGACGTTATCGCGTACCCAGTTGCATGCTTAATCGACTGGGTGTGCTTTAAGGTCTATGGCTAGTACATCGCATGGTGCCCCAGCTAGCAGATCGTTTGTGGTTGAGCCAAGTAGCAGGGCCAAACCATGCCTGCCGTGACTACCGACAATAATTAAATCGCAGCCGTGATCCTTAGCCAATTGATGAATTTCTTGCTTGGGCTGTCCATAGAGCAAATGACAGTTATTGTTTTTCAGTAGCTCATGTTGTTCCGCTAGAACATTAAGTTTATTTTGCGCTTGTTCAGTTTGCTGCTGCTGCAGCAGGGATAAATCCATCGGTACATCGCCACCAAAGGCCATGGTGAGTGGTTCAACCACATGCACTAAAGTTGCTTGACACTCTAGTGCTAGGCTTAATTTGTGTGCGCGCTCTAAAACGCGATGACAATCATCGGTGAGATCGATGGCGATCAATAGGTGCGAGTACGCCATGCTTGCCTCCTGGTGCGCCCTGTGAAAGAAGTCTATAGGGCGCAATGATCTTAAATGTTTAGACTTGCGTACTGGTTGGCGAGTTGCTCGAGGTTTTTGGTGATGCTGCGAGCATACTTATCAATCACAAAAGGCACGCTATCTTCGTTGTAGTTTTTTAACGAGTTCTCAATGTAACGCCACTTAACTTGAATTGCACGCAATGATTTCTTGGTATCGTTGGTGTTGGTTGGGTCTTTTTGCATCGCTAAAAGTGTGTTAGCAAACTGCTCGCTGAGTTTATCGAGCGGTTGTTTTTCGCCGTCAGCAATAAATGATGCGCCAACCGAGCCGCTGCGTGCGGCATAGTCAGCTGCAATACCTTGGATCAGCAGACTTTGTTCGCGAGCGAGTTGTGTCAGCTTAGGTAATGTGTATTGGTTATCTTGTTGAATCTGCGCTTCAAGATCTTTGCTGGTTTGTAGAATACTGCTGTTGAGGCTTGCAAGGTCGGCAATGGGTTGTAGATCAGTATAACCTTGCTCTTTCAGTACGCTGATCAGTCGACGCAATTCGTTGCTATAAGTACTGAGATCTTGTTCTAACTTTACTTTTAGAGTCTGCGCTGCAGGACTGCTAGGTGTTGGTATATTTTTAAAGTTCTCTTGCGCTAAAACTAAGTTGGCTTCAGCTTGCTTGGCATAACGCTGGTCTTGCTCCTGGCTGTTGAGCATGTAAAAACCGCCAATGCTTCTCTGTGTTTCTAGGCGCACAAGAAATAAAGCATTTAAAGAATTGTTAATGGCTTGTTGTGCTGTCGATGGCTTTGCGTCTGCGGCGAGAAGGTGTGAAGGTAGTGCAAAGAGAGCGCTTAAGCATAATGCGTAGACACGATTTTTCATGACTGGAAGCTCCGATACTGCGTAATTGTTGTTTTTTTTATATAAGATAATTGTATTCCTTTAGCTTTCGACTTTACCGCTTCATCAGTAATTTGGCTACTTGTTCACGTGTTAAATTCTACTTTTGGCGTATAGCAGCTTGATACGTGCGTTGTTGCTAATTATTTTTTAATAAAAAACAAGGAGTTGCGACTAATTGACACATATTTACTATATTTCTTTGAGACTTGTAATTGACAAAGAGAAGAATTTCCGTGAATGTGTGCACACCCAAATCAAACGGGCGTATGAAATGCATATTGGTACGGCAGAAGGCATTCTTATGAGTGTTGAGTCGACGAGTATGCTGATAAGTACTACGCAACGTGCTATGCACATTGTTTAATTGCTGATCAGTGGCCGGTGCGTAACTGTTCAGCTTCCATATCGTGGAGATCAGTTGATGATTTACGAAGGTAAAGCCATCACGGTGAAGACTCTTGAAAGTGGTATCGTCGAATTAAATTTCGACCTCAAGGGTGAGTCCGTCAACAAGTTTAACCGTCTTACACTTACCGAACTGCGTGCTGCAGTCGACGCAATCAAAGCCAATAACGATGTTAAAGGCGTGATTGTGACCAGTGGTAAGGATGTATTTATCGTTGGTGCAGACATTACAGAGTTTGTTGACAACTTTAAGCTTTCTGAAGAAGAGCTGGTTGCAGGCAATCTTGAAGTCAACAAGATCTTTAATGATTTTGAAGACCTGAATGTACCAACTGTTGCTGCTATCAATGGCATCGCTTTAGGCGGTGGTTTTGAAATGTGCTTGGCGGCGGATTACCGCATCATGGCCGATAGCGCTAAAATTGGTTTGCCAGAAATTAAACTGGGTATCTACCCAGGCTTCGGCGGCACGGTACGTTTTACCCGTGTAGCTGGTGCAGACAACGCTATTGAGTGGATCGCTGCTGGTAAAGAAGGGCGTGCTGAAGAAGCTTTAAAAGTCGGTGCAGTTGATGCTGTAGTGAGTTTAGATAAGCTGCATTCTGCTGCTGTTGATCTAGTTAAGCGTGCGATTTCTGGTGAGTTAGACTACAAAGCAAAACGTCAGCCTAAGCTAGAAAAACTCAAGCTCAATGCAATTGAGCAAATGATGTGCTTCGAAACCGCAAAAGGTTTTGTTGCTGGTAAAGCGGGTCCTAACTACCCAGCGCCAGTTGAAGCCATTAAAACCATTCAAAAAGCTGCCAATCATGGCCGCGACAAAGCATTAGAAATTGAAGCTGCTGGTTTTGCCAAGCTGGCTAAAACGTCTGTTGCGCAAAGTCTGATTGGTTTGTTCCTGAATGACCAAGCCCTGAAGCGTAAAGCTAAAGAGCACGAAAAAATCGCACGTGATGTCAAGCTGTCTGCCGTATTGGGCGCAGGTATCATGGGTGGTGGTATTGCCTACCAGTCGGCCTTAAAAGGCACGCCAATCCTGATGAAGGATATTCGCGAGGAAGGCATTCAGTTAGGTCTTGAAGAAGCAGCTAAGCTGCTGGTTAAGCGCGTTGAACGTAAGCGCATGAAACCAGATGCAATGGCTAAAGCATTAAACGCGATTCGCCCAACCATGTCGTATGGCGACTTCGGTCATGTTGATCTCGTTGTTGAAGCTGTTGTTGAGAATCCAAAAGTTAAGCACGCAGTGCTGGCTGAAGTTGAGCAGCATGTTGGTGAGAACACCATCATTGCGTCTAACACTTCAACTATCTCGATTAATTTACTGGCTAAAGCGCTCAAGCGCCCAGAAAATTTTGTCGGCATGCACTTCTTTAACCCAGTGCACATGATGCCTTTGGTTGAAGTGATTCGTGGTGAGCATTCATCAGACGAAGCAGTAGCAACAACTGTTGCTTATGCACAGAAAATGGGTAAAAACCCGATTGTTGTCAATGACTGCCCAGGCTTCTTAGTCAACCGTGTTCTGTTCCCGTACTTTGGTGGTTTTGCCAAGTTAGTCAGTGCAGGTGTTGATTTTGTACGCATTGATAAAGTCATGGAAAAATTCGGCTGGCCGATGGGTCCTGCTTACTTGATGGACGTGGTTGGTATTGATACCGGACACCATGGTCGTGATGTAATGGCTGAAGGTTTCCCAGATCGCATGAAAGACGATCGTCGTTCAGCGGTAGACGTGCTTTATGAAGCAGACCGTTTAGGTCAGAAGAATGGCAAAGGTTTCTATGCCTATGAAACTGACAAGCGCGGCAAGCCGAAGAAAGTCGTTGATGACGCAATTGCTGAGATTCTAGCGCCGATTGTTTACGAGAAGCGTGAAGTGAGCGATGAAGACATCATCAACTGGATGATGATCCCATTGTGCATGGAAACTGTACGTTGCCTAGAAGACGGTATCGTTGAGACCGCTGCAGAAGCAGATATGGGCTTAATTTACGGTATTGGTTTCCCTCCTTTCCGTGGTGGCGCGTTACGTTACATCGACAGTATTGGTGTAGCTGAGTTTGTTGCTTTGGCAGACAAATACGCTGACTTGGGTGCGCTGTATCACCCGACCGAGAAATTGCGTGAAATGGCCAAAAACGGTCAAACCTTTTTCGGTTAATCGCGGACAGATTAGAGCGGGAGTAAAGAAATGAGCTTGAATCCAAGAGATGCAGTGATTGTCGACTTCGGACGCACCCCTATGGGTCGTTCGAAAGGTGGCATGCACCGCAATACACGTGCTGAAGATATGTCAGCACATTTAATCCGTGGTTTGCTGACTCGTAATGACAAAGTAAACCCTGCGGAAGTTGAAGATGTGATCTGGGGTTGCGTAAACCAAACCCTAGAGCAGGGCTGGAACATTGCCCGTATGGCTTCTTTGATGACGCAAATTCCACACACCAGTGCTGCGCAAACCGTTAGCCGTTTATGCGGTTCTTCAATGAGCGCATTGCACACTGCTGTACAAGCGATTCAAACCGGTAACGGCGATGTGTTTGTGGTTGGTGGTGTTGAGCACATGGGCCACGTCAGCATGATGCACGGCGTTGATCCTAACCCGCATTTGTCACTGTACGGTGCAAAAGCTTCCGGCATGATGGGCTTAACCGCTGAAATGCTAGGTAAAATGCACGGCATTACTCGTGAAGCCCAAGATGCGTTCGGTGAGCGTTCACACCGTTTGGCACAGAAAGCCACTGTTGAAGGTAAGTTCAAAGACGAAATTATCCCAATGGAAGGCTACGATGCTGATGGCTTCTTGAAAATGTTTGATTATGACGAAACCATTCGTCCTGAGACAACATTAGAAAGCTTGGCCGCTTTACGTCCAGCGTTTAACCCGAAAGGCGGTACTGTGACTGCTGGTACGTCTTCGCAAATTACTGATGGTGCTTCTTGCATGATCGTAATGTCTGCGCAGCGTGCTAAAGATCTTGGTATTGAGCCGATGGCTGTTATTCGTTCAATGGCTGTTGCTGGTGTTGATCCAGCAATCATGGGTTACGGTCCAGTACCAGCAACTCATAAAGCATTGAAGCGTGCTGGCGTGACGATCGATGATATCGATTTCGTTGAGCTTAACGAAGCCTTTGCTGCACAAGCATTGCCAGTACTGAAAGACCTTAAACTCCTTGATAAAATGGAGCAAAAGGTTAACTTGCACGGTGGTGCGATTGCTCTGGGTCACCCATTCGGTTGCTCAGGTGCACGTATCTCAGGCACCTTGCTGAATGTGATGAAGCAAAACAGCGGTACTTTAGGCTTAGCGACCATGTGTATTGGTCTCGGTCAGGGTATCTCTACAGTATTTGAACGCGTGTAAGCGCCAGTTAAATACTCAAGCCGGGGCCTAGTGCCTCGGCTTTTTTATTTGGGAGGATGCAGTGACGATAGCAACAGGGCTTTACCAGCATTATAAAGGCCAGCAGTACCGTGTTTTAGGCGTTGCTCAGCATTCCGAGACAGAAGAGTCTCTGGTGGTCTACCAAGCGCTTTACGGCGAGTTTGGATTATGGCTGCGGCCGCTGTCGATGTTTACCGAGCAGGTCCTTGTTGAGGGTGTTTTGCAGCCCCGTTTTGCTTTACTGCAAAGCGAAGAAAGCCTGTTTACTCGATCATAAAACCATGATCAATTTGACCAAAAACTTGACCTAAGCCGCTTTCAACCTATATATAGCCTCACTGTAAT
The DNA here is from genome assembly GCF_000421765.1 of Denitrificimonas caeni DSM 24390. Classification (GTDB taxonomy): domain Bacteria; phylum Pseudomonadota; class Gammaproteobacteria; order Pseudomonadales; family Pseudomonadaceae; genus Denitrificimonas; species Denitrificimonas caeni. Next base: position 130,421 of record NZ_ATXQ01000005.1, on the reverse strand, counting down.
CAAAGTTATCGTATCTTTTTTGTGATATTGGCAGTGCTAGTGCAGGCGTATCACTTTATTTATTTCAGGAATATTCTGAGCAATGAGCAAATCGCTGGTTATCGTAGAGTCCCCCGCTAAGGCTAAAACCATCAACAAATACTTAGGTAATGAGTATGTGGTGAAGTCGAGTGTGGGGCATATTCGTGATTTACCAACCAGTGGCTCTGCCGCTGCCGGTAAAGAGCCAGCTAAGCGCGCTAAAGCAGCTGACACCGCGCAGTTGACGCCGAAAGAAAAGGCCATGCGCACTTTAGTTGCCAGAATGGGTATTGACCCTGAGAATGATTGGAAGGCCCGTTACGAAATTCTACCGGGTAAAGAAAAAGTCATCGAAGAGTTGCGCCGTCTAGCTAAAGACGCCGACACCATCTATCTCGCGACGGACTTGGACCGTGAAGGGGAAGCCATTGCCTGGCACCTGCGCGAAGCCATTGGTGGTGATGACAGCCGTTATAAGCGTGTGGTGTTTAACGAAATTACGGAGAAAGCCATTAAAGGTGCTTTTGCCGAGCCAGGTCAACTGGATATTGACCAGGTCAATGCTCAGCAAGCCCGCCGATTTTTAGATCGTGTGGTTGGCTTTATGGTGTCACCGCTGTTGTGGAAGAAAGTGGCTCGCGGTCTTTCTGCTGGGCGCGTACAGTCCGTAGCAGTCAAGCTTGTGGTTGAGCGTGAAAAAGAAATTCGCGCCTTTGTGCCTGAAGAATTCTGGCAGATACATGCCGACTTACAGCATGCCAAGCACGCCGATACCCGCTTTGAAGTGGTGCGCGAAGCAGGGCAAGCATTCCGCCCGGTGAATAAAGATCAAACCGATACAGCTTTAGCGGTGCTGGAAAAAGCACCCTATAGCTTGGTTAAGCGCGAAGATAAGCCAACCAGTAGCCGCCCAAGCGCACCTTACATCACCTCAACCTTGCAGCAAGCGGCCAGTACCCGTTTGGGTTTTGGGGTAAAGAAAACCATGATGTTGGCGCAGCGTTTGTATGAAGCTGGTTACATCACGTATATGCGTACCGACTCAACCAATATCTCTAACGACGCCATCGAAATGGTGCGCAGCTTTATTGATCAAGAGTTTGGCGCCAAGTATTTGCCAGAAAAACCAATTTTTTATAGCAGCAAGCAAGGCGCACAAGAAGCGCACGAAGCGATTCGGCCTTCTGATGTAAACACCCAGACCTCACAGCTCAAAGGCATGGAGCGCGACTCTGAGCGCCTGTATGAGTTGATTTGGCGTCAGTTTGTTGCCTGCCAAATGCCTGCAGCTGAATATATGGCCACCACTTTGACCGTGGAAGCGGATCGTTTTGAGTTGCGTGCCCGTGGTCGTATCTTGAAGTTTGACGGTTACACCCGTGTGCAACCGCAGCAAGGTAAGGGCGGTGAAGATGCAGTGCTGCCGGATCTGCATAAAGGCGATGAATTAAATCTAGTGAAATTGGATCCTTCGCAGCACTTTACTAAGCCGCCAGCGCGTTACAGCGAAGCCAGTTTAGTTAAAGAGTTGGAGAAGCAAGGTATTGGTCGCCCTTCAACCTATGCGGCGATTATTTCTACCATTCAAGACCGAGGCTATGTGGCGCTACAAAATCGTCGCTTCTATGCCGAGAAAATGGGCGACATTGTCACTGAGCGTCTTGGTGAAAGCTTTGCTAATCTGATGGATTATGGCTTTACTGCGCAGATGGAAGAGCGTTTAGATAGTGTTGCCCATGGCGAGTTGCAGTGGAAACAGTTGCTCGATGAGTTTTATAAAGATTTTAAGAAAAAATTAGAAACTGCGGATTCAGCAGAAAATGGCATGCGTGAAAACACGCCAACCATGACTGACATTGCTTGCAAAGAATGCGGGCGTCCGATGATGATTCGCACTGCATCGACCGGTGTGTTCTTGGGTTGTTCAGGTTATGCCTTGCCACCTAAAGAGCGTTGCAAGTCGACCATGAACCTGGTGCCGGGCAACGAGATTGCGGCGGATGATGAAGGTGAGTCTGAATCATTACTGTTACGTCATAAGCGCCGTTGTGCGAAGTGCGGTACAGCAATGGATGCTTACTTGCTCGATGAAACTCGTAAGCTGCATGTGTGTGGTAATAATCCAGATTGCAGTGGTTTTGAGCTTGAAGAAGGGCAGTTCCGCATTAAAGGCTATGAAGGTCCAAGCCTTGAGTGTGATAAGTGCGGCAGTGAGATGCAGTTGAAAACCGGCCGCTTTGGTAAGTATTTCGGTTGCACCAATACTGAGTGTAAAAACACCCGCAAACTTCTGCGCAGCGGCGAAGCAGCACCGCCAAAAATGGATCCGGTGCCGATGCCAGAACTGCAGTGTGTCAATGTTGATGACACCTATGTGCTGCGCGATGGTGCTTCGGGCATGTTCTTAGCTGCCAGCCAGTTTCCGAAAAAGCGTGAAACCCGTGCGCCCTTGGTGCTGGAGTTGATTCCGCATAAAGCAGAAATCGATCCCAAATACCATTACTTGCTTACCGCACCTCAGCATGACCCAGATGGTCTGCCTACGGTGATTCGTTACAGCCGTAAAACCAAAGAGCAATATGTGCAGTCAGAAATTGAAGGCAAGCCTAGCGGTTGGAAAGCTTTTTACGATGGTAAAAAGTGGCAGGTTGACGATAAGCGCAAAAATAAATAAGTAATTTAAGCATGCAACAAGGTCGCTTAGCGGCCTTGTTCTGTTTTATTTAATGTTAAGAGTTGTTTATGTCCAGTGCGTTTTTGGAAATTGTTGAGTTACCTGACGGTCGCATTGTTTTGCGCCGCTCGGAAGAGGATGGCGCTTTAGTCACTCTGACGTTCTCAAGCGAAGCCCGTGGCTTTTTGAAAGCACGCTACATTGATGTGGCCAAAGAAATGTTTCATGCAGGTTTATTAGCAGCTGGGCATTTAGCCGAAGAAGAAGCGCTGAATGAAAGCGATCCTGATGATGCAACTGAGCACACCCTGCATTAATTCACATGAGCCATTCTAATCTGCTTGGCGCAAGCCAAGTGCGCTTGCCTGATCAGCCGTACACCCTAGTCTTGGATTTTTTGAGCGAGCGCTTCGCCGCGATCGGTCGTGAAGTTTGGCGTCAGCGCATGCTCAGTGGCAAAGTTCTCGATGCCGAACAGCGCTGTGTGCTGCCAGCTGCGGCCTATCAGCCAGGCGCTTTGCTGTATTACTTTCGGGAAGTGCCTGAAGAAGCAGTGGTGCCTTTCACGGAAAGCATTCTCTACCAAGATGAGCATCTGCTGGCGGTGGATAAGCCGCATTTTTTAGCGACACTACCTGCCGGTCGCTATGTCGAAGAAACAGTATTGCGCCGCCTGATGAAGCGTTTAGACAATCCAGATATTGTGCCGATTCATCGTCTTGACCGTTTAACTGCTGGCGTTTTGTTGTTTTCGTTAAGCCCTAGCAGTCGCGATGCCTATCAGCGTTTATTTCGTGAGCGCAAAGTATTTAAGTGTTATGAGGCGTTAGCACCTGCATTGCCTGATTTGCAATGGCCATATCGGCATCGCAGTCGCCTTGAGCCAGCAGAGCAGTTTTTTCGTATGCAAGAAGTCGCGGGCCTTGCCAATAGCGATACGCTGATTGAAGTTGAAGAGCAGAGTGAGGATATTTGGCGCTATCGTTTATATCCGGTGACTGGGCGTAAGCATCAGTTGCGGGTGCACTTGGCTGCTTTAGGTGCGCCGATTGTTAATGATCCTCTGTATCCGGAGTTGCAAAAAGAGGCTGGGCAGGAAGATTATGCGAGGCCGTTGCAATTGCTTGCCAAACAAATCAGCTTTATTGATCCTTTTAGCGGCATTTTGCGCAGTTTTAAAAGCCAATTAACCTTATCTATGTGATTGAGTTAACAAGTGCTAGTCAAAATCAGTTGAAAGGGCCTATAATACGCGCCGGCCTTACTGGCCCCGTTAAGGTTACTGCAATATCCCGAAGCGCAGCTTCGACTGCTTGTCCTGTACAGGACTATCCTAGACGTTTTTTCTAAACAGCGTTCTCGCAAATACTCGCAAACAGGCTGCCAAAGGGCGACCATTATGGTCTTTCATGGCGTGTGCAGCTTTCATGGGTCTTTGCGGATGCACATGAGGCATACCATGACCCAAGAAATCAGTACTACTCCAGACGTTGGCACAGCTGCAGAAATTGGTAATTTTTCTACACTTGGCCTACACCCTTCAGTTCTTGCTGCTATTACTGCAGTCGGCTATGAAGAACCATCACCGATTCAGACCAAATCGATTCCGTTGATTATGGCTGGCCACGATATGATCGGTCAGGCCCAAACCGGTACCGGTAAAACCGCTGCGTTTGCGTTACCTATTTTATCGCGCATTGATGCAGCCCGTCGTGAAGCACAGGTGTTGGTATTAGCACCGACCCGCGAACTGGCCCTGCAAGTTGCAACTGCTTTTGAAAGCTTTGCTGCGCAGATGTCTAGCGTTAACGTTGTTGCGATTTACGGTGGTGCGCCGATGGGCCCACAGCTGAAAGCTATTCGTAATGGCGCACAAGTGATCGTGGCAACGCCAGGTCGTCTGGTTGACCACCTCAGCCGTAACGGTGGCTTACTGTCTACCATTAAATTTTTAGTTCTTGATGAAGCCGATGAGATGTTAAAGCTCGGCTTTATGGATGACTTAGAAGTTATTTTCAATGCCATGCCTGATGAGCGCCAGACTGTGTTGTTCTCGGCAACCTTGCCAGCATCAATTCGTGGCATTGCAGAAAAACATTTGCGCAATCCACAGCAAGTTAAAATTGCTAGCAAAACGCAAACCGTTGCGCGTATTGAACAAGCGCACCTGATGGTGCATGCAGATCAAAAAGTAAACGCCGTATTGCGTTTGCTCGAAGTTGAAGACTTTGATGCCATGATTGGTTTCGTGCGCACCAAGCAAGCGACCTTAGACATCGCAGCAGCACTTGAAGCGAAAGGCTACAAGGTTGCGGCGCTCAATGGTGACATCGCGCAAAACCAACGTGAGCGCGTTATCGAGTCATTAAAAGATGGCCGCTTAAACATCGTCATCGCCACTGACGTTGCCGCGCGTGGACTTGATGTGCCGCGTATTACTCACGTTTTCAACATCGATATGCCGTATGACCCAGAGTCTTATGTGCACCGTATCGGTCGTACTGGCCGTGCCGGTCGTGATGGTCGTGCGTTGTTGTTAGTGACGCCGCGTGAGCGTCGTATGTTGCAGGTGATTGAGCGTGTAACAGGCCAGAAAGTCGCTGAGATTTTATTGCCGGATGCTAAAGTAATTCTGCAAGCACGTATTCGTCGTTTGACTCAGGATTTAGCTCCGCGCGTTAAAGACAAAGAGAACAAAAACGTTGAGCTATTAACGCATCTGACCACTGAGCTTGGTTGCACAGTTGAAGATTTAGCCTTGGCTTTGTTGGCTAAAACCACTGAAGGCCAAGCCTTCACTTTAGACGGTGTTGAGCGTGAGCAGCCAACCATCGCTCCACGTAGTCGTGATGATCGTGGGGATCGTGGCGATCGCGGTGACCGTGGCAGTCGTCCACCACGTGAAGGTGGTCGTGATGGCGGCCGCGATAGTGGTTCTCGTGGTCCTCGTGAGCCATTAGCACTGAGCGAAGGTAAAGTACGTTGCCGTACTGCATTGGGAACTCGTGATGGTGTTGCTGCACGCAACTTGCTCGGTGCGATCCTCAATGAGGGCGGTTTACAGCGTGATGCGATTGGTCGTATTCAGATTCGCGAAAGCTTTAGTTTGGTTGAATTACCAGAAGAAGGTCTTGAGCGTTTATTGGGTAAGTTAAAAGACACCCGTGTCGGTGGTAAAGCACTTAAGCTGCGTCGCTATCGCGAAGATTAAGATGCACCATTGCTTAAGTACTGCTTAAGCTTTGTTTGCTGAGATAAAGCCGGTTTGACTGAAAAGTTGAATCGGCTTTTTTTTTTGCGCTGTTAAAACAGCTTTCTTTTAATTTTTTCGATCTATTTAGACCTGCAGACTGTGCTTAAGGTACTCTATACTGTGCTTTTGATCAGTGGTTTTGAGGTGCGTTGATGACCTTACGAATATGTATTTTAGAGTCGGATGATTTACATCCAACCATGCAAGATAGCTTTATCGGCTTTGGCCAGATGTTTAAGCAGTTGTTTGCCGGCCAAGATGCAAGTGTCGTATGCCAAGTATTTAATGTGGTGCGAGGCGAATATCCTGCGGCCAGCGAGCAATTTGACGCTTATTTAGTCACAGGTAGCAAAGCGGACTCCTTTGCCAATGATCCGTGGATTGTTACTTTGCGCGCTTACTTGCGTGAGCGTTTTCAGCAGGGCGATGTGTTGCTGGGAATTTGCTTTGGCCATCAAATCCTAGCGTTGGTGCTCGGTGGTGATACACAGCGTTCTAATAAAGGCTGGGGTATTGGTGTGCACCGTTACCGCTTAGCTTATAAGCCGCAGTGGTTGCCTGAGGCGCTTGATGAGTTTCAATTATTGATCAGTCACCGTGATCAAGTTACCGCTTTACCGGCTGGTGCGACTTTATTAGCACAGAGTGAATTCTGTGAAAACGCTGCCTTTATCATCGGGCAACAGGTTTTATGCTTTCAAGGGCATCCTGAGTTTACCCATGATTTTTCTAGACAGTTATTGCAAATCCGCCAAGCTGTTTATTGCCCTGATGAGTATCAGGCCGCCTGTAACAGCTTGCAGGATGCACACGATGGTCAGGCCATTGCACAGTGGATGCTGTGCTTTGTTCAAGCCGCTAAAGACGCGCGCAAAGCCTCTGACGCTATCGATGCAGTAACTGATTCAGTAAGCGAGCCTCTATGCTTGGTCTAACAGGGCAGGAATTAACCCAGTATGCTGCGCCATTAGTGCTTGGCGTGATTGTCTTGGCAGTGGCTGTGCTGCAGTTTATCCGTGGCCAGAAATTACAGCAGCAACTCAATGCCAGCCAGACTGCACTGCTTAGCGCGCAGCAACAATTGCATGAGCAGGATACTGATTTGCAAGTGCTAGGTAGCCAGCAAGATCAGTTGCATGCGCAGTTACAGCGGCGTGAAGCAGATTACCAGCAGCTGCATGCTGAGCAGCGCTCGGCACAAGAGCAGCTATTACAAGTGCGAGGGGTTGCTGATGCGGCGCGTGCAGCCTATCGAGAGTTAAAAGAGCAACAGTTGCTGCGCGAAAAAGCGTTGACCGAGCAGCAGGCTAGCTATCTTGAATTGCAGCAAACGCATCAAAACTTGCAGCAAGAACATGTGTCACTGCGAGGATTGACTGCGCAAAAAGAGCAGCATTTACTTGAGCAGCAGCAACTGCTTAAAGACAGTCGCGAGCAATTGAAACTGGAATTTGAACAGTTAGCCGGACAGATTTTTGAAGCGCGCGGCCAGTCGCTCACCCAGACCAGTCAGCAGTCCTTAGAAGCCATGCTCAAGCCTTTTCGTGAGCAGATTGAAGGGTTTCGCCAAAAAGTTGAAGACATTCACCATAAAGATGTGCAGCAGCAGGCGTCTTTGCAGCAGCAATTATTGCAATTAAAAGAGCTTAATCAGCAAATTACTCAAGAAGCCCATGAGTTGAGTTCGGCTTTGCGTGGGCAGAAGAAAGCCCAAGGTAATTGGGGTGAGCTGATTCTAGAAAATGTTTTAGAGCGCGCCGGTTTGCAGCTCGGAGTGGATTTTGCTCGCGAGGTGAGTTTTACCACCAGCGAAGGGCGTAAACGTCCGGATGCGATTATTTACTTACCGCAAAATAAGCATTTAATTATTGATGCCAAAGTCTCGCTCAATGCCTACCTGCGCTACGTGAATGCTGAAGATGATAACTTGCGCGCGCAGGCGCTGCGCGAGCATGTCAGTGCTTTTTCGGCGCGCGTGCTTGAGTTGGCTGAGCGCGATTACGCGGCGCTGCCAGGCTTGAATGCACCAGATATGGTGGTGATGTTTGTTCCCATTGAATCGGCGTTTGCAGATGCGGTACGTGCCGATGAGGGCTTGTTACAGCGCGCTATTGAGCAAAACATTCTGATTGCTACGCCAAGTACCTTATTGGCCAGCTTAACCATCGTGAGGCAGCTCTGGCGCTTTGAGGAGCAAAGCCGCAGTACCGCTGAGTTGGCTGATCGAGCCAGTAAAGTGTATGACAAATTACGCATCTTTCTTGGCAGCATGGATGGCATTGGTAGCAGTTTGGAGCGCGCGCAAGAAGCCTATCGTAAAGCCTGCGATCAGTTGGTCAGCGGTCGTGGCAACTTGATTAAGCAAGCCAGTGATTTCCAGCAGTTAGGTGTTGCCGTGAAGACGGAAATACCTGAACAGTGGCAAGATCGCGCGCGACTTGAACTGACCCATGCAGATATTGATAGCGCCGACTAAGACGCCTGCAGGTGATTAAGCAGCTGCTGGACTGCGCGAACTGACTCTTGCTTATGTTTGAGTTCAAGTTCAGCCAGCAGTTTTTGAAAAGGTTTCTTTTCAACGCTGCTCAGTTGACGCCAAGCGTCGTGGGTGGGTATTTGCTCGGTGGCTGTAAAAACCTTTTGCAGGACTTGGTAGTCGTTGTGCATGCCCATCTCAGCATCGTAGTGATCTAAGATGACTTTGATGCGAATACAACCTTCCGCCCAAGGCATCTGCCCACTTAAAAAGCCATTGCTCAAAACGATTAGATCGTCATGACGCTGAGCTTTTTGTAAGCTGAGTTGCTGTTGACGTTGTTGTTTTGCTTGCCAAACACGACGCCAAAGAATAGCCGCATAAGCGGCTAAACCGAGAATACAAACAGCACCAGCAAGCAGCCAAACATTAGAAAATGTTTGCACGTTAGGCTCCGTGACACTTTTTGTATTTTTTCTCACTGCCACATGGGCAAGGATCATTACGACCAATTTCTTTTAGAGGGTTGCGTACTGGTTCGTGATGGGCGTGGCCGCAATGCGGGCCGTGCACGTGTGGCGCGGGTGCATGGCTGTGTTGATGATCATCATGTTGGCAGTCAGGGCCGTGAACGTGTTCTGTAGAAGACATAGTAATTACTCGCGAATATAGTCGCCGGGAATGATATCACCGTGACGAACGATATTGATTTTTTTGCTAAACAAAAGCCCGGTTTTTACATCAGCATGCAGTGCGTAATGAATCGGCTGATCAGGTTTTTCTAGCATGCGTACCACAACTTTCATGTGCCGCCAGAGATTGGTGTGCACGGGAATTTTAAAATAGGCATGGCCATTGGCTGGAACGGTGAGCCATTGGTTATTACTGCCAGTAGCAAGCGGGGTGTCATTCAGCAAAAGACGATAATTGATGCTACGCATGGGCAAACTTTTCGAGTTCGGATTGTCTACGCGAAAATGTAAAACAAATTGCTGCTCGAGTAATTTAGCGTGCACCAGTTCGACATCCACCAGTTGTAAGTCTGGCTTTTTAAAGTTTCCTGTTAGCCATGTTGAGCAACCGCTCACTGAGCCTAATAATGCTAATAAAACCAATAATGCCGGTGTTTTTTTTATAGTTGCCAAATAGCTCATTGATTAACTCCAAATCTCACGGCAGTGTATCAAGCAAATGTTGGACGTGGTAAATAGGACATGCACAGTGCCTGTTTACGTAACATATATCAATTAGATTGCTACGTGGGTTATCAATTTTAGAGGATTGAGTATGCAACAGTTCGAAATTGCTTTTTCTGGCGAGATTTTACCAGGCGCTCAGCTTGAGCAAGTTAAGGCAGCGATTGCGCGCTTATTCCAAGCGGATGATGCTCTCTTAGCGCGATTGTTTTCCGGCCAGCGCGTGGTAATAAAGCAGAGTGTTGATGCAACAGCTGCAGGCAAGTACCAAGCGGCTTTTCAGCGGGCTGGTGCTGTCCTTGATGTGCGTGATTTAAACGCAGAACTGATTGAAGAAATAACTCCAGGTTTGCCGGTAGAAGAAACGGTGGCGGAGTCTGCTGCAGCTGTGGCTTCTAGCGCAACAGTTGCGATGCTGAATGTGGCGCCGCGTGATGAATACATGGCAGCATTTAGTAATGTGCAGGCACCGGATTTTGGCATTGCGCCATTAGGTGATGACTTGCAACCTACACCTGCTGAGAAGCCTGCGCCCAACTTGGATCTCTCTGGTATTTCTATCGCGCCGGTGGGTAGCGATATGGGGCAGTTACCGGGTGCTGCGGCCATTGTGGCGCCAGATGTTTCGCATATTAAATTAGCTGACGAGTAGTCTGTGATCATTGCGCTGACAACTTTTATAGGTGGGCAGCGCAGCATTTTTTGAACTTGAGACGACTGCCGCACGGGCAAGGTGCATTGCGTTCTGCACGCAGTGGCACGTTAGGATCATAAAAATACCATTGCTCGGCAGGCCTGATAAATAACGATGTTTCTTGATGTTGATGCTGACCTTCAGCATCTTGCCAGTGTGCAATAAACTCGACAGTGGCATGTCGTTGATCAGCATGGATGCGCTCAGCTAGCACCTCTAAGCCTAACCATTGGCTGTTCTGACTCCAGTCGGTAATCGCTGCCATATCCAACTGCGCTTGCTGCGCCGGCAAGCTGGTATCTCTTATAAATTCAACATTGTGCTGGGCATACGCGCTGTAGCGTGCGCGCATTAAATCTTCTGCAGCGGCAGGCTTAGCGCCTGCATGGTAGCGTGCGCAGCAATTTTGATAATCAAGACTGGAGTTGCAAGGGCAGGCAATTGCAGCGGTCATAAGTAATCCGTAAAGCACAAAACGTATAAGCAGGCTATTATACGTTTTTAAACAGGCACTGAACAAACATACAGTTCGATTAAGTGGAAGCAGCATGCTCAGCGATGAATTAAAAAACACTATTCAAGGCGCTTACACACGCTTTTTAGACAAGAAAGGCCTTAAGGCGCGTTATGGTCAGCGTTTGATGATTGCTGAAGTAGCGAAAGTCTTAGGCAATATTGCCGTCGATGAAGAGGGTAAGCGCTCGGGTGAGCCTGCCGTGGTCGCCATCGAAGCAGGTACGGGAACCGGTAAAACTGTAGCCTACAGTTTGGCCGCTATTGCGGCTGCGCGTGCTGCGGGTAAGCGTTTGGTGATCGCCACAGCCACCGTCGCTCTGCAAGAGCAGATCGTCGATAAAGATTTGCCCGATATCATTAAAAACAGTGGTTTGCATTTCACTTATGCCTTAGCCAAAGGCCGTGGCCGTTACCTGTGCTTATCTAAATTGGATGCACTGTCACAGCACGGTGAAGCAGAGCAGGCGACTGCGCAGATGTTTGCCGATGACGGCTACCATATTGATGTGGATAGCGAGAGCGAAAAACTCTTTAGCGAGATGATTACTAAGCTGGCCAGCAACCGCTGGGACGGTGACCGTGATAGCTGGCCACAGGTTCTCGAAGATGTTACTTGGTCGCGGGTGACCACTGATCATACCCAGTGCACGGGTCGCCATTGCGCTAACTTTCAGCAGTGTGCTTTTTACAAAGCCCGTGAAGGCATGACCAAAGTGGATGTGATTGTGACCAATCACGATATGGTTTTGGCTGATTTGGCGCTAGGTGGTGGCGCAGTGTTACCGGATCCGCGCGAAACCATTTATGTCTTCGATGAAGGCCATCACCTGCCAGATAAAGCTATCGGTCACTTTGCGCATTTCACTCGTTTGCGTTCGACCGCTGACTGGCTGGGGCAAGTGGATAAGAATCTCACCCGTTTGCTTGCGCAAAACCCATTGCCTGGAGAGTTTGGTCGCTTGCTTGAAGCAGTGCCGGAAATGGCGAAAAGTCTGCGTACACAAATGCAATTTATGTTTACTTTCTGTGAGCAATTGGCTGAGTTTCGTCCTAATAGCGATCCCGACAGTTATGAGAAGCCGCGCTACCGTTTTGTCGGTGGGGTGATACCCAGTGAAATGGCTGAGCTTGGGATTGAACTGAAAAAAGAGTTCTCTAAACTGACCGATATTTTCAGTCGCGTCGCTGAGTTATTAAAGAAAGCCATGGATGATGAGCCGGGTTTAGGTGTGCCCAGTCATCAGGCAGAAGAGTGGTATCCGTTGTTTGGTAGTTTATTGGCGCGCGCGCAAAATAACCAAGAACTCTGGACTGCCTTTACCGCTGAAGATCCGGAGAAAAGCCCACCCATGGCGCGCTGGTTGTCACTGGCTGACAGTGGCGGCTCGTTTGATATTGACGTCAATGCCAGTCCGATTTTGGCGGCAGAAACGCTACGCCGCCATTTATGGAATGTTGCCCATGGCGCGTTAGTCACCTCGGCCACTTTAACTGCGCTGGGTACTTTTGATCGTTTCAATATGCGCGCCGGTTTACCTTACGATGCAAAGAAAGCCGTGGTGCCTAGCCCCTTTAAATATGCTGAGGCGGGCGTGCTTAGAGTGCCAGACCTGCGAGCTGATCCGCGCGATGCTGATGCGCATACGCAGGCGATTATTCGCGAACTGCCGAGTATCTTAGAGGGCGCACAGGGCAGTTTAGTGTTGTTTTCTTCGCGCCGACAAATGCAAGATGTGTTTGCTGGCGTCGATGCTGAGTGGCGCAAGCGCGTATTGATGCAGGGTGGTTTATCACGTCAAGAGACTTTGGCTAAGCACAAAGCGCAGATTGATAAAGAGCAGATCAGCGTGTTGTTTGGCTTGGCCAGTTTTGCTGAAGGCATCGACTTGCCAGGCGCTTATTGCCAACACGTGGTGATTGCCAAGATTCCTTTTGCCGTGCCGGATGATCCAGTCGAGGCGGCGTTGTCTGAGTGGATTGAAGCACGCGGCGGTAACCCATTTATGGAAATTGCTGTACCTGATGCCTCTTTACGCTTGATTCAGGCGTGTGGTCGTTTGCTGCGTAATGAGCAAGACATAGGCAGTATTACTTTGCTGGATCGACGTCTGGTGACGCAGCGTTACGGCAAAGCTATTTTAAATTCGTTACCACCGTTTCGACGTGAAATTGATTAAGTTTTAGCGTTATAAAGAGGTCAGCATGCATATTGATGGTCGCAGCGACAGTGCGTTTTCTAACGTTCTTGATGTGTTTAGCCAGATTCTGGAAGACCCAGAGCAGCGTGGTGCCGCTTTGTGCGTGCAAGTTGCCGGTGAAACGGTCATTGATGTCTGGGGTGGGGTGATTGACCGTCATGCCGAACAGTTATGGCAGCGTGACACATTGGTAAATATTTTCTCCAGCGGTAAACCAGTCGCGGCTGTGGTGTTGCTGCAGTTGGTGGCAGAAGGGCGTTTGCAGTTGGATACGCCGATAGCCGAGTACTGGCCAGAATTTGCCAGACAAGGTAAACAGCAGATTACTCTGCGCCATGTTTTGAGCCATCAAGCCGGTTTGTCTGCTGTACTTGAGCCGTTAGCGCCAGAGACCTTGTTTGATTGGCAGCAGATGGTCAGTGCGGTAGAAAATACTCCGCCATGGTGGGCGCCGGGCAGTGCCCACGGTTATGCGCCAATGACTTACGGATGGTTGGTCGGCGAGTTGATTCGTCGTGTCGATGGCTGTGAGCCGGGAGAGGCGATTGCTAAACGTATCGCCGAACCTTTGCAGTTGGAGCTTTATCTAGGGCTGACTGCGCAAGAATTGCCACGTGTCGGCGATGTGATGCGCATGAAGGGTGTGTATGGTGATGCTGCCTCAATGCGTTTAATGAAAGCCATTGGGAGTGATTCGCGCGGTATGACTGCTAAGGCTTTTGCTAATCCGCCTTCAATGTTGACCAGTACCAATAAGCTTGAATGGCGTCAGATGCAGCAACCTGCCGCTAATGCGCACAGCACCGCGCGCGGATTGGCTGGTTTCTATACGGGATTGTTGCAGGGTAAATTACTCGACACTGAGATGCTCAAGGAAATGCTGACTGAGCACAGCGCGGGAGCAGATTTAACGTTGCTCACGTCAACCCGCTTTGGCTTGGGCTGTATGCTAGAGCAAGTGGACCAATTACCGGCCAGTTATGCGCTGGGTGCGTACAGTTATGGTCATCCGGGTGCGGGCGGTACTTTAGGTTGCGCTGACCCTGAGCGAGAGGTCAGTGTGGCGTTTATTACCAACAGCCTCGGTGCCAGCGTACTGATGGATCCGCGTGCGCAGAAAATTAATGCCATGCTAAAGAAGTGCTTATAGCGTTTTTATGCATTGCTTATGCGTGGCAGATGAAGGCGCTAGGTAAGGTTTGTGCCGTATCCTGCTATTTCTGCATGAGCCTTGCACAGATAGTGCTAACGGCGCGGTTGCTCAATGAGTGCTTCGCTGTTGCTGTGGTGGGCGAGCCAGGGATGGCGCAGCGCCTGAGTTGAACCCTGGATGGGTTCATCGACGGATAAACAGCAATTGCGGAGCACGGCATACTCTGCCTATCAGTTAGTTTATAAGCTAAAAATCAAAAGCATCAAGGATTTCCTGCTTATGGCGCACCGTGCAAGTGCCGCTTATCCCTCAACGAGGCATCCTGCCTCGATTCGGGCGCTGCGCCATCCCTGGCGCGCTTGCCACGGCACCTGCACGGTGCTTGTTGAGCATTAGTGTTGTTTTCAAGTCTGTAGCATGGCTCTTTTAAAGCCAAAGCCTTGATCATCGGGATGCATTGCTAGCCTTCTAGCGGGCTAGCAAATCAAATCTATAAAGCGAGAGCCTATAAAAAGATGGTTTGAGCAGTCACAGCAAGCATGAATCGACGTGGCGCTTATTGTTCTGCTTGCTCACAGGCTTGTAAGGTATTTTCCAGTAAGCAGGCGCGGGTCATTGGGCCAACACCACCAGGTACTGGAGTGATCCAAGCTGCGCGCTTAATCGCTTCGTCAAAGCCGACGTCACCAATCAATTGACCGTTGTCTTGGCGGTTGATACCGACGTCGATCACAATCGCGCCTGGCTTGATCCATTCGCCTTTAACTAAGTTCGGAATACCTACGGCGACGACAACTAGGTCAGCGCGGCGTACATGGCTTTCGAGGTCTTTGGTGAAGCGATGGGTGATGGTTGTGGTGCAACCTGCTAGCAATAACTCCAGTGCCATTGGACGACCGACAATATTGGATGCGCCAACAATCACCGCATCTAAGCCATGTAAATCTACGCCAGTATGTTCGAGCAGGGTCATGATGCCTTTTGGCGTGCATGAGCGCAGTAACGGAATGCGCTGGGCTAAACGGCCGACATTATAGGGGTGAAAACCATCGACATCTTTACTTGGGCTGATGCGCTCAAGCAGTAATGATGAGTCTAAGTGCTTAGGTAATGGCAGCTGTACCAAAATACCGTCAACAGTTGCATCGTTATTGAGTTTATCAATCAGATCAAGCAACTCCGACTGCGTGGTGGTTTCCGCGAGATCGTAAGCCTGTGATTGAAAACCCACTTGCTCGCAGTCTTTGCGCTTGTGTGACACGTAAACTTCTGAGGCCGGATCGCTGCCAACTAAAATCACCGCTAAGCCAGGAGCACGTAAACCTTTATTAAGACGGTCTTGTACTTGTTGGGCGATATTTTTTCGAATATCTGCGGCGATCTGTTTGCCGTCAATCAATTGTGCTGTCATGGGTGGTTTGGCCATAATCATAGAATAAAAAAGATGGTGGCTATTCTCGCATGAGCAGCGCCATGGGGCAAAGATGCACGAGAGGTATTTTATGCTTTATCACTATCTAATTGATTCTTTTGAAAATAGTGGTTGACGGCATAGGGTGATCTATATAATATTCGCCCCGCTTACCAAGTACAGCCTGAAGCTGGATACGAAAGCTGAACAAGTCATATTGAACAGTGATCGAGCCTTGGGTCAGTAACTCAAATTGAGTGCAGACACCAGGCGCCCGTAGCTCAGTCGGATAGAGCACCCGCCTTCTAAGCGGGTGGTCGCAGGTTCGAATCCTGCCGGGCGCGCCATTAGGCGAAGCTTGTAAGTGTAGTAAGTTATATGTAACATACGCAGCGCAATATGGTGGGCGTAGCTCAGTTGGTAGAGCACGGGATTGTGATTCCCGGTGTCGTGGGTTCGAAACCCATCGTCCACCCCATATTTTACAAAGCAGATTCATTTTGCTTTGTTTCTAGATTGAATGCGGACGTGGTGGAATTGGTAGACACACCAGATTTAGGTTCTGGCGCCGCGAGGTGTGAGAGTTCGAGTCTCTCCGTCCGCACCATCTAAAGGTTTTACATGTTTCGACATGAATGAGAAAACCACTTTGAAACCCGCCTTGTGCGGGTTTTTTAGTTTTAACAATATGTGTTAGTGATTTTCTTAAAACTGTAGTTATAAAAACCTACAAGCTCTAGAGATGTTTACCTGTAAGCGTGATCTCCATTTAGTACCCCTGTGATCGACTTTATCACTCTATAAAGCTAGAGCAACCAGCAGCACGGCTTCCTGAATCTCTACTGCAGCACCAAGGGTGTCGCCCGTATAGCCGCCCAAGCGTTTTTTAAGTGCAGCGCGATAACCGACTAAGACTGCCAGCCAGACTAAGAGAATCAGCAGTGCTTTTTCTTGCAGTAGCGGCAGGGCTAATAGCGCCAACACAGCACTCATTATCATCACTTTACTTTTAGTCGCAGCGCTTTGTGTGTCACTGACCATGCCTTGCTTGCGCACATAAGACGTTGTCGCCATTAAACCGATAATGCCAGCTCTGGCGAGCATCGGAATCAGCAGTAAACCACCCAGCAGTAAGCCAAGATCACTGTGCGCCTGTTCGAGTAACGCGGCAATTGCGGCAAATTTTACCAGTAACACCACGATCATTGCCGCCACGGCCATGGCTCCCACTCTTGGGTCTTTCATGATTTCCAAGGTACGCTCGTGATTACCTAAACCGCCCACCCAAGCATCGGCTGTATCGGCGACGCCATCCAGATGCATTGCCCCGGTAAAATACACCCAGAGCGCCAGCAGCAATGCCGCTACTAATAAGAACGATGCCTGTGGGTTATACAGGTAGCACAGCAGCACTAAGCTGACTAAGAGCAAACCTAGAATGGCGCCGACGATGGGATAAAACCACATTGCCGCTTGCTGTACCTCTTTATCGATACGTTTTAAATAAGGCCCTGGCACACGGCTTAAGAAAATCAGCGCATACCAAAAGCCCCAATAGTAGGTGCTCATAATTCTGTTCCGTCCATGCCTTCGAGGCTGACCCATTGCTGGGCTTGACCTTCATATTCACTGTCGATGACCTTGAAACTTATCACCGCTGCGTAAGGTAAGCTGAGTTTGCTCATGCCGTTGGCGGTCAGTTCTAATAAATGTTGCGCCAGCATGCGGATCACACCGCCGTGGGTGACTACGAGCACGCGCTGGCCTTGATGAGTTTTTAACAACTGTTGCCAAGCCACTAAAACACGCTGTTGTAATGCCGCAGTGGGTTCGCCTTGTGGCGCACAGAAGTTCATTGGATCTTGCCACATCTGACTGATGCTTTGCTCAGCCATCACTGCATCGACCAACTGGTTTTCCCATTCGCCAAAATGAATTTCCGCTAAATTGGCTTCGATGCTGAGCGGGATATTTTGTGTACTGGCCAGCCACTGCGCGGATTGCTTACAGCGCAGCAAGGGCGAGCTGACCACGTGCTGCCAACGCTGACCTAAACGCTCAATGCGCTGCTGAAACTGCTCACTGCCGCGCTCGGTTAAGCAATGATCAGTGCGACCGCGAAAGACTCGGCCGCCGACCGGTTCACCGTGGCGGATAATATCGATGTAAGTGGTGATCATCAGGCTTTGTTTTCCACAGCGGCTTGGGCAAAGGTGGCCATATTGTTATGAATAGTCAGCGCTTGCTGGACGGTTGCATAAGCCACAGCAGCGCCCGAGCCTTCGCCTAAGCGCATGCCTAACTGTAGGAGCGGCTCTGCATCTAAGGCGCTGAGTAAGGCGCTATGTCCGCATTCAGCCGAATGGTGGGCAAACAGCAGCCACTGACGTACCCCAGGGTTTAATTTAACTGCTAATAAAGCCGCTGCCGTGGTAATAAAACCATCAACAAAACAGGGCATGCCCAACTGACTGGCGCGTATATAAGCTGCGGCGATGGCAGCGATTTCCAGCCCACCCACTTGCGCTAAGGCGTCTAATGGATTTTTAACCAGCAGCTTCGCGCGGGCCACGCTGGCAGTTAAAATTTCTTTTTTACGAGTTAGTGCCGCACCTTCAACGCCAGTGCCGGGACCGGTTAAATCGCTGACGTCTTGTTCCAACAGCAGAGCGCTTAAACAACTGGCGGCTGAGGTATTGCCAATGCCCATTTCACCTAACATCAGAAAATCGCAGCCTTGCTGATGAGCCTGTTCTGCTTGCTCTT
This sequence comes from Denitrificimonas caeni DSM 24390, assembly GCF_000421765.1. Classification (GTDB taxonomy): domain Bacteria; phylum Pseudomonadota; class Gammaproteobacteria; order Pseudomonadales; family Pseudomonadaceae; genus Denitrificimonas; species Denitrificimonas caeni. Next base: position 112,063 of record NZ_ATXQ01000005.1, on the reverse strand, counting down.
TACCTAAACTTAAGGCCGCCAGCGCCTGTTCATTGCTCATGGCAGCTTGCTGAGAGAAGTCGTGAGTGCCGGCCATGATGGGCTTATGAGTAATCTGAGTTAAATGCTCACAGTTCGCAGCGGTACCACAGTTAATAACGCTAAGTTGAATGCCTTGTTGTTTGCACAAAGTGGCAACTGCAGCACCACCATTGACAAAATTCGCTAGCATGGCAATGGTCACCGACTGCGGAAAGGCTGAGACACCTTGCGTGACAACGCCGTGGTCGCCGGCGAAAACCAACATGTGGGGCTGTTTGATTTGCGGTTTGCTCGTGTTTTGCATCGCCGCCAACTCAATGGCAATGCTTTCCAAACGACCTAACGAGCCTTGCGGTTTAGTCAGTTGATTTTGATGCGCTTGCGCATTGTCTCGTGCGCTATCAGACAGTGGGTCTGTGGCGTCTAACCACCAATGGGTATCAGTCATGCTTTGCGCCTAATGATGATTTTGAAAGAGTGTCGCTTGTTGCCAAGTCATTGATAAAAGACGTAACAACCACTATTTTTAAGATTAAACCTGCTGCTTTGCCAGAGATTTTAGTGAGTTGTCGCTGTTTGACGCTCTTGCACTATCAGCCAAGGTGCGACCACGACAGCCCAGAGTTCGGGATCGCGTTGTTGAAAGTCCAGGGCTTGCTCATCTTTTAAGTTATGCAATGCCTTTTGCTGCATCAGCGCACTGATTGTCTTTTTATCGTCATTGATAATCTGTTCGGCCACGGCCACTAAGTCTTGATCACTGGCTATCCAAAGCACCATGCCTTTAGCAAAAATCGGCATAATTTCAGCCCAACTCATCTGCGCTGTTTGACCAAGAAGCTGAGCATATAAGTCACTGATTTCGTTTGACATGTTTTTTCTCGCAACAAAAGTGGGCATGATAGCCTGAGTTGCACTATCCCCCCAAGGGGCAAAACTTCAGTGTCGAGTGAATTGGAGAGTTTTATGCGCGCATCGTCATTACCTCGCTTAGCCTTTGCCGGTATCGGTTTAATGGGGCTGCCCATGTGCCAGCGCTTGCTAGCAGCGGGTTATCCACTAGTGGTTTGGAATCGTAATCCTGATAAGTGTGCGCCCTTGGTCGCCTTAGGTGCGCAGCAGGTTTTACAGCGTGCCGAACTCTGCGCCCAAGCCGATATCATTATGCTGTGCTTGGCTAATACGCAGGCCGTATCTGAGGTGATGTTTGCTGAGCAGGGCATTGCTGCCGCGATGAGCCATAAGCAGGTGTTGGTGGATTTCTCCAGTATTGAGCCTGCGGCAACCCGCAGTATGGCGCAACAGCTCGCCGAGGGCTGTGGCGCGCAATGGTTGGACGTGCCGGTGTCTGGCGGTGTTGGTGGTGCTGAGGCCGGTAGCTTAGCCATGATGGCGGGTGGTGATGCGGATGCCTTGGCGCAAGTAATGCCGGTGTTAGCGCACCTCAGTCAACGCGTTACTCACATGGGGCCGGTGGGCTCAGGGCAGGTGACTAAAGTCTGCAACCAGATGCTGGTGGCATGTAATGCCATGGTGATTGCGGAAGTGGTGGTGTTGGCTGAGCAGGCCGGTGTTGATGCGTCGCTCTTAGCGCCAGCCTTGGCTGGCGGTTTTGCGGACAGCAAGCCTTTGCAAATCCTTGCACCACAAATGGCGGAGCGTGAGTTTGAGCCAGTAAAGTGGCATGTGCGCACCTTGTTAAAAGATTTAGATATGGCTGTGCAGCTGTCCCATAACCATCTGTCTGCGACACCAATGAGTGGTCTCGCAGCGCAGTTGATGCGTAGCCATGCCGCGCAGGGACATTTAGCGGCGGATCCGGCAACCCTGATCAAACTCTATAGCGGAGATAAATAATGGACATTGTGGCCAATTTATCCATGTTGTTTACTGAGCTACCGTTGTTAGAGCGCGTGCGTGCGGCAGCAGCGGCAGGGTTTTCTGGCGTGGAAATCCAGTTCCCCTATGAGGTGCCAGCCCTGCAACTGAAAGAAGAGCTGCAGCGCTGCGCGATGCCGCTAGTGTTAATTAATTTACCTGCCGGTGACTTGATGCAAGGCGGCGCTGGTTTAGCTTGTCATCCCAAGCGTCGTCAGCAGTTTGCCGATGCTTTGGATGAAGCGTTGAGTTACGCACTTATGGTGCGGCCACGCATGGTCAATGTGTTAGCAGGGCGTTTACCTGAAGGCGTTTCCCGTGATACGGCACTGGCGACGTTAGCGGCTAATTTACGCGAAACAGCGCAGGCCTTTGATCGTCTACATATCAAAGTCTTATGTGAAGCCATTAATCCGGTTGATATGCCTGGCTTTTTAATCAATACCCCGCAACACTTAAACGAACTCTTAACTGAGGTGCGTCACGACAATTGCTTTGCTCAATTGGACGTTTACCACATGGCACGTCAAGGCATCAGCGTTGAGGATGCGTTAGCGGTATTAGCTGGCAAAGTCGCGCATGTGCAGTTTGCCGATCATCCAGGACGTGGCGAACCGGGGACTGGTACGGTTGATTTTAATGCTATGCGTCAGGGACTGGAACAGTCAGGCTATCAAGGTGCACTGGCGGCGGAATACCGACCGAGCAGTAGTACACAAAAAAGTTTGGCATGGCTCAGCCGTGCGCCTTTCGCTCAATAGTTTGCAGCTGAAATGCAGATGGGGGATGTGTGTGTGTTTTGCTAGATTGAAAAGTATGACCTTAAATAGTTGTGCAGATTTAGTTCTATAGATGTATGAGCTATCAACAATAATAAAAAAATAGGGAATTTTATGCCGCATTTACCGCATCAATCAAAACAGGCTGATAACGCTTGGCGCGTATTGTTTTTGCTGTTTTTAGCCAATTTATTTAACTTCTTTGATCGCGCGATTCCGAGCATCATCATTGAACCCATCCGTCTTGAGTGGAGTTTAAGCGACTTTCAGATCGGTCTATTAGGTACCGCTTTTACCATTGTTTATGCTATTGCTGGCTTACCATTAGGGCGCATGGCCGATACCGGTTCGCGTAAAAAAATTATGGGCTGGGGTTTGCTGGTGTGGAGTGGTTTGACCGCGGTGAACGGTGCTGTCACAAGTTTCTGGGGGTTTTTACTGGTGCGTATGGGGGTGGGCGTCGGTGAGGCCAGCTATGGTCCTGCGGCCAACTCATTGATTGGTGATTTATTTCCAGCTAACCGTCGTGCGCGTGCTATGGGTATCTTTATGCTCGGCTTACCGCTGGGCTTGTTATTGGCCTTCTTCACCACTGGTGCGATAGTGAAGGCCTTTGATAGCTGGCGTGCGCCGTTTTTTATTGCCGCAGTACCAGGTATTGTCTTAGCATTGTTTATGTTCTTCATCCGCGAGCCTAAGCGTGGTGACGCTGAAGTGGTGGCGGTGCAGACCACCCCCATTCATCAACCGATTCGTAAGATTTTAGCCATACCAACCATGTGGTGGTTGATGTTGGCAGGGCTCTGTTACAACTTTGCTACCTACGCCAATACGACCTTTATGGTGCCGATGCTGCAGCGTTACTTTGGTTTAGAGTTGACCCAGGCGGCGATGTCGGTTGGCGTGATTGTTGGTGTGACCGGTTTAATCGCTTTGCCGCTGGGCGGCTGGATTGCTGACCGTTTACATGTGCGCGTGCGCAATGGTCGTTTGTTATTTGGTGCGGTGAGTTTATTGCTGACCTGCGTCTTTACCGGTGTTGCCTTAGTGGCCGGTGAAATTGATGTGGCGATCTTTGTCGGCCTATTTGCTGTGGGTTGGCTGTTTGCTTATAACTTCTATACCTGCGTGTATACTGCCGTGCAAGATGTGATTGAACCGCGTTTGCGTGCCACGGCAATGGCTTTGTTTTTTGCCGGACTGTATTTGCTTGGTGGTGGCTTAGGCCCAGTGATGGTTGGCGGCTTATCTGACTACTTTGCTAATCAAGCCATGCTGTTGGCTGGCGCCAGTGAAATGACTGAAGTTTTTCGCGCCATTGGTTTGCATAACGCCTTGTATTTAGTCCCGGTGACCATGGGTTTAACCGGTGTGTTTTTGCTGATTGCGATTCGTACATTTAGAGCGGATGCGCAGAAAATGACGCAGTCAGCGCAACAATGAGGAAGTCAGTGATGATGTTGCAAAAAATCGAAACGGCTTTGGCTGCTTTACAGCCACAAGTGTTGCAAGTGGGCGATGAAAGCCACATGCATAGCCGTGGTAAAGAAAGTCACTTTAAAGTGGTGCTGGTCAGTGCTGCATTTGATGGTGTGCGTAAAGTGCAGCGCCATCAAAAGGTCTATGCGGCGCTGGGCGATTTAATGCAGCAATTTCATGCCTTAGCCTTGCATACTTTCAGTCCTGATGAGTGGCAAGCAGAGCAAGCTATTCCTGATTCTCCGCACTGCCGTGGTGGCAGTCTGCACGATAAGTAAGCGCTTCAACTCAGCCTATTGCTGCCAATAAAAAACGGCCAGCCCCTAAATTTAGGGTGCTGGCCGTTTGCTTTAACGCAGACCGTTTTAGGCTTTAGCTAAAATATCCCGCAGTACGTACGGCAGAATCCCGCCGTGACGGTAGTACTCAACTTCAATCGGCGTGTCGATACGAGATAACACAGGCACCTTATCAACGCTGCCATCCTTGCGGGTGATGGCTAAGGTGAACTGCTGGCGCGGTTGCATACTGCTGTCCACACCAAGAATGCTGAAGGTTTCCTCGCCTGTGATATTCAGCGAGCTGTAGGACGCACCATCAACAAACTGCAGCGGTAAGACGCCCATGCCAACGAGGTTGGAACGGTGAATACGCTCATACGATTGTGCAATAACTGCTCCGACACCCAATAGTAGAGTACCTTTCGCCGCCCAGTCACGACTTGAGCCAGTACCGTATTCTTCACCAGCAAAGATAATCGTCTGTGTGCCACGCTGCATATACTCCATCGCTGCATCGTAAACAGCCACTTGCTTGCCATCGAGCAAAGTAAAGCCACCTTCAATGCGTGAGCCATCTTCGGTGGGCGGTAGCATCAGGTTCTTTACTCGTACGTTGGCAAAGGTGCCGCGAATCATGACATCGTGATTACCGCGGCGTGAACCATAGGTATTGAAATCTGATTGCTGTACGTCATGGCTGATCAGATATTGCCCCGCAGGTGAGTCGCTACTGAATGAGCCCGCAGGGGAGATGTGATCAGTGGTGACCGAATTGCCTAGAAGCATGAGTGCGCGAGCATCAGTGATTGGCGCGACCGCTTTGGGCTGCATGGTAAAGTCAGAGAAGAACGGCGGCTTGGCAATATAGGTGGATTTTGGCCAGTCGTAGACCAAACCCTTAGCGCTTTCAATATCGGTCCAGAGTTTATTGTCTTTACTGAAGTCGCTGTATTTGTCGCGGAATACCGCAGGGTTCATCGCTTTGCCGAGTAAGGCTTGGATCTCGCTATTGGTCGGCCAGAGGTCTTTCAAGTAAACCGGCTTGCCGTCTTTACTGGTGCCTAACGGATCTTTATCAAGATTGATATTGACGGTGCCAGCCAAAGCAAAGGCCACGACTAAGGGCGGTGAGGCTAAGAAGTTAGCACGGATATTTGGATGAATACGCGCTTCAAAGTTGCGGTTACCTGAAAGTACCGCCGCTGCGACAATGTCGTTTTCAACAATAGACTGGTTGTACTCTGGTCGTAAATCACCGGCGTTACCGATACAGGTGGTGCAACCAAAAGCGGTGACACCAAAACCTAAGGTTTCAAGACTACCGAGCAGACCCGCTGCTTCAAGGTACTCAGGAACGACCCGAGAGCCTGGAGCCAATGATGTTTTTACTCGCGGATGCACGCTCAGACCCAGCGCCACCGCTTTTTTCGCCAACAATCCAGCCGCCAGCAATACGCTAGGGTTGGAGGTGTTGGTGCAGGAGGTAATAGCGGCAATCAATACATCGCCGTGGCCTAGGTCGATGCTGCTCGGCGTGGTGCAGTGCTCGCCACTGTCTCCAACTGGAGTTTCTAAGCGGTTATCAATCATCTCCACTTCTTGGCGAGCCATTGGACGCTGAGGCTGAGGCGAGTCATTATTGACAACAGGGATAAGTGGGCAGCTAGTGCTATAGCGTTTGTCCAACTCCGAAGCGTCTTTGTTAAAGCCGCCGCTGGCAATGCTCTCACTAAATAACGAAGTAAAACTGTCATGCATATTCGGTAACGCAATACGGTCTTGTGGGCGTTTTGGACCCGCCAAAGATGGGCGTACGCTATCCAGATCCAATTCAACCACTTGGCTGTAATCAATCTCGCCCGCTGTAGGAATACCAAACATGTCTTGGGCGCGGAAATAGGCTTCACAGGCTTCAATGTCGATGTCTTGACGACCGGTGCCGCGCATGTATTCCAAGGTCACTTCATCCACAGGGAAAAAGCCCATCGTCGCGCCGTACTCAGGAGCCATATTGGCCAGTGTGGCGCGATCAGGGAGGCTTAAGTGTTTAGCACCTTCACCAAAGAACTCGACAAACTTACCGACGACTTTTTCTTTACGCAGTAATTCGGTAACGGTAAGCACCAAGTCGGTGGCGGTCATACCTTCTTGCAATTTACCACTGAGGTGCACGCCGACGACATCAGGAGTGAGAATGTAGAGTGGCTGACCGAGCATCGCCGCTTCCGCTTCAATACCGCCAACGCCCCAGCCAACTACGCCAAGCGCGTTAATCATGGTGGTGTGTGAGTCAGTACCAACCAGTGTATCTGGGTAGGCCATACCGTCTTTTTCTTGAATGCCAGGGAAGAGGTATTCAAGGTTCACTTGGTGGACGATACCGAAGCCAGGAGGCACTACTTTAAATGTGTCAAAGGCTTGCATGCCCCATTTTAAAAACTGATAGCGCTCGCCATTGCGCTTAAATTCCATGGCCATGTTTTTTTCTAAGGCGTCGGGGCTGTTGTAGAAATCCACCATCACCGAGTGATCGACAACCAAGTCGACAGGCACCAGCGGCTCAATGGCTTTAGCCGGTTTGCCCATCTCTTCGGCGACATTACGCATTGCGGCTAAGTCGCAGAGCAGAGGTACACCGGTGAAATCTTGGAGAACAACGCGCGCGACCATAAAAGGTATTTCTTCATTACGTGGCGCATTAGGTTGCCAGTTGGCCAGTTGCTGAACATGTTCAAAAGTGATGCGATGATCATCGGTGTTGCGGATTAATGATTCTAAAATAATACGTATTGAAATAGGCAGACGCGAGACGGAGTCAATGCCGATATTTTTAAGAGCAGGTAAAGAACAATACTTTAGCGTTTTACCATTGCTTAATGTGAAAGCATGGTGCAGTTGACTGGGATTAAATGGAACTGTTTGCATGACGCTATCCTCTTCTAACTGTGACTCATTGGTCTACAGCATAGCCTTATCTGGTGAACAATGTACAAGCTGGACAATGGTCGCGGTCAAAGGTTTGTCGGAATAACGTTGTAGATGGATTAAAAAAACCGCAGATGGAGCACTCCTCTCAGAGTGTTCACAGCTGCGGCTATTGAGTTGCTTAGCGCGTTGCTAACTTAGAACTTCCAAGTCGCTTGGCCGGTAAAACCGTGCGCGCTGTTGCGGTATGTGGCGCTATAAGCAGGGCGGAAAGCGCTTGCTTGCTGATTCACGCCAGCTGTGTTTTCTCTGATATAGGCGTAAGCCAAATCAATGGTGAGGTTGTCGCTGGCTTGCCAGCCAGTTCCAAAGGTTAGGATTTTACGGTGACCAACAGGTATGCGCACGGTGCGATATTCATTGGTGGTCGGTGACTGATCTAAGGCAAAGCCGGTACGCAACACCCAGTGTGGATTTACTTGGTAGCTGGCTCCGATTGAATAGGCCCAAGTGTTATGCCATTTTAGCTCTTCGCGTAGCACACCGAATTGTCCTTGTACGGCGCTTGGTACACCTTGGTTTTTTGCTTCAATCGACTCTAAACGACTCCAGCGTGTCCAAGTTAAACCGCCGTGTAAGGTCCACTGGTCATCCAGTTTATGACTGATGGATGTATCAACTGACTCAGGTGTTGTGAAGTCTAGAGTGGCTTTGTATTCGCCATTCACCGGTAGCGGAGCGTTATACACCTTGGTGCGGCCTTCTAAGGTGTAATCCACTTTAGAGTGGTAGGTAATACCCCAAGTGGTTTGCTCGCTTAAATCAACCATTAAACCAATGTTGTAACCCAGCGCTGTATCGTCGCCTTTAATATTGATCAGTGTGTCTTGACCGGTTGGACTCAAGCCGCGGGTTTGCAATGTGTTAGTCAGCTTGCCATCGATTTTATTGAGGGTTGGACCAAAACCGACTGCCACGCGATCAGTGATTTTATAACTTAATGTGGGTTGTAGGGTCATCACCGCAACTTTGCTGTATTGACCATGGCTGCTGCCTTGGAAACTTTTTTCATAGTCGCTGATAAGGCCAAATGGTACGTACATACCTAAGCCAAAGTTCCATTTTTCATCAATGGGCATGGCGAAAAAGGCAAAAGGTACGCTGGCTAAAGGCACCATATCGCCTTTGCTGGATCCCGGAGCATCGGTATCAACGCGACTGATATCAACGTTGGCTTTAACGATTGCAAAACCGCCACTGACTTGCTTACCTTCGAGCTTAGACAAACCTGCAGGGTTGCCGAATATGGTGCTGGCATCTAATGCAGAAGAAGCGCGACCGGCAAAAGCAGTACCTGCACCACTGGCACTTTGTTCGTTCAAAGACAGGCCGTTAGCAAAAAGAGTGCTGCTGGCTAAAGAAAGGCTGATAGCTAAGGCGCTACGAATAAAAGGAAAACGCATGGTAGAGCTCCGGAATTTTAAAATCGCGCCACGTTAGCAAGCTTTTTTATGAGCGCCAAGGATCAATAGCGTCTAAGTAAATAAGAATTGCTATAAATTGGCTTTTTTATGAATGAAAGCAGGTGTTTAGTCGTTTTCTAAATAATTGTCGGACAATTCTGGCTTTTATAGAAAAGACTCGGTTTAACAGTGATCGAAGGCGATAGCGACAATACCCGAAAGGCATTGCCGCTCTCAGTTAGCGCGCAAGGTTATTGCCAGTACGCTTGGGCTGACTGAAGATATCTAATAAAACTTGATCAAGAATGGCTGATGCACCCCAAGGCTGTGGGTGATTGATAATAGCCACAACAGCCCAAGCATCACCGTTGATATCGCGACTGAAGCCGGCAATGGCGCGCACGTTATTCAATGTGCCAGTTTTGATATGGGCTTGACCCGCCAGTTGGCTGTTACGTAAGCGGCGACGCATGGTGCCGTCCATAGCGACAATTGGCAAAGAGGAAATAAATTCAGCCGCATAAGGGCCTTTCCATGCCGCCTCAAGCATCATGCCAAGTTGGCGTGCACTGATACGTTCTTTGCGCGATAAGCCTGAACCATTTTCGACAATGAGCCCGTAGGTGGCGATTTTCTTTTTAATAAACAGATCGTTAATTACGCGTCTAGCTGCAGCAGCATCGTCACTGTCGGCAGCGTTACGAAAGCGTGCGCCAATGGTTAAAAACAACTGCTTGGCCATGGTGTTGTTACTGTATTTGTTAATGTCACGAATCACTTCAACCAGGTCAGGCGAGTAGGCGCGCACCAGTAAACGCGCATCCTTTGGGGTTTGCCCAAGCATATCGTTGCCTAAAATAGTACCGCCCATTTCTTGCCAGATACTGCGTACGATACCTGCGGCATAGCGTGAATGATCGAGCAAGGATAAATAGTTTTGCGTGCTGCAACCGGGTGCGATATGACCGCTAACAGTGACGGTTAAAGTGTGGCCATCATCTTGCGGCAGATAACTAATAACCGGGTTGTTACAATTTTTAGCCGGTTGCAGTTTAACGTTATTAATCAGTTCGATACTGCCAATCGGCGGCTCCATGACCACTTGCGCACCATTACTTTCACCACGGACGATAAAACGCTGTGATTTAAAGTTAATCAATAGCGAGTCGGGCTCAACTAAAAAAGGTTTGCTTTGATCATTTTGATCGTCATCAAACACGCTGACAGGAGGTGGTGCAAAATGGCTGCGATCGAGAATTAAATCACCTGATATATGGCGCACACCATTGGCGCGCAAATCACGTAACAGCAGCCATAAACGTTCCATATTGAGTTTTGGATCGCCGCCGCCTTTGAGGTAAAGGTTGCCGTCTAAAACGCCATCTTTCAGTGTGCCGTCGGTGAAAAACTCGGTTTTCCATTGAAATGCAGGACCGAGCAGCTCTAAGGCAGCGTAGGTGGTAACCAGTTTCATGGTGGACGCTGGGTTGATTAGAACATCGGCATTCATAAAGGCGCTTTTGCCAGGGCCTGAAAGAGGGATAGTGACGGCTGAAAGCGCTTCGCTATTTATTTTATTGGCTTTAAGCGCTTTATTGATGCTAGGCGAGGGCAGTTGGTTGGCGCTGGCGCTAGAGGCCATCACACAAGCTGCGAGGCACATGACAATCGGTGAGCGTGCTACTTTTTTACGCGTTGGTGAGGGTTTGCTGTGAACAATAGATTTGGAAAATACGGCTTTAAAAAATGATGTCAGCACAATAATGTTACCTTCAAAAATACAGCGATATAAAGATTACTGTCGATATTATGCGCTATTCACCTAAGTGAAAGGCATTCGCACTGTAATTTCTTTGTCAAAGGCGTTTTTACTCGCTAAAGCTGCTAATATCCGTCAACTATTATTAGGAGGGTTTTTCATGGCTACTAATCGCTCACGTCGTTTGCGTAAAAAATTATGTGTTGATGAGTTTCAAGAGTTAGGTTTCGAGTTGCAGTTAAGCTACCCAGAAGGTACTGAAGACGCAGCTATTGAAGCGTTTTTTGCTGATCTAGTGGTTGATGCTATCGAAAGTAACGGTATGGCGTTGATTGGTGGTGAAGAATTTGCTGTTATCTGTTCAGGCAAGCGCGGTTCAGTGACTGAAGAGCAGCGTGCGATTGTTGACGCATGGTTGAAGGCTCGTAACGAAGTGAGCTCATTTGAAATCAGCCCATTGCTGGATGTCTGGTATCCAGATAACCCTGTTGCACAAGCTTAAATTATAAGCAAATAAAAAGGGGGAAGCCTAAAGTGCTTCCCCCTTTTTATTTGGGGTATACAAAGCAACAGTTTAGCTGTTGATGCTGTCAACCAGTGCTTTAGCTGGAACCAGTTTGATCACTTTCTTCGCTGCAATTTCAATCGCTGCACCTGTTTGCGGGTTACGGCCAGTGCGAGCTGGACGCTCTGCAACTTTAAGTTTGCCAACGCCAGGTAAAGTGATTTCGCCATCGTTGTCGAGTGCGTCATTGACAACTTGACTCAACTGATCAAGTACGTCGCGGATATGAGTTTTAGTTGAATTAGTCGCTTCGGCGATTTCATTGATCAGTTGATCTTTGCTAAGGGCCATAAGTAACGCTCCGAGGTGGGTAAAGACTGCAAAGTAGCATGAATTTTTGCTGATGCGTAGAGAACCGGCTAACAAAACCATTTAAAATGCGTTCTAAAGCACTAAACAGTGATGGAGCATGCTCTTTATCAGTGTTTTCGGTTAATAAATCCACAATTCTACGCGGCGGTTTTTAACCCGACCTTGGTCAAGGTTGTTGCTGGCAACCGGCATGGCATCACCAATGCCGAAGATTTCGCGAAAAATGATTTCGTTATTATGTAATTGTCGGCGCACAGCCATAGCCCGTAGTTTCGATAGCAGTAGTGCGCGCTCTGGATCAGACTTAATGTCACCAAAGCCGACCAATACCAATTTGTTTTCCATTTTGTTGTGCTTGCGCAGATAAGCTAATACGCGATCAATGTCGCGATGTGCTTTGTTGTCAAGTTGAGCACTGCCTTCCTTAAAGCGAAAGTTCACCGAAAGCCGCTGTGCCTGCTGAGCCAACTGTTGATATTGCAAAGGCATGCTGTCGTCCGCAACGACTGACATCGCACTAACAGTTTGACTAATAAAACCATTGCTTTCGACTAGGCTTTGTCCAGCGTCACTTTGCGCAAAGGCTAAGAAATCTTGGGCAAGAGGGTTGCTTTCATGTTCTGCGCTATAGAGATATAAACGTCGCGATAATGGGTAATCCTCGGTGGCAATCAGTTCGACCGAAGGATACATCGCGAGGGTTTCTCCTGCTGAAACAGCAAGGGCTTTGGCTTCTCGCACATAAGGCAAACCAATGAAGCCTATCGCGTTAGGATCTTTGCTGACTAAAGCTGAGAGCTGCTCGCTTGACTCAAAACGTTGCGCTTGGGTTGATAAAGCTTTGTTTGTCGGCGAGAGAACCAGCTCTTTGAATGTCTCCCAGGTACCTGAGTTATGGTCGCGAGCATAAATCCGAATGGAACCTGAGCGAGCTCCAAGCATGCTCCAGTCATTGAGGTCGCCAGAAAAAATGTCCGCAAGCTGGGTGATGCTTAAGTCGTTAATCGGGTTGTCTGGGTGCACGATAATCGCGAGACCGTCGATGGCAATAATATGCTCTGCGTTTTTGCTGTGCATATCACTAAGCGGACTCAGAAGACTGACCTCACTTTCTTTGATAGGTCGCGAAGAAGCCGCTATATCACCTTGCTTCTCATATAGAGCGACGAAGCCGGTGCTAGAGCCTTGACTGTGGATGTCAATGCGAGTGTCAGTTTTTAGTGAGGACAAGCCTGCAGTAATAATCTGTTGGTTGGTATCTGAGATTGTTTGTAATTCTATATGTGTAAAGCCTTGCCGCTGTAGCAAACCTTCAGCGAGTGCAGGCGCAAGGCGGCTGCCGATGGTGTTTGAGCCATAGATGCTCAATGTTTGCGAAGGCTCGGCGATACTTAAGGTGCTAAAAAGTAAACCATATAAGTAAAGAGCGCTGCATATTTTCGAACTTTTAAAATGTGTAAAAAACTGCATGGACTTGCGCCTGGATCAGAAAAGATGCAAGCACAATAAGGCAGAAGTATGACAGTTAGATGACATGCTTGTGACGCGCATATCTTGATTGCTTAGCCGTTTGGAGCAAGCAGTTGATTCTGTAAAGCGTATTACTATCAGCTTTCGTCTTGGATATCGTTTGCAATTAATGCTAATAGCGCGTTTTGTTGACGTTGTGCCAGTAGACGAAAACGCTGCAAAAGCTCACGTTCGTGGTGATTTAGTTCAGGGCTGTCAATGCGCAAAGAGTTATCTTGGATGAGCACGCCGTCTTGCTGCAAACTACTTTCAAGTCTAGCGATAATCTCTGAGTTCATGCTGCGATGTTGCTCGCGTGCGACCTCGGCAATTCGATCGCGCATACCATCGGGTAGACGGACAACAAATTTGTCAGCAGTTCTACTCGAATAAGCTGTGTTTTTTTTAAGGTTCATAGCGTAATCACCACAGTAAATTACCAATCATTTCCAATTGGATATTATTGTATCGAAATTGTTCCATTGAAGCTTTGGAGTGTTTGTCTTTTCGCTGTCAAAAAACAAGCGTCAAATGATTGGCATTATTCTACTGCTATATTATAAATATACAAACAAAATAACTGATTTTGAATGTGGGTGGGTAATGGCGCGCAGGCATGCTATGCACGTATTCATAGTTACATTGTGGTTATTTCCTATGCTGGCTTTCATAGGAATTATCCGGCCGCCGTTACACTATTAAAAACCTGCAACTCTATGGTGTGAATTCGGTACTATAGATGTCATGGAAATCGTGCAACACTGTTGTTAGGATGTCGAGCGTTGGATGCGCACTGTTTTATACAGAATTTTATGAGCCTGATTTGAGTTTAAAAGCATGATGAATCGTCTATTTATTCGTGGAGCACTGCTCCTAACTTGTTCTCTTCTTGCCGCGTGCTCGTCAACACCGAAAAACCAAGACGTGGCGGTGAAGCAAGAAATCATCAAGCCAGATGCTGCTGTTTGGTTAAGCGAAAAAGAATCGTTGCTGCGTGATTCGATTAAGGGTTCAGTTTTCACCTTGCGCAAACAAGACAATGCCTGGGTGGTCACCGCTCCGGCTCAGTACGCTTTTAACCCAGATCGTCCAAGTTTGTTGTTACCTGCAGCTTTAGGTCCGATTACCCGTATCGCTAAGCTGCTAGAAGCCGACGCTGAGTCGTCTGTGTTGATTTTAGGTCACGCGGCTCAATCCGCAGATAATCAGAAGCTTAGTACTGATCGAGCGCGCTCAGTAGCCTCTATTTTTCGCTTGAGTGGTTTGAAAGGCGGTCGTATGCGTCATTTAGGTATGGGCAGTTCTTATTTACTGGATCAATCAACAAGTAATCAGCAAAACCATCGCGTCGAAATTATTGTCATGCCCAGTATTGAAGTGCAGGGCATGATGGCTGTGTATCATCCAGCTTATGTACGTCAGCTTGCTTTAAGTCAGGGTCAGTAATATCGCTGTGCGCTATGCTTGATTTTTACTTGTGAGGGGCGGTAATGAGTACTGAGCAATTGGCGCATATGCGCCGTAATTATACCCGCGATGGCTTACTTGAAGAGCTCGCTCCAGATCAGCCTTTGCCGCTTTTTAAACAGTGGTTTGATGATGCAGTAGCTACCGAGCAACCGCCGGTCGAGCCCAATGCCATGATGCTGGCTACAGTTGATCAGGCAGGGCAGCCGCATTGTCGAGTGTTGCTGCTCAAAGGTTTAGATGAGCAAGGCTTTGTTTTCTATAGCAACTATGAAAGTGCTAAAGGTCAGCAAATAAGCTCGCAACCCCACGCTGCAATGACTTTTTTCTGGCCAGCTTTAGAGCGCCAAGTGCGCATTGAAGGTGTGATTGAGCGTGTTAGCGCGGCAGAGTCGGATGCTTATTTTAATCTGCGCCCACTAGGTAGTCGTCATGGCGCTTGGGCTTCAGCGCAAAGTCAGCTTTTGTCTGGACGTGAGGAATTGGAAGAGGCTCTAGCTGCAGTAGAACTGCGTTTTGCTGATAACCAGCAGCCTCCACGACCAGAACATTGGGGTGGCTACCGTTTACTGCCGCAACGCATCGAGTTTTGGCAGGGACGGACCTGCCGCCTGCATGATCGCTTAAGCTATCAACTGCAAGCAGGTAACCAGTGGTTGCGAGAGCGTCTGTCGCCTTAGGTAGCAGATGCTCAGCGTGCTGGGTATTGATCAGCGGCGTTTTGTAACCAGTTTTGTAGTTCTGCCTTTTTGACTTTTAATGTTTGCGCTTCAGCAAGCTTGTCTAACATGTAGGCTTGCTTAGCGCTATCACCTTGCGCCATTGAGAGAGCAAGGTCACGATTAATCCAGCGCTTAATGCGCACATAAATCCACCAGTGAAAATACAAACCTGACAGCGTTGCAACCGCAACAATAAAATAATCCATAGTGCCCTCATGGTTGGTGGTAACATTTAAAGTGTTAAGCTGTCTAACAAACAGCAAGAATATTTATATTAAGGAGTACTGCAGATGCGCAAGTCTATTATTTTAGCCGCAACTTTCACAGCATTTACCATGCTTTTAACCGGTTGTGCTTCAAGCCTAAGTGGCGATACCTACTCGCGTGCCGATGCGCGTAAAGTGCAGACTATTCGCATGGGTACCATTGAATCATTGCGTCCCGTGCGTATTGAAGGGACTAAAACACCTATTGGTGCTGGTGCTGGTGCAGTTGTCGGTGGTGTAGCCGGTAGCACAATCGGTGGCGGTCGTGGTAGTGCTGTAGCTGCAGTGATTGGTGCTGTTGCTGGTGGCTTGGCCGGCGCTGCAGCAGAAGAAGGCATTACTCGCACCCAAGGTGTAGAGATCACTGTACGTGAAGATGACGGTGCACTGCGTGCTTACGTGCAAGCGGTTGAACCGAACCAAGTGTTTCGTGTTGGCCAGCGTGTGCGCATTACCAATGTCAATGGACAGAGTCGCGTAGCACCTTAAAAGGTTGCATCGCGATTGAATACGCCCTGTGCGAAGTTGTTATTCGCCAGGGCGTTTTTTATAAATAGGCTCTTTGGCGACTGACTAAAGGCTATGGTCTTATTTTGTAATACACTACATGCAGACATTATTTGCTCAGTATTGAATAATGCGCGTTTTCGTATCACGCTGGGTGTCTCCTGTTCGTCCGGCAGAACAACATGGAGGCTGTTATGCTTTTATTGGCACTGGTGTTCGCACCTTTTATTGCTGTGTTATTACCTTTTTTAGTCGCACAACGCGGTCGCACCGCGATTGCTGTGTCTGCTGCTTTAGCGCCAGCCATTGGTTTGGCATTGTTACTCAGTCAAGCGCCGCAGGTTCTTGATGGCGTAGTGGTTGCTGTCAGTTACCCTTGGATTGCCCAGCTTGGTTTGAATCTCAGCTTTCGACTTGATGGGCTGAGTTTTCTGTTCGCTCTACTCATTCTTGGTATTGGCCTGCTGGTCATCCTTTACGCGCGTTATTACTTGTCTGAACAAGAACGTGTGGCGCGTTTCTTTGCCTGTCTTTTGTTGTTTATGGGCTCAATGCTCGGCTTAGTTCTGGCCGGTAACTTACTGTTGATGCTGATGTTTTGGGAGCTCACCAGTCTTTCCTCATTTTTGTTGATTGGCTTTTGGAGTCAACAAACTGCTGCGCGTCAAGGCGCCCGTATGGCGCTCACCGTGACAGGTGGCGGCGGTTTGGCTTTGTTGGCCGGTATTTTGGTGATTGGCCATGTGGTGGGTAGCTATGAGCTGAGTGATGTATTAGCGGCCGGTGATGTGCTGCGCGCGCACAGCTTGTATCCAGTAGCTTTGGTTTTAGTGTTGCTGGGGGTGTTTACCAAATCGGCACAGTTTCCATTTCACTTTTGGTTGCCGCATGCGATGTCAGCGCCAACTCCGGTCTCTGCGTATCTGCATTCAGCAACCATGGTGAAAGCTGGGGTGTTTCTTTTAGCGCGCTTATATCCATTACTGTCAGGCACCGACTGGTGGTTTTACTTGGTAACTTTTACCGGTTTAATTACATTATTGATCGGTGCGGTGACTGCTCTGTTTCAGCATGATCTTAAGGGGCTATTGGCGTATTCCACTATCAGTCATTTAGGCTTGATTACCTTACTCTTTGGCCTCGATTCTGATTTTGCTCCAGTGGCAGCGATTTTTCATATTATTAACCATGCGACGTTCAAGGCATCGTTATTTATGGCTGCGGGGATCATTGACCATGAAACCGGCAGTCGTGATATGCGTAAAATTAACGGACTGTGGAAATACATGCCGCACACAGCGGTATTGGCGATGGTGGCGTCTTCGGCAATGGCCGGCGTGCCGCTATTGAATGGGTTCTTAAGTAAAGAGATGTTCTTTTCGGAAACCCTACATCAGCACTTGTTAGGCAGTTTCAGTTGGCTATTGCCGACCATGGCAACCATCGCTGGCGTGTTCTCTGTGGCGTATTCGTTGCGCTTTATTCATGACGTGTTTTTTAATGGCACGCCGATTAATTTACCTAAGTTCCCGCCGCATGAGCCGCCGCGTTATATGAAAATCCCAGTGGAAGTGCTGGTGTTTTGCTGTTTGCTGGTGGGCATGTTGCCGGCGTTTACCATTGACTCTTTATTGGCGTCAGCAGCGCAAGCGAGTTTAGGACACGCCTTGCCTGAGTATAACTTGGCGATTTGGCATGGCTTTAATATGCCATTACTGATGAGTTGCATTGCTTTGGTGGGCGGTATTATCGTTTATGCTCAGCGCGCGCCGCTGTTTCGTTGGTATGAAGGTTTGCCGGATATCAATGCGCGGGTTATTTTTGAAAATACGCTGCGTTTCTTATATGGCTTGGTATCGCGCACTTTAGCGCGTATCGAAAATGGCTCATTGCAGCGTTATATCTGCCTGTTATTGCTGGCTGTGATTGTTGTCCTCGTAGCGGGTTTAACACCTTTGTCGCGAATCACTGGGGAGATTGCTTTAACGCCGGTTGATCCACTAACGGCCTTGGGTTTGCTGGTGATGACAGGTGCTGCTTTATTGACTATGGGTTTCCATCGCCAGCGCCTGACCGCGCTATTGATGCTGAGTGTTGTAGGCTTAATCGTGGCCATGGTGTTTGCCCGCTTCTCGGCACCTGACCTTGCCTTAACGCAACTGGTGGTAGAAGTAGTGACCATCTTGCTGATGCTGTTAGTAGTGTATTTTTTACCTGCAAAAGCGCCTGCTGAGTCGAGCAGTTTGTTGCATTTACGTGATTTTAGTATTGCCGCCAGTTGCGGGGTGTTAATGGCGGTTCTTACCTTTGCGGTGTTGACCAGACCTTATCAAAGTATTGCGGACTTTTTCTTGGCCAACAGTCTGCTTGGCGGCGGCGGTACTAACGTGGTTAACGTTATTTTAGTCGACTTCCGTGGTTTCGATACTTTAGGTGAGATCAGCGTTTTAGCCATTACTGCGATTGCCACCGTCGCCTTATTGAAAGGTATGTTGTTACCACGATCGCGTGTTGATAACCAAGGGCGTGCTTGGTCTAGCGAAGCTTACCCAATGATGCTTGGCATGCTGGCACGCTTGATTTTGCCATTGGCGCTATTGGTGTCAGTGTTTATTTTCTTGCGCGGGCACAACGAGCCTGGCGGTGGCTTTATTGCCGGCTTGATTACTGCTGTGGCATTGATTCTCTTGCAAGTGGCGTATGGACAGCGTTGGGTGCAAACCCGCATGGGTGTGCGCTTTCCAAACCTTGCCGCGAGCGGTGTCTTGATTGCGACAGCAACAGGCCTGGTCAGCTTGCTATTGGGTTATCCCTTCTTAACCTCCGCCTTTGGGCACTTTAATCTACCGTTGATTGGCGAGATTGAATTGGCTTCAGCGATGCTATTTGATTTGGGTGTGTATTTGACTGTGGTTGGCGGCACTCTGTTGATTTTGAGTGGTGTAGGGCGCATTGGTCACAGCGTGAAACTGCCGGAGAAGCTGTAATGGAATTATTAGTCGCAATTGCCATTGGCGTGCTGACCTTTAGCGGGGTGTATCTGATCTTGCGCGCACGCACCTTTAGCGTGGCATTGGGTCTTACCTTATTCTCCTACGCAGTGAACTTGTTTTTATTTGTAATGGGACGTTTGCACACAGGAAAGCCTGCCGTGCTGAGTGATGCCACCAGTTACACAGATCCGGTGCCACAAGCTTTAGTGTTGACGGCCATTGTGATTGGTTTTGCGATGACGGCTTTTGTCTTGATTCTGGCTTTGCGCGCCAATACTGAATTGGGCAGTGATCATGTGGATGGCGTGGAAAAAGCTAAACCATTGAAAAAGCCAAGTAAAGCTGCGAATAAAACCGTGCAAGCTAAGAAAAAACGCAAAGGAGTGGCACGATGAATCATTGGCTGCTAGTACCTGTACTGTTACCGCTTATTTGTGGTGCATTGCTGATGACATCATCACGCAGTCCGCTGGGCTTGGTGCGTTCGATCAGCGCCGTCAGTGTCGTATTACTGCTGCTGTGCGCAGTGTATTTATTAATGACGGCCAGCAACGGACAGATTCAAGTCTATGCGCTGGGGAATTGGTCGGCGCCATTTGGGATTGTTTTACTGCTTGATCGCCTCAGTGCCTTGATGCTGTTGGTCACCGCAGTGCTGGCGGTTTTCGTCACTTTTTATGCCTTGCGCGGTGATGATCTGCGCGGTAGTTATTTTCACGCATTATTGCAGTTTCAATTAGCTGGTATTAATGGCGCTTTTTTAACCGGTGATTTGTTTAATCTGTTTGTGTTTTTCGAGATTTTATTGATTGCCTCCTATGCTTTATTGCTGCATGGCTTAGGCGCAGCGCGTATCCGAGCAGCTTTGCATTATGTGATTCTTAACCTGATTGGCTCCGGACTGTTTCTAATTGCAGCAGGGCTGTTTTATGGAGTGGCCGGCACCCTGAACATGGTTGATCTGGCGCGATTTGTAGCACAAGCAGAAGGCGATCAATTATTTTTACTCGAAGTGGCTGGTGCCTTGTTGATCTTGGTGTTTGGTCTCAAGGCAGCATTTTTACCGCTACACTTTTGGTTGCCACGCGCTTATGCCAGCGCCACTGCGCCGGTGGCTGCACTGTTTGCGATCATGACCAAAGTGGGTTTGTATGCCATTTTACGCTTTAGCACCTTGGTGTTTGGTGAGCAAGCTGGTACTGCCAGCGGATTGGGCACTGAGCTACTGTGGATACTGGCGTTGGCAACCATCCTGTTGGCTGCGTTAGGCGCTTTTGCTGCCAGTAGTTTGACCAGCTTATTGGCTTACTTAGTTTTGGTTTCAGTGGGTACTTTATTGGCGGGTATTGCGCTCGGTTCGGAAGCAGCGTTAAGTGCAACTTTATATTATTTAATACACAGTACCTGGGTGATTGCAGGTTTGTTCTTGCTGGCTGACATCATTGCGAAACAGCGTGGCGATCTGGGCAGTAGTTTTAAAGTTGGGCCGATCTTATTGAATCCGCATTTACTGGGTATTTGTTTTTTCTTGGCCGCGATTGCTGTAGCCGGCCTACCGCCGTTCTCCGGTTTTTTTGGCAAGGTGCTATTGCTGCAGGCTGTATCAGGTGATGCCGCTTGGCAGTTGTGGGCAGTGGTTTTAGGTTCGGGTCTTATCGGTGTGATTGGTTTAAGTCGCGCTGGGAGCTTGTTGTTTTGGCGTCAGCACAATGCACCCAGCCATGCTGCGCCCTTGGATAAAACTGCGCTGACCATCACTATGGCCTTACTGCTGAGTAGTCCGTTACTGGTGGTTTTTGCTCAGCCAGTGATCAGCTATAGCGAAGCGGCGGCGGCGCAGATCCTTGATGTGGCGAGCTATTTACAAGCCATGCAATTGGAGGGCGCGCTATGAGTCGTGCAAGATGGTTTGCCCATCCATTAGGCAGTTTTGGTTTATTAATGGTGTGGATGCTACTGGTCGATGATTTTAGTTCGGTCGGGCATTGGCTGCTGGGCAGCTTTTTAGCAATTTTGATTCCGCGACTGACCAGCACTTGGTGGCCAAGCTTGCCGCGTATTCGCAGCTGGAAATACCTGTTTGTGTTTATCTGGCATATGCTGACAGACATCATCGTGGCGAATTTTCAGGTGGCGCGTTTAGCTTTTAAAAAGATCGATGATTTGCAACCGCGCTGGGTGCAAGTGCCCTGCGAGTTAGAAGAAGATATTGCGATCTTTCTATTGGCCAGTGCTATTTCTTTAGCGCCAGGTACAGTGGCGGCCAGTGTTGATCGAGAACGTTCAATACTGACCGTACATGCATTGCATTGTGAGGATGAACAAGCGCTGATTGCAGAAATTAAGCGGCGTTATGAACAGCCATTAAAGGAGGCGTTTGCATGCTCAGCGTTGTAATTTATATCAGCATGTTTATGTTTGGTATCAGCTTATTGCTTAATTTTTACAGGTTACTGCGTGGTCCAGACGCAGTTGACCGCATTTTAGCGCTGGATACCTTGTATATTAATGGCTTAGCACTGTTAGTGGTGTTTGGTGTATTGCTAAACAGTCGGTTATTTTTTGAGGCGGCACTGCTGATTGCTTTGTTTGGATTTTTCAGCACCGTAGTGCTGTGTAAATACTTATTGCGCGGCGATATTATTGAATAGGTTGGGATGTTAATGGCAACTTGGATTGAATATGGCGTGGCATTCTTCTTATTGATTGGTAGTGCTTTTGCATTGGTCGGATCAATCGGCTTGCATCGCTTTCCGGACTTTTTTATGCGTTTGCATGGCCCTGCTAAAGCCACCACGCTGGGTGTTGGCTGTGTGCTGATAGCTTCGATGTTGTATTTCAGCACTAAAGATGAAGGCCTGCATGTGCATGAGTTACTGATCACCTTGTTTTTGATGCTAAGCGCACCTGTATCGGCCTATATGCTGGCCAAAGCAGCAGTACAGCAGCAGGTCAAAACCTTTAATCGCAAAGATTAATAGAGTGTCCAAAAGGCGTACGAATGTGACGCCGAATTTTGCACGTACAACAGTACGTTACTCAAAAAATATCCTGTTCGCACTGGCTGAAATACAGCCGGTGTAATCATTTTTTTATAAAAATTTAGAGGCCCTTATATGCTTTTATCCGGGCGTGGTGTGGCGATGTCCGTTTTCGCCTCATTTGTGTTTGCCATTATTCCAGGCTATGCGCTGTACTTAGCACCTTTAGATGGTGTACAGGTGTTTGCCCAGCGTGTTTTATGGTCTTTGCCTGCAGTGTTTATCCTGTTAATCGTTGCGGGTCGAGCAGCAGCACTTAAGCAGGCTGTGCTGCGCTTAGTACGCGAACCTTTGTTGATTTTGGCATTAATTTTGACAACTGTTTTATTAGGCGTGCAATGGTTGATCTTTGTTTGGGCGCCAATCAATGAGCAAATGCTCGATTTAACCTTAGGGTACTTTTTGATGCCCTTATCGTTAGTTCTGGTTGGTCGCATATTCTACAATGAGCACTTACGTAACTTGCAGCGTATCGCTGTGACTTTTGCTGTCATAGGAATTGCTCATGAGTTGTGGCGAGTGGGCGGATTTTCTTGGGTTACTTTAATCTGTGCGGTTGGCTATCCGCCTTATTTTATGTTGCGACGCTGGATGGGTTTTGATGCTTTTAGCGGCTTGTTTTTAGAAATGCTGCTATTAGCACCTGTAGCGATTTATTTAATCGTTAATTACGGCCCCGTCGATGCGTTCTCTACTGCGCCACAGTTGTGGTATTTACTGCCAGGCCTGGGGTTAATCAGCGCTATGGCTTTTGGTGCGATGCTAGGTGCTAGTCACTTGCTGCCTTTGGGTTTACTGGGTATTTTGAGTTATGTTGAGCCTGTCTTGTTATTCTTTGTCAGTGTGTTTTGGGTTGGTGAGGTCTTTGAATCTGGTGAGTGGTTAACCTATATTCCGATCTGGATAGCGGTAGTTTTAGTGGTATTTGATAGTGTACGAGTGCTGCTTAAGCAATCTCGACGCTTAAACTGAAGTACAATGCGTGTCTGATGGCCTTGAGCGAGTGCAAGGGGCGTTATTTATTATGATCAATGATCTTGAGGTATACCGTGTTTTCTGAACTTGCCCTGCATGAGCGTCTATTGAAAGCGCTGGTTGAATTGAATTTCACTGAGCCAACGCCTGTTCAGGTGGCTGCTATTCCAGCAGCGATTGAGGGCCGAGACTTGCGTGTGATTGCTCGAACCGGTAGCGGGAAAACAGCGGCTTTTGTTCTGCCTTTGCTCAATCGTTTTATCGCTGGAGCAAAACCTCGAGTTGCCATTCGTTCATTAATTTTATTACCGACCCGTGAGTTGGCTCGACAAACACTGGCTGAAGTTGAGCGTTTTTCACAGTTCACCTTTATTAAATCCGGAATTATCACCGGTGGTGAAGACTTTAAAGAGCAGGGCGCGCTGCTGCGTAAAGACCCAGATATTCTGATTGCAACGCCAGGCCGATTGATTGAACACCTTAATGCCGGTCACTTAAAGCTTGATCAAGTTGAAGTATTGATCCTTGATGAAGCAGACCGCATGCTCGACATGGGTTTTGCTGAAGATATGCAGCGTCTGGTTGATGAGTGTGCCAATCGTCAGCAAACCTTACTGTTTTCCGCGACCACTGGCGGCAATGCCTTGCGTGAAATGGTCAACACCGTACTGAAAGATCCACTGCATCTGATGGTCAATCAGGTTGCAGAACTGAATGAAAGCACGCGTCAGCAAATTATTACCGCTGATGATGTGCCGCACAAAGAGCGCCTAGTGCACTGGTTACTGACCAATGAGCCATTCCGTAAGGCCATCGTATTTACCAATACTCGAGTGCAGGCAGATCGCTTATATGGTCGTCTTGTTGCGCAAGATGTGAATGCCTATGTTTTGCATGGCGATAAAGATCAGAAAGACCGCAAGCGCGCTTTAGAGCGTTTCAGTCAAGGCACTTCACGGGTCTTGGTCGCCACTGATGTGGCGGCGCGCGGTCTTGATATTGATGGACTGGATATGGTGATTAACTTTGATATGCCACGCTCAGGCGATGAGTATCTGCACCGTATTGGCCGTACTGGTCGTGCCGGTGAAGACGGTTTGGCGATCAGTTTGATTTGTCATAATGACTGGAATTTGATGTCCAGCGTTGAGCGCTATCTGAAGCAAACCTTTGAACGTCGAGTGATTAAAGAACTCAAAGGCGTTTATCAAGGGCCGAAAAACGTTAAAGCTTCAGGTAAAGCGGCAGGCACAAAAAAGAAGAAAGTTGCCAATAAAAAAGATGCGGCGAAGGTTGTGAAGAAAACACCTAAGCGCCGTCCTAATACTGGGCCTTCATTGGTCAGCAGTGATGGTCATGCCCCTTTGCGTAAAAAGGTGGTAAGTCCAGAGTAAGTAGGTCTGGAGGTCGCTATGTCTCAGGCTGTATTACATCGTTTTAGCTCACAGCAAGCGTGCAATGAAGCGCTTGCCGCCACTTTGAGTGACTGCCTTGAGCAGGCTTTAGCAGATTCAAACTCTGCAAGCTTGCTGTTGCCCGGCGGCTCAACGCCCAAAGGGTTGCTGCAATGTTTGCAGCAGCGCGCGCTGCCTTGGTCGCAGGTGCAGATTAGCGCTACCGATGAGCGTTGGGTTGCCGCAGATGCAGTGCAAAGTAATACGCAGATGTTGCGCCTCGCCTTACCCGAAGCGCAGTTGCTGGAGCCGCGCCTTGCTGATAACGCCCAAGCCTCCAGTGTGGCCTGGGCGCAGGCGTTACAAGAACGCTTACCCTTTGCTGCAAGTTTGTTAGGCATGGGCGATGACGGTCATGTCGCTTCATTGTTTGCAGGTATGCCAGGTTTAGCCGAAGGAATCGATTTTGCTGCTCAGCCTTCTGCGCTAGTGGGGCTGGCTCCTGATGAACCGAGGGTGCGCTTATCCCTTAATCTAGCGATGTTAGCGAACACGCAATGGCTGGGCGTACTCTTATTTGGTGAGAGTAAAGGGCGGATGCTTGAGCGTGTGCTCGCCAATGATCCAACAACGCAAGCCTTACCTATTTATCATTTACTTTGGCAAGCGCCTCGACCTGTACAGGTGTATTGGGCGCCTTGAGAGGGTGATGGTGTCATCGCTGCTGCTTGAAATAGGGAGTCAGCATGTTGCATCCCATAGTTGAACAAATTACCCAGCAGATAGAAGAGCGCTCGCGCTCGCGGCGTACTGTGTATTTGCAGAGGGTGCAAATAGCGCTTGAGCAAGGACGTAATAACGCTCATGGTTGCTCTAATCTCGCTCACGTGATGGCAGCGCAGCCAACAGACCAGCGCCTTATCATGCGCCAAGGCGGGGCTGCGCACGTAGCAATTATCTCCAGTTACAACGATATGTTGTCCGCCCATGCGCCGTTGAAAAACTACCCCGATCAGTTAAAGCAAGCCTTGTACCGGTACGGTGCCAGTGCCCAGTTTGCTGCTGGTGTGCCGGCCATGTGTGATGGCGTCACTCAAGGCACGCCGGGCATGCAGTTGTCGCTTTTTTCCCGAGATTTAATTGCCCAAGCCACAGCGATTGGTTTAACCCACGGTGTCTTTGATGGTGCCTTGTATTTGGGCGTCTGCGATAAAATCGTACCGGGCTTGTTGATTGGTGCGCTGCATTTTGGTCATTTACCTGCAGTGTTTGTACCGGCTGGGCCGATGAGTTCAGGTTTGTCTAATCCAGAAAAAGCGGCGGTGCGTGAGCGCTACGCGGCCGGTGAAGTCAGTCGCATTGAACTGTTAGAAGCAGAGCTTGCTGCTTACCATGAACCGGGTACTTGCACGTTTTATGGTACCGCCAATAGCAATCAAATGTTAATGGAGGCGATGGGCTTGCATGTGCCGGGCAGCGCGTTTGTGCCGCCCACCAGCGCGCTGCGCCATGCCTTGACTGACGAAGCGGCGCGTTTGCTGGTCAATAACACCGAGCACGGTGGCCGTCATTTGCCCTTGGCCATGCAAGTCGATGCCAAGGCCTTGGTCAATGGCGCGGTGGCCTTGTTGGCCAGTGGCGGTTCGACGAATCACTCTTTGCACTTGCCAGCGATTGCTAAAGCAGCAGGCTATGAATTGACTTGGGATGATTTGGCCACGCTATCGAGTGTTGTGCCGTTATTGGCACAGGTCTATCCCAATGGCAGCGCCGATGTAAATCAGTTTCATGCGGCTGGTGGTGTGGCTTGGCTGCTCGGCGAGTTGTTGGATGCGGGCTTGCTGCACGAGGATGTTTACACTGTGGCCGGCAAGGGCTTACGTGATTACAGTTTAGAGCCTTATTTGCAGGAACAAAAACTCAGTTGGCGCGCACTCGCAGAGCAGGTGTTGCCTGAGCATATTCTTCGTAGCCGCCAAGCCCCTTTTGCTGCGCACAGTGGTTTGCATCTATTGGCCGGTAATCTCGGTCGTGCGGTGCTGAAAACTTCAGCTGTAGCCGAGAAGTTTTGGCAGATTAAAGCACCTGCGCGAGTGTTTGATTGTGAGGCCGATGCGCTTGCTGCGTATAGTGCCGGGCAACTGCAAGGTGATTTGGTGTTGGTGCTACGTTTTCAAGGTCCAGCGGCCAATGGCATGCCTGAGTTACACAAGTTAATTCCTATATTGGCGAATTTGCAGGCCAATGGGCAGAAAGTTGCACTAATTACTGATGGCCGGCTGTCCGGTGCATCAGGTAAGGTGTTAGCAGCTTTACATGTCACGCCAGAGGCAGCAAAAGGTGGTTTGCTGTGTCGCTTGCAAGATGGAGACTTGATTGAGGTGGATGCCACACTAGGTGTCTTGCATGTGCACGTGAGTGAAGCGCAATTGGCTCTACGCAGTGCGGCGCCAGCGCCGACCAATAATGCACAAGGTTACGGACTGCAGCTGTTTGCTGCGCAACGTCGTTGGGTTGGCCCCGCTGATCAAGGTGCCAGCTTTTTGCTTGAGGACTGACTTATGCTAACCATGGAACATATTTTACGCCGCGCTTATCCTGTCTTGCCGGTGCTCGTGATTGATGATGTTGAGCGTGCTGTTTCTTTGGCGCAGGCACTCTGTGCTGGAGGCATTAATGTCATTGAGGTGACATTACGTACGCCGCAAGCACTCGAAGCCTTAAAAGTCATTCGCCAAGAGGTGCCTGATTTAATCGTTGGCGCGGGTACTGTTATTCATGCCGAGCAGTTTGCACAAGTGATGGATGCCGGCGCACAGTTTGCCGTCAGTCCGGGTTTTACTGAACGTTTAGCGCTTGCCGCACAAGAAACAGAACTGCCGTATTTGCCTGCAGTGATGACGCCCTCAGAGGTGTTGTCAGCTTTGGAGCATGGATACCGCTCCTTGAAGTTGTTCCCAGCCAATGGTGGCGCGAGTGTGCGCATGCTCAATAGTTTTAAAGGCCCCTTTAGTGGCATCAGTTTTTGCCCAACCGGCGGTGTGACGCGCGATAACCTGTTGAGTTATTTGAGCTTGCCGAATGTGGCTTGTTGCGGAGGTACTTGGATTGCGCCTGCAAGTTTGGTGCAGGCGCAAGCGTGGGATCAAATCACTAAGCTGGCACGTGAAGCCTGCGCCATGGCAGGGCATTTGGAATCCTTAACATGAGTTGGGATCGACCTGAACCCTATGTATTACCGCTGTGCGTGCAGTCAGACGATATTGATGAGTTTGAACACGTCAATAATGCTGTGTACGTGCAGTGGATGGAGCAGTGTGCTTGGGAGCACTCCAAACACTTAGGTTTGGGTTTTGCTGAGTACCAAGCGCTTGATCGTGGCATGGCGGTGCTGCGTCATGAGATCGATTATCTAGCCAGCGCCTATGCTGATGAAGCGTTGGAAATGGCAACTTGGATTATCAGCTCTGATCAGCGCTTGAAGATGGACCGTTTATTTCAGTTGGTGCGCGCCGCTGATGGCGTAACCTTATTGCGGGCAAGAACCACCTTTGTCTGTATTGAGCTCTCGACGGGGCGACCGAAGCGGATGCCTGCGGAGTTTATTAAGGGTTATGGCGTAGTGATGCAGCCCGAGTAACTCTTGCTCCCTGGTTGCGCGATCAACGACTGCCTTTACCCTGAGTCAAAGCTGCTTTTAAAAGAGCCAAATTAAATTCAATACCCTTCTATTTGACTGGCGTTTACACTAGGCGCCTGATTACTTGTGAGTGATGTTCTGTGCAAATTGCTTTAGCGCCGATGGAAGGTTTGGTCGATCATATTCTGCGTGATGTGTTGACCGAACAGGGTGGCATTGATTGGTGCGTAACCGAGTTTGTGCGCATCACCGACCAGCTCTTACCGACGCGCAGTTATCAGCGTTTAGCGCCCGAACTGGAGCAGGGCGCAAAAACGCCAGCAGGCACGCCATTGCGTGTGCAACTGCTAGGCTCTGACCCGCAAGCCCTTGCCGATAACGCCGCCAAAGCCTGTGAGTTGGGTGCTCCGGTGATTGATCTGAACTTTGGCTGCCCAGCAAAAACTGTGAATAACTCTAATGGTGGCGCGATCTTATTGCGTGAACCTGAAGTGCTTTATAAGATTGTTGAAGCGGTGCGAGCGGGTATGCCAGCCCATATTCCGCTGACCACTAAAATGCGTTTAGGCTATGACAGCCCCGATGGTGCGATGGATTCTGCACGTGCTTTAGCGGCAGGCGGTTCGGCGCAAATCGTCGTGCATGCGCGCACCAAAATCGATGGTTATAAACCGCCTGCGCATTGGGAATGGGTGGCGAAAGTGCAGGATGTCGTCAGTATTCCAGTGTTTGCCAATGGTGATATTTGGACGTTAGATGATTGGTATCGCTGCCGTGCAGTCAGTGGCGTTGATCACGTTATGCTCGGTCGTGGCTTGGTGTCGCGCCCAGATCTCGCTAAACAAATTGCCTGCGCACGTGATGGGATTGAATATCAGCTAAAGACTTGGCAAGAGCTGCAACCGATGCTGCGTGAGTTCTGGCGACAAGTGCGTTTGTCGTTAACCCCGCGCAGTGCGCCAGGTCGTCTGAAACAGTGGCTAGCCATGCTCACGCGTAACTATCCAGAAGCACAGCAGTTGTTTAATCAATTACGTAAAGTGACTGATTGCGTAGAGATTGATCCGCTCTTTGGCTTTATGCCAGGTGAGTTGCAGTATCTTGATGCTTAACTGGAGCGAAACTGTAGGAGCGAAATTTATTCGCGATGCAGGGCGGCAGTCTCGTGATTGTTTTAGGTTGACATGAAGTATGCCGCGTTTGTTTTTATTGCACATACCGCACTGCGCTAAGTCTGTTTATCCCTCAACGAGACATCCTGTCTCGATTCGGGCGCTGCGCCATCCATGGCTACGCTGACCACAGACCCAGCACAGTGCTCGTTGACCATTATTATTGTTGACTAGATTTACATGCATTTTTTTGGGAGCGCGGGTCGCTTGCCCGCAAATTTCTCAGCAGCCCGGTAGCAAGCCTTTAGCCGGCTGCATCCACTATCACGGCGTTACTATCGGTGTTGCTGAGCATCTGCATAAACGCCTGCGCGGCATTCGACAGCGTGCGCTCGGTGTGCACGATATAGCCCAAATCGCGACTCAAATAAGCGTCAGTAATAGGCAAACGCACTACCGACTCATCCAGCATGCTGTGCGGCAAGACACTCCAGGCCAAACCAATCGAGACCATCATTTTAATGGTTTCCATATAGTTGGTACTCATGCTGATATTGGGGGTGAGACCGGCTTGATCAAACAACTGCAAAGCAATTTTTCGGGTAAAGGTATGGCTGCCTGGAAACACGGCAGGATAAGCGCATAAATCAGCAAGGCTAATGCGTTTACGCTGCGCCAGCGGGTGATCGGGGGCGACGACAAAATCTAAATCATCTTGCCAAACTTTTACCGCTTTTAATGGCGCTTCACAGTGCGGTGACAAGGTAATAATGGCCAGCTCACAACGCCCGTGCAGAACATCGGCGTAGGCCACTTCTGAATCAAGAAAGCGAATATCCAGCATGACTTCTGGATAGCTTTTAGTGAACGCTCGCAGTAACGGCGGTAGGCGACGTAGACCAATGTGGTGACTGGTGGCGACACTTAAGCGCCCGCTGACCGTGCCGCTGAGATTGCTTAAAGCACGACGTGCATCGTCCAGTTCATTGACGATGCGATAGGCGCGCGGCAATAGCGCTTGTCCTGCTTCAGTTAAGCGTGTCTCGCGGCCCACGCGATCAAACAAACGTACGCCCAGTTGCTCTTCAAGACTGGCGACGCGCTTACTGACTGCGGGCTGGGTGACATGCAAGCGCTCGCCCGCTAAAGAAAAGCTGCGTTGTTCGGCGATGGCAATAAAGGTTTGCAAGCTGGCGAGGTCCATAAGCTGCTCTCAAATCATCTAAACAGGGTGCTTGAACTATACTGCTATTCCAAAATGGAATCTAATGAATAAGAAATATCGATTTGAGTTATTGCAACAAAGTTCATAGGATAGAGGCATAAGCAGTTGGTGAACTCGAATCGCTGCACATAACACTGATGAGGACGGTCTAATGGCTGGAAAAACGCTGTACGACAAGTTGTGGGAGATGCACGAAGTTAAACGCCGCGATGACGGCTCTTCGTTGATTTACATCGACCGCCATATTTTGCACGAAGTAACTTCACCGCAGGCGTTTGAAGGCTTGCGCTTAGCGGGTCGTAAACCTTGGCGCATTGATGCCAATATTGCCACGCCAGACCATAACGTGCCGACCACTAAGAAAGAACGTGACGGCGGGATTGCCGCGATTGCGGATAATGTCTCACGTATCCAAGTGCAAACGCTGGATGACAACTGCGATGAGTACGGCATCCTGCAGTTTAAAATGAACGATGTGCGTCAAGGTATCGTGCATGTAATTGGACCAGAGCAGGGTGCAACCTTGCCGGGTATGACAGTGGTGTGCGGTGACTCACACACTTCAACCCATGGTGCTTTTGCTGCTTTGGCGCACGGTATCGGTACCTCTGAAGTTGAGCATGTGTTGGCCACTCAGTGCTTAGTCGCTAAGAAAATGAAAAACATGCAAGTGCGTGTTGAAGGCAAAGTGCCGGCAGGCGTCACCGCAAAAGATATTGTTTTAGCCATTATTGGCAAAATTGGTACTGCTGGTGGTAACGGTCATGCGCTGGAGTTTGCCGGTAGCGCGATTCGTGAACTGTCGATGGAAGGTCGCATGACCTTATGTAATATGTCGATCGAAGCCGGTGCCCGCGTCGGTATGGTCGCGGTGGATCAGAAAACTATCGACTACGTTGAAGGCCGTCCTTATGCACCTAAAGGCGCGGATTGGGATGCAGCAGTAGCCGCTTGGCAAGATTTAGTCTCTGACGCTGACGCACACTTTGACACCATCGTTGAGATGCGTGCTGAAGATATTATCCCGCAAGTGAGCTGGGGTACGTCACCAGAAATGGTCTTGCCAGTCGATGCTAATGTGCCAGATCCTGAAAAAGAATCTGATCCAACCAAACGCGATTCGATTACCCGTGCATTGAAGTACATGGGCTTAACCGCCAACCAAGCCATTACTGACATTAAAGTCGACCGCGTATTTATTGGTTCGTGCACCAACTCACGCATTGAAGACTTACGCGCCGCTGCAGCCGTGGCGAAAGGCCGTAAAGTCGCCAGTAATGTGATTCAGGCCTTGGTTGTACCGGGTTCTGGTTTAGTGAAGAAACAAGCTGAAGAAGAAGGTTTAGATAAGATTTTCCTAGAGGCTGGTTTTGAATGGCGCGAGCCAGGTTGCTCCATGTGCTTGGCCATGAATCCCGATAAATTGGGCAGTGGTGAGCATTGTGCTTCAACCTCTAACCGTAACTTTGAAGGCCGTCAGGGCAATGGCGGAAGGACGCACTTAGTCAGTCCAGCGATGGCTGCCGCTGCTGCAGTGAAAGGCCACTTTGTTGATGTGCGTGAATTAATGAACGAGGGAGCATAAGCATGAAAGCCTTTACTCAACATCAGGGTTTAGTTGCTCCGTTGGACCGTGCCAACGTTGACACTGACCAAATCATTCCGAAGCAGTTTTTGAAATCCATTAAGCGCACCGGTTTTGGCCCGAACTTATTTGATGAGTGGCGCTACCTTGATGAAGGCCAGCCTGATCAAGACAATAGTCAGCGCCCAATCAATACTGATTTTGTTCTCAATCAGCCACGTTACCAAGGTGCGAGCGTGTTGCTGGCGCAAGAAAACTTTGGTTGTGGCTCGAGTCGTGAGCACGCGCCATGGGCGCTAGAGGAGTATGGTTTTCGCACGATTATCGCGCCAAGCTTTGCCGATATTTTCTACAACAACAGCTTTAAAAATGGCCTGTTGCCGATTGAGTTAACCGCTGATGAAGTCAATGAGCTGTTTGCTCAAGCAGAAGCCGTTGAAGGCTATCAGTTGACCGTCGACCTTGCGGCGCAGACCGTGACCCGTCCTGATGGCGTGCAGTATTCTTTTGAAGTGGATGCCTTCCGTAAACATTGCTTGCTTAATGGCTTGGATGATATCGGTCTGACT
Source organism: Denitrificimonas caeni DSM 24390 (assembly GCF_000421765.1). Lineage (GTDB taxonomy): Bacteria > Pseudomonadota > Gammaproteobacteria > Pseudomonadales > Pseudomonadaceae > Denitrificimonas > Denitrificimonas caeni. The sequence continues at coordinate 79,596 of NZ_ATXQ01000005.1, read as the reverse complement.
TTGCAAGACGCTGAGCTGATTCGTGAGTTCGAAGTCGGTTATAAAAAAGCCAATCCATGGTTGTTTGGCGCACTTTAATTTAACTAACTGCGCTGTAGTGTGAAGCACTGTGGCGCTGAGTATTTGAAATGTCTAAAAAGATTCTTGTGTTACCTGGTGATGGCATCGGTCCAGAAATCATGTCTGAAGCGGTCAAAGTTTTAGAGTTGGCTAACGAAAAGTACAGCCTAGGTTTTGAACTGGTTGAAGGCGAGCTCGGTGGTGCGGCGATTGATAAACATGGCGTACCTTTGGCTGATTCAACCTTAGCATTGGCACGTGAAGTCGATGCGGTACTTTTAGGTGCTGTGGGTGGTCCTAAGTGGGACACTTTAGATCGTGCGATTCGCCCAGAGCGCGGTTTGCTAAAAATCCGTTCAGAGTTAGGTCTATTTGGTAACTTGCGTCCAGCCATTTTGTATCCACAGCTGGCTGAAGCATCAACACTGAAACCTGAAGTTGTATCAGGTTTGGATATCCTAATTGTCCGTGAGTTGACCGGGGGCATTTATTTTGGCACTCCGCGTGATACTGTGACGCTCGAAAATGGTGAGCGTATGGCGTTTGATACGCTGCCGTACAGCGAAAGCGAAATTCGCCGTATTGCTAAAGTCGGTTTTGATATGGCGCGCTTACGCAGCAAGAAACTGTGCTCTGTAGATAAAGCTAACGTGCTGGAGTCCAGCCGCTTATGGCGTGAAGTTGTTATTGAAGTGAGTAAAGACTATCCCGATGTGGAGCTTACCCATTTATATGTTGATAACGCCGCAATGCAGTTGGTGCGAGCGCCAAAGCAGTTTGATGTGATTGTTACCGACAACTTGTTTGGCGATATTTTATCCGATCAAGCGTCAATGTTGACCGGCTCCATCGGCATGCTGCCATCAGCGTCATTGGATTCGAATAACAAAGGTATGTATGAGCCATGCCACGGTTCAGCACCGGATATTGCTGGACAGGGCATTGCTAACCCATTGGCAACAATTTTGTCGGTGTCAATGATGCTGCGTTACAGCTTCAATCAAATTGCTGCAGCGGATGCGATTGAACAAGCGGTCAGCGATGTACTGGATCAAGGTTTGCGCACCGGTGATATCTTCTCCGCCGGTATGCGCAAAGTTGGCACCGCTGAAATGGGTGATGCAGTAGTCGCAGCGCTTGCAAAACTGTAAACTCGTTTAACTCAATACATCCGTTCGACGCCGTGATGAACAGCGGCGAGCGGATTATTAATTTAACAATAGGTGTAGTCGTGATGAAACGTGTAGGTCTAGTAGGTTGGCGTGGCATGGTGGGCTCAGTGCTCATGCAACGTATGCTCGAAGAACGGGATTTCGACTTAATTGAACCGGTATTCTTTACTACCTCGAACGTAGGTGGGCAAGGGCCAGCAATTGGCAAAGATATTCCCGCGCTAAAAGATGCTTATGATATCAATGAGCTGAAAACGCTAGACGTTATCTTGACCTGCCAAGGCGGCGACTACACCAATGAAGTGTTTCCTAAGCTGCGTGAAGCAGGCTGGGATGGTTATTGGATTGACGCAGCATCGGCTTTGCGCATGAAGGACAACTCAGTGATTGTGCTGGATCCTGTTAACCGCAAGGTTGTGGATCAGTCGTTGGATGCTGGCGTTAAAGATTACGTGGGTGGTAACTGCACTGTTAGTTTGATGCTGATGGGCTTGGGCGGCTTGTTTGAAGCAGGCTTAGTCGAATGGATGAGTGCCATGACCTATCAAGCAGCCAGTGGTGCTGGTGCGCAAAATATGCGCGAGCTGATTCGTCAAATGGGTAGTATTCACAATGCAGTCGCCAGTGAATTGCAAGATCCTGCCAGTGCGATTTTAGATATTGATCGTAAAGTTGCACAAATGCAGCGCAGTGATGAATTGCCGACCGATCATTTTGGTGTGCCGCTGGCTGGCAGCTTAATTCCTTGGATCGATACCGCTCTGCCGAACGGTCAAAGCCGTGAAGAGTGGAAAGCGCAAGCTGAAACGAACAAAATCCTGGGTCGTTTTAAAAATCCAATTCCAGTGGATGGTTTATGTGTGCGTATCGGTGCGATGCGCTGCCACAGCCAGGCATTAACTATTAAGTTGAATAAAGATGTGCCTTTGGCTGATATCGAAAATATGATCAGCCAACATAATCCGTGGGTGCGCTTAGTTCCGAATGAACGAGACATCACCATGAAAGAGTTAACGCCGACTGCGGTGACGGGTACTTTAAGTGTGCCAGTTGGTCGTTTACGTAAACTCAATATGGGCTCACATTATTTAGGTGCTTTTACTGTGGGTGACCAATTGTTATGGGGCGCGGCAGAACCTTTACGTAGAATGTTGCGTATTTTGTTAGAGCGGTAAATTAAATAATAGGCATGCAGAGCTGCTTTGTCCTGCTTTTTGTATGCCTATTTATTTAGTAGTCCGCATCAGTGTTTGAAAATGTGCAGTGTGTCTGATAATAATGGCAAAACGGGCTTGATATGGCTTGAGTAAGTCGATTGAATGTTGATAAAACTCTATCCGTAAAAGATACTTAGCGACTAGACTGAATAATGTTTCTAGTTGCAAAAGCGGAACCAGGTTGAATGACGCTGGCGGGGACCGTCAATTAATGACGATTGTGAGCAGTACATTCAAAACCCTCCGGGTATCCGGAACGAATAAAAAGGGATAACTCTATATGCTTCAAGTTCGCAAATTGGTGTTGGCAGTTGCTGCTGCTTCAGCGTTTTCATCCGGTCTGAGTCATGCTTTGGGTTTAGGTGATCTGTCCGTTAAGTCATCTTTAAACCAGCCACTTGAAGCTGAGATTTCTTTGTTAGAAGTACGTGACTTAACCTCAGTTGAAATTAAAACTCAGTTGGCCTCGCCCGAAGAGTTCAGTAAGGCTGGCGTTGACCGGCAGTTTTTCTTAACTGGTTTAAAGTTTACGCCAGTGCTTAACGCCAATGGGAAAAGCGTCATTCGCGTGACGAGTGCGAACCCTGTTAAAGAGCCTTATTTAAACTTTTTAGTAGAGATTTTGTGGCCAAATGGTCGCCTGTTGCGTGAATACACCGTATTGCTAGACCCGCCGTTGTATAAACCGCAGCAAGTCATTTATGCGCCTCAACCCGCAAGTGTCAGCCGCTCTGCGCCTGCTGTACAGCAGCAGATTCGCGCGCCGCAAGCATCTACTTCTACTGCACAAGTAAAGCAGCCAGCAGCGCGGGCGAATAATGCTCTACAAGGCTCTGAGTATAGTGTTCAGAGAAATGATACTTTATGGGAGATTGCTGCGCGTGTAGGTGGTAATGCATCAGTGCATCAAACCATGCTGGCGATTCAAGATTTAAATCCGAATGCTTTTTTAGATGGCAATATTAATCGGATGAAAAGTGGTCAAGTTTTACGCTTGCCAACTGAACAAGATATTAACAGCCGCAGTCGTGCCGAAGCGATTGCTCAAGTTGCACAGCAAAACACGAGCTGGAAAACAGAGCGTGTTGCACAAACAGGCGCTGAGCGTCAGCTCGATGCAACTCATCGTAGTGAAGCCGGTGCCGCACCTGCTACTGTTGAGAAGACCGATAACTTAAGATTGGTTGCTGATGCACCAGGTCAAGCACAACAAGCTGCTGATCAAGGTGATGGGGCGAATGCAAAAGCTGTGCAAGATCAGTTAGCAGTAACCAAAGAGCGCTTAGATTCAACGGCACTAGAGAATGAAGATCTCAAAAGTCGTGTTGACGACCTCAATAGTCAGTTAGAAAAGCTACAGCGTTTAATTGAGTTAAAAGACAATCAGCTTGCTCAACTGCAGAATTCAGTAGATGCGCCGGTTGAAACCCTAGAGGTCGCTCCAGTAGCCGAAACTGACTTGACTGCTGCTAATGATGGTACGTCAACAACAGGAGAAGATACTCAGAATACAGCTGCTGAATCCAGTGAGCCTGTAGAGCCTGTCGCGGCTATAGTCGAAGAGCCGAATCAAGTTATCGAAGCTCAAGAGGCTGAAACGTTAGCCGTTGATCCGCAGCCGGTAGTTGAGCCTGAACCTATTGTGGAACCTGAGCCGATCGTGGAGCCTGAAGCAACTCTTCCTGCAGCAGTACCTGTGCAAGAAGAGAAGAGCCTAGTCGAAAAGGTTATGGACGATCCGATGTTACTTGCTGCAGCGGGTGGTGGTGCCGTCTTAGCACTGCTTTTGTTGCTAATGGGTATTTCGCGTCGCAATGCGCGCAAAGAAGCTGAGTTTTACGATGCACAACTGACCGACCCATCAGTAAATGGTGCTCAGCCTGTTGTTGCAGAAGAATCAGTGGATACTGATTTCTTATCTGATAGTGACTTAAACCAAGTTGACGATAACACTGACTCATCTTTTGCCGAAGAGTTTGATTTTGAAACCAAAGCAACTGAAAGTCAGTTTAAGGCAGAGGCAACTGATCCTATTGCTGAAGCGAGTAGTTACATAAGTTTTGGCCGCTTTAATCAAGCAGCTAGCGTGTTAAGCGCAGCAATTGACCAAGAGCCGCAGCGTATTGATCTACGTCTAAAGCTGGTTGAGGTCTACGCTGACTTAGAAGATCGTGATGGTTTTGCTCGTCAGATCCAGGAGATTTCTGAGATTGGTGGTGCGGCTGCAGAACTTACTCAAATTAAAGCGCGTTATCCGCAGATGTTTGATGCTGAACAAGTTGAAAATATCGTAGAGAGCAGTGCTTTTGATGATTTTGATTTAAACGATCTGACGCTTGATTTGCCGGCAGATGTGAACGTTAGTGACTCAACTGTAGCGACTGAGTTAGACGATCTTTCAGCATTGCTTGCAGAAACTGAGGCAGATGTTAAAGCCGCCGGCAGTGACTTTAGTTTTGATGCTGATCTCGATCTTTCTTTAGATGATGATTCTGCCGCGCAAGTTCAGCCTCAAAGCATAGAAAATAGCCTCAGTGATTTTAATTTTGACCTAGATGCTGCAGTTGAAAGTAAACCAGTAGCTACTGAGCAAGACAATTTAGCTGACCTATCGCTTTCTGATCTTGAGTTTGATTTGCCGGCTACGCAAAATACAGAATCGCCAAGCTTTGAGCTTGACGATGAGTTTAACTTTGAAACTGACAATCAGCTCGACAGCGATTTCAGTATGCAATTAGATGAGGTTAGCGCAGAGCTGGATAATCTGACTTCTGGTCTCAGTGATGACACCTTGGAATTAAACACATCGGCAAAAGCTCCAGCTGTAGATACCTTGGAGAGTGCTTCTGGGATCTCATCATCCGAGACAGCAACTGGTTCATTGGTGGGTGCTGATGATTTCCAAGACTTAGATGGATTAGATGATGATTTCGGCATGTTGGCCGGTACTGATGAAACAGCAACTAAGCTTGACCTGGCTCGTGCGTATGTCGAGATGGGTGATGCTGAAGGTGCGCGTGACATTCTTGACGAGGTAGTTGCTGAAGGCACGCCTGCGCAACAAGATGAAGCACGTGAAATGATCGCTCAATTAGGATAGTTCATGCTAACTGAAACAACGCCAGCGGCAGCCCAAGAGGCTGCCGCTGGCGTTTCTAGAATTGTATTAGGTGTTGAGTACAAAGGTGCTAACTATCGTGGCTTTCAGCTGCAAAGTGCCGGCACACCCAGTATTCAAGGCTTTCTTGAAGACGCTTTGCAGCAGATCAATGCTGGTTTGCCTGTGCGCATTAGTTGTGCTGGGCGCACCGATGCGATGGTGCATGCCTGTAATCAGGTGATTCACTTTGACACATCGGTACAGCGACCGATGCGCTCTTGGGTGATGGGCGCCAATCGCTACTTGCCAAAAGATATCAGTGTGACTTGGGCGCAAGCCATGCCACTTGAGTTTCACTCACGCTTCAGTGCGATGGCGCGGCGTTATCGTTACGTTATTTACAGTAATGAGGTGCGTCCAGCGCATTTAGCAGAAGAGGTGACTTGGACGCACCAGGTGCTTGATATCGAAAAAATGCGCGAAGCGGCGCGATGTTTTGTTGGTACGCATAATTTTAATGCTCTGCGTGCCAGCGAATGCCAAGCAAAATCGCCGGTGCGCACCATTCACCATTTAGAGTTACTTGAATTTGGCAAGCTGATCATTATTGATGTGCGCGCCAATGCTTTTTTGCACCACATGGTACGCAATTTGGCCGGTGTCTTGATGATGATCGGCGCTGGTGAACGCCCGATTGAGTGGGCGCGAGCCGTGCTGGAGAGTTGTGATCGTAAAAAAGGTGGCGTGACTGCTGCGCCGCATGGACTGTATCTGGTGCAAGTTGAGTATCCAGAGCAGTTTAAGTTGCCTAAACGCTATCTGGGGCCACATTTTCTTTCAGGTCTACCTGACTTTTTGAGTGAAGAGAAAGAGAGTATCTGTGCGAATACGAACTAAAATTTGCGGTATTACTCGTGTCGAAGATGCATTGGCTGCTGCGCAAGCTGGTGTTGATGCGATTGGTCTGGTGTTTTATCCCAAAAGCCCAAGAGCTGTCAGTGTGGCCCAGGCAGAAAAAATCATTGCTGCTTTGCCACCTTTTATCAGCACGGTGGGGTTGTTTGTCAATGCGCCTCGTGCGGAGATAGAAACACTGCTAAGTCAGTTACCCTTGGATGTTCTGCAATTTCATGGCGATGAAACACCTGCTGACTGCGAAGGGTTTTCTAGACCTTATTACCGTGCTCTACGTATGCAGCCAGGTGTTGATATTGCTGCGCGTGCTGCTCAATACAGCACCGCACAAGGTATTTTGCTGGATGCATGGGTTCCAGGCATTCATGGCGGCACAGGTGAGCGCTTTGATTGGTCGGCAATCCCTGACAATTTAGCCAAACCGCTAATTCTCGCTGGGGGTTTACATGCGGATAATGTCAGTCAGGCGATGCAGCAGGTGCAGCCTTGGGCGGTTGATGTCAGTGGTGGCGTAGAAAGCAGCCCAGGCCTTAAAGACGCAGATAAAATGCGCAAATTCTTATATGCTGTGCAAATGAAAAATGCTCAGCGATGTGACGGCTTAGGTTAGCAAGCCGTCAGTAACCTGATCATTATTAAACAAATAATAAAGGCGCAGTGCATTGTCACTGGCCTCTAGGCGGAGTAGACAACTGATGAGCAACTGGTTAGTCGATAAATTGATTCCATCAATCATGCGTTCTGAAACTAAGAAAAGTTCAGTACCTGAAGGCTTATGGCATAAGTGCCCATCGTGCGATGCGGTTTTATACAAGCCTGAGCTCGAGAAAACCTTAGATGTATGTCCGAAGTGTCAGCATCATATGCGCATTAATGCACGTACACGCTTAGACATCTTTTTAGATAAAGAAGGTCGTGAAGAAATTGCTGCCGACCTTGAGCCGGTTGATCGAATTAAATTCCGCGACAGCAAAAGGTATAAAGACCGTCTTGTCGCTGCACAGAAGCAAACTGGCGAAAAAGACGCATTGATTGCCCTTAGTGGTACTTTGGAAGGCATGCCGGTGGTCGCTGCTGCGTTTGAGTTTGCCTTTATGGGTGGCTCGATGGGTGCAATCGTTGGTGAGCGTTTTGTCCAAGCAGCAAACGTTGCATTAGAGCAGCGCTGCCCATTTGTGTGTTTTTCTGCCTCTGGCGGTGCACGTATGCAAGAAGCACTGATTTCTTTAATGCAAATGGCGAAAACGTCTGCCGTACTTGCGCGTTTACGTGAAGAAGGTATTCCTTTTATCTCGGTGTTGACTGACCCTGTTTACGGTGGCGTGTCAGCCAGTTTAGCGATGCTTGGCGATGTCATCGTGGCTGAGCCGAAAGCATTGATAGGTTTCGCGGGTCCACGGGTTATTGAACAGACTGTACGTGAGAAACTGCCTGAAGGGTTCCAGCGCAGTGAATTCTTACTCGATCACGGTGCGATTGATATGATTATTCCGCGCTGCGAATTGCGTTCACGGGTAGCCAGTGTGCTACGTCAACTGATGAACTCTCCATCAATTCCAACGATGGATATGGAAGCAGTTGATGCGACTGATGCGGCTCCCAGTCCAACTGCTGACGCTCAAGTCTAATTGATATGAATACGCGTAATCTCAAACAGTGGCTAAGTTATTTAGAGCAATTGCACCCCAATGAGATTGATATGGGCTTGGCGCGAGTGCAAGAAGTTGCTCAGCGCTTGAGATTACCGCATCTTGCAAAAAAAATTATCACTGTGACGGGCACCAATGGCAAGGGCTCAACCTGCGCGTTATTGGCCAGTCTGGTTGCTGGGCAGGGGCTTAGCGTTGGTGTTTACAGTTCGCCGCACTTGTTGCGTTACAACGAGCGCGTACGGATCAATGCTGAAGAAGTCAGTGATACGCAGCTGTGTGCAGCTTTTACTGCAGTAGAAGAAGCTCGCGCTGAAGTCAGTTTGACCTATTTTGAAATGGGTACCTTGGCCGCTTTTTGGCTGTTCGCACAAAGCTCGCTGGATGTGGTTATTCTTGAGGTCGGTCTAGGTGGTCGTCTGGATGCAGTTAATATTATCGATGCAGACGTTGCTGTCGTCACGAGCATTGGCATTGATCATAAAGACTGGCTCGGCGATACCCGCGATTCGGTAGCCTATGAAAAAGCCGGTATTTTCCGTCCGGAGTTACCGGCAGTCTGTGGTGATATTGATCCGCCTGAGCAATTGCTTACGCGTGCAGCTTTATTGAAAACACCTTTAGTGCTACGTGGTCGTGATTTCGACTTGGCATTAAGTGAGCATGTTTGGCATTGGCGCGGCTTAGATGGACAGGGTAACCCTATTTATCTGCAAGATATTCCCTTGCTCAGTTTGCCCGTTGAAAATGCCGCTGTTGCGCTACAGGCTTATGCGCTGCTTGATTTGCCTTGGCAACCGCAGGTGCTGATTGATTCGTTATGCCAAGCGACAATGCAAGGTCGACTGCAAAACGTGACTGTGCAATGGCAATCGCGCTCATTGTCTTTGCTGCTAGATGTTGCGCACAACCCGCATGCTGCGCATTATTTGGCGACACGTTTGGCTGCGCAGCCTATCAAAGGTCGACGCCTCGCTGTCTTGGGAGTACTCGATGATAAGGACCTATCGGGTGTTCTCGATTGCATGCAAGCGCAGATTGGCAATTGGGCGGTAGCACCGTTACCAACATCGCGCTCTTGCCGTGTTGAGTCTTTGCACGGTGCTCTAGAAGCCCGCCAGGCTGTTGTTGCGAGTTATGGCAATATTGCTCAAGCAATAGAGGCGCAGTGCGTCCAGGCCACTGCAGATGATCAAATTATTATCTTTGGCTCTTTCTACACTGTTGCTGAAGCATTACTGTGGCTGGAGCGGCAACAATAAATAAGTTTGTAGAGTATTGCCCTGTGCGTTGTTAAAGCATAGCAAGTGTGCTTAAGTAGATTTTTTAGACCAGCTGTTTTATACAGCGCATGATAAAAATGAGGCGAATATGGCAGGTGCAGAAAGCAAGCTCAAACAACGCATTGTCGGTGCATTGGTACTGATTGCATTAGCAGTAATTTTTTTACCGATGCTGCTCAAGCAAGAAGATCCTGCCCGCAAGATTGTTGTAGAAGCGCCGCCAATGCCTGTCGTGCCTGAGCAACCGCAATACCCAGTTACCGAAGTTGCTGTACCAGAACCAGTGATCGATGATGAGTGGGATGGTGCGGTGATTACTGAACAACCTCTCACAACTGACAGTGCGCCAGCTCAGCCTGTCGCTGTGGAGCCTGCGCCAGCAGATCCTGTCGTAGCGCAACCAGTTAAGCCTGTTGTGACTCAGCCCGTTAGCAAAAAGCCTGAGCAGCCCGTCATTGCTCCAGGAATTGATAAAAACAACCTGCCTGTTTCTTGGTCTGTACAGTTGGCTAGTCTCACCAATAAAGCCAACGCTGAAGCACTGCGCGATACCTATCGCCAAAAGCAATACAATGCTTATGTGCGCAGCAGCGATGGCGTGCACCGTGTTTTGATTGGCCCGTTGGTCAAGGAAACCGATGCACAGTCGATGTGTAAAAGTCTAAAAGCCCGTGAAAAACAAGAGTGTTTTGTCGTGCGCTACCAGCCTTAAATGCATATTCAGCATTAAAACAGTAACAAGCGCTTATCAGTCATGAGTAGCTCTGTTAAAATGCTGACTTTATACAGCAGGTAGTTTATTCCGTGTCTTTCAATTGGGTTGATCTGGTTATCCTTGGCATCGTTGTGATTTCATCTTTGATCAGCCTCAGTCGCGGTTTTGTTAAAGAAGCGTTGTCGCTGGTTATCTGGATTTTTGCGGGCGTTGTTGCTTGGATGTTTGGCGGTAGCCTAGCCCATCATTTGCAGCCTTATATTGATATTCCTTCAGTGCGTACCATTGCTGCATGCGCCTTATTATTTGTAGTGACGCTGTTAGTCGGCGGCCTGATTAATTTTCTATTAGCACAACTGATTCGAGCGACAGGCTTAACCGGCACTGACCGTTTGCTGGGAATGGTGTTTGGTGCTGCGCGCGGACTGTTTTTAGTGGTGATATTGGTCGGATTGTTGAGTTTGGCACCGGTTGAGCAAGACTCTTGGTGGCAACAATCTACTTTGGTTCCGCATTTTCTATTGATAGCTGACTGGTCAAAAAACCTGATTTTAGGTTTCTCCGGGCAGTGGGTCACTACAGCACTTAATGCTCAGCAGTGAGTGCACAACAGGCAGTTGTTAGTCTTATGGCTGTCTACATTTAGAATGACATAGCAGGGGTCGCGTTTCATGTGTGGCATTGTCGGTATTGTAGGCAAATCAAATGTTAATCAAGCGCTGTATGATGCGCTTACCGTACTTCAGCACCGTGGCCAAGATGCCGCTGGAATGGTGACAACTCAGAATGGACGTTTGTTTCTACGCAAAGACAATGGCTTAGTGCGTGATGTATTTCGCACCCGCCATATGAAAGAGCTGATTGGTAATGTTGGCATTGGCCATATTCGCTATCCAACTGCAGGCAGTTCGAGTAGTGCAGAAGCGCAGCCCTTTTATGTCAACTCGCCATACGGCATCACCTTAGCGCATAACGGTAACTTAACTAACGTAAAGCAGTTGGCTCAAGAAATTTACCAATCTGATTTGCGTCATGTAAACACCAACTCCGATTCTGAAGTGCTGCTTAACGTATTTGCTCATGAGTTGAGCACGCGTGGCAAGTTACAGCCGACTGAAGAAGATGTGTTTGCTGCAGTCACGCGCGTGCATGAGCGTTGCCGTGGTGGCTACGCCGTGGTTGCGATGATTACTGGCTATGGTGTGCTGGGCTTCCGTGATCCTAATGGTATTCGCCCGATAGTATTTGGCCAGCGTCATACCGATGCCGGTGTTGAATACATGATCGCTTCTGAAAGCGTGGCTTTGGATGTCCTAGGCTTTACTTTAATTCGTGATTTGGCACCGGGTGAAGCAGTTTACATTACCGAAGATGGCCAATTGCATACCCGTCAATGTGCGGCAAATCCAGTATTGACACCATGTATTTTTGAACACGTTTATTTGGCCCGTCCAGACTCCATCATTGATGGCATTTCTGTATACAAAGCGCGCCTGCGCATGGGTGAGAAGCTCGCTGATAAAATTCTACGCGAACGCCCAGAGCACGATATTGATGTGGTTATTCCAATCCCTGACACCAGTCGCACCTCAGCGCTTGAGTTAGCTAACCGCTTAGGTGTGAAATACCGGGAAGGTTTTGTAAAAAACCGTTATATCGGTCGTACCTTTATCATGCCAGGTCAGGCAGAGCGGAAAAAATCAGTTCGTCAAAAGCTCAATGCGATTGAGTTAGAGTTTCGCGGTAAGAACGTCATGCTCGTGGATGACTCCATCGTACGCGGCACGACTTGTAAGCAAATCATTCAGATGGCTCGCGAAGCGGGAGCCAAGAATGTTTATTTCTGCTCTGCAGCACCGGCTGTGCGCTACCCAAATGTGTATGGCATTGATATGCCAAGCGTACATGAGTTGATTGCGCATAACCGTAGCACTGAAGAAGTAGCTGATTTGATTGGAGCCGATTGGCTGGTCTATCAAGACTTGGAAGACTTGATCGATTCAGTGAGCGGTGGAAAAATCAAAATTGATCAATATGATTGTGCTGTGTTTGATGGCGTCTATGTGACTGGCGATATTGATCAGCAGTATTTGCAACGTATTGAGAGCGAGCGTAATGATTTTGAGTTAGCTGGAGAGCAAGTCAACCATGCCACCATCGGTTTGCATAACAGCTAAGACGCTGATCTTTTAAGCGGGACGTTAATGTTACCGCATTGCAAATCAGGGCGCTGTTTAACACGCGGTGCTCTGCCAGTTATTTAAGTGAATAAGGTGCAAGTCATGAAGACGGATTGGCAAGCAGGTCGGCTCAATAGTGAACTCAGTGATGCAGGTTTTGATACGCTCGCTGTGCGTGCAGGGCAGCATCGCAGTTTTGAAGCTGAGCACGGTGAGGCGATTTTCACCACCTCAAGCTACGTATTTCGCAGTGCAGCTGATGCGGCGGCAACCTTTGCTGGTGATCGTGATGGTAACGTTTATTCACGCTACACCAATCCAACCGTACGTACTTTTGAAGAGCGCCTGGCTGCCTTAGAGGGTGCTCAGAAGTGCGTAGCGACAGCCTCAGGCATGTCAGCGATTTTAGCGACGGTGATGAGCTTGTGCGTGATGGGTGATCAAGTCTTAGTCTCACGCAGCATCTTTGGTGCTTCAGTCAGTTTATTTGACAAGTACTGCGCGCGTTTTGGCATTCAGATCACCTATGTACCGATTGATGATTTAGACGCTTGGCAAGCCGCTTGTACTGAGAAAACCAAGTTGCTGTTTGTCGAGTCGCCGTCCAATCCTCTAGCTGAGCTGGCTGATATTCGAGCACTGAGTAAGATTGCGCATGCCGCCAATGCTTTACTGGTTGTTGATAACTGTTTTTGCACGCCAGTTTTGCAAAAGCCATTAGTTCTTGGCGCTGACATTGTTATCCACTCGGCGACGAAATACATTGACGGGCAGGGTCGTTGCTTGGGTGGTGCGGTTTTAGGCAGTGCTGAGTTAATGAAAGAAGTGGTCGGTTTCTTGCGCACTGCAGGCCCAACTATGAGCCCATTTAATGCTTGGGTATTCTTGAAGGGTCTTGAAACTTTACGCTTACGGATGAATGCACATTGTCAAAGTGCTCAGCAACTCGCCGAGTGGCTTGAGCAGCAAGCCAAAGTCACCAGAGTCTATTACTCAGGTTTAGCCAGCCATCCGCAGCACGAGTTGGCTAAGCAGCAGCAAAGTGGTTTTGGCGCGGTCGTGAGTTTTGAGGTCGAAGGTGGGAAAGAGGCGGCATGGCGCTTTATTGATGCCACGCAAATGATCTCGATTACCGCTAATCTTGGCGATACCAAAACCACTATTACTCACCCTGGCACCACCACACACGGCCGCTTACCGGCTGCCGAGCGTGAGAAAGCCGGTATTCATGATGGTTTAATTCGTATTGCTGTGGGTTTAGAAGACTTTGCTGATATTCAAGCGGATGTGCAGCGTGGTTTAAACGCGCTTTGATTCAGCTTTACCTGCTGTTCAATAAAAAACCCGCAAGCTAGCGGGTTTTTTATTGTGCTACTGATGAAGTTTTTCAGAGGTTACTTGGCCGGTTGTAGATGGCGTAAGCCATGGCGATACAGTTGCCAGGCTAATATGCCTGCCGCAATATTACCGATGAGTACGCCAATATATAGGCCGCTCATGCCTGCCAAACTGGCGCCAATCCACAGCGCAGGTAAGTAGCAAACAAACAAGCGCAGGGTCGAGATGCATACTGCGCGCATCGGCATACCTAGCGCATTACACACCGAGACCATCAACATGCAAACGCCCAGTGCAGCGTAACTGATGGGTACCCAGAGCATATAGCTCATTAGATAGACTTCAGTGGCTTGGTTGGGCGCCAGTGCCGGAGCTATCCACCAGCGACTGGCCATCCAAAATAAAGCAATGACAACCTGTAGGCCGATGACAAAGCGTACGGCAATCAGTACGAGACTGTGGACACGTTCTAATTGTTTTGAACCCAATAAGCGGCCAACCATCGGCGGCAGTGCCATGGTCAACGACAGCACAATCACAATTGAGAAGAGTTCGAGACGGCTGCCTAAGGTCCATGCCGCAATGGCGGAGCCACCAAACCCCGCAACTAGACGTGTCGCCATTAATGCAGCTGTGCCGGGCATCAGTTGGCTTAGCATCGCTGGGGCACTGGTTTGGAAAATATCGCGTAAGGCTGGGCCGATGGCGAGCTTGCTGGGATCAAAAGCCAACCAGTGCCGCTTGAGGATCCGCCAATACATAATTGTTGCGCCGGTTAAGCAAGCGACAATAGTGGCGTAAGCTGCTCCAGCCAGGCCTAAATCAAAGGTGAAAATAAACAAGGGGTCGAGCAGCATATTAAGTACGCTGGTCACCACCATCATCAATCCCGGCAGCTTGGTATCGCCATTGGCGCGGGAAATGCTGTTGGCGAAATATAAAAAAGCGCCCAGCCAAGCGCTGGTTAGCCAAGGCAACCAATAGTTTTCTGTATAGGGTAAGAGTTCTGCGCTAGCGCCCAGAGCACTGAGCAAAGGCAGGCGTAGCAGCCAAATCAGCGTACATAAAATGAAAGAAACGCAGCAACCTGTCAGCACTACAATCCCGCCTAAGTATTTGGCTCGTTCTGGGTTGTCTGCGCCAAGCGCGCGGGAAATGAGTGCGGTGGAGGCGATGCCGATACCGATTTGCACGCCGATCAGGAGTTGATGCAGAGGCAGCGTGAAGCCTAATGCCGCCAAAGGTTGCATGCCGAGCATACTGATAAAAATACTGTCGACCAACTGAAAGCTCATTAGCGCGACGGTGCCAAACAGCATTGGCCAAGTCATGCTAAATAAAGCGCGTGGTAGGGATTGGTCTGCTAGATATTTGTTTTGCATGGCTGCTGTCAAGACTGCGATGGGGCGGCTATGGTAGCACTCATAAGGTCTTAATGTGATGCTGGTACACTAGTGTCCAATTGGTTTATGTATGAGGAACAATGCTATGAGTAATCAGCAAAAAGTGGCTTTTTCGGTATTGGATTTGGCTTCGCGCAAAGATACAGATCAAGGTCCAGCGCCAGCCTTGCAGCGTTCATTGGCTTTGGCTCAACATGTTGAAACTTTAGGTTTTAATCGTTTTTGGGTGGCAGAACATCACAATATGGATGCCATTGTTAGTTCGGCGACTTCTGTGTTGATTGGTTATCTGGCTGCCGGTACGCAGCGTATTCGAGTGGGTGCTGGTGGAATCATGCTGCCTAATCACGCCCCGTTAGTGATTGCTGAGCAGTTTGGTACATTGGAAGCATTGTATCCGGGGCGGATTGATTTGGGGCTTGGTCGTGCGCCGGGCACCGATCCATTGACCGCAAGGGCGTTGCGTAGAGACCGTAGCGGAAGTTCGGATGACTTTCCTGAAGATGTGGCTGAACTGCAAAAATTCTTAGGCCCGCGAAATTCCGATCAGCAAGTGATTGCGATGCCAGGTGTGGATAGTCATGTGCCGATTTGGTTGTTGGGCTCCAGCTTATTTAGCGCGCAGTTGGCGGCGGAGAAGGGTTTGCCGTATTCCTTTGCTTCGCATTTTGCACCACGCATGATGATGCAGGCGATTGAGTTGTATCGTCGTCACTTTAAGCCTTCGGCAGTTTTGGATAAGCCGTATGTGATGCTGGGCATTCCTTTGGTTGCTGCGCAAACGGATGCTCGTGCTGAGTATTTGGCGACTACGACGTATCAGCGTATTTTGGCTTTGATCCGTGGTCAAAGTATGCTGATGCGCCCGCCAGTAGAGAGTATGCAAGGCTTGTGGAAGCCGCATGAGGAGCAGACTGTAAATGAGTTTTTAAGCATGGCGATGATTGGTAGTGCTGAGACGATTGAGCAGAAAATGCAGGTGTTATTGCAGCATACTCAAGCCGATGAGCTGATCTTTACCTGTGATTTGTATGAGCACGCTGATCGCTTGCGTTCGTTTGAAATTCTGGCTGAGTTGCAATAGTACAAACCCTGCACATGATCAACCAGAGCTTCGAACCCTGTATGAGCTGGCCATGCCAGCGACTGCGTTTTAATCCGATGCATAGGCTGAGTGTCTTTAACATTGCAGAGTATCCAGAGCGATATGCGCATGCCGTACCTTGTTGCTGTCGCTTTTCTCTCAACGGGTCATCCTGACCCGATTCGAGGCTGCGCCATCCTTGGCTCCGCTGGTCGCGACAGCAACAAGATACTCGTTGGTCAGTGATGTTGTTTGCCAATATGGAGTACGGCTTTTTAAAATGATTAGATCATTAAACATCTATGCAACTTATTCAGGCTGCAATAGTGCAAGCCCTGCAAGTGGTCAACGAGTACTTCGGGGTGGGTGTGGTGAGTGAGCTAGGGATGGCGAATGCCGGAGTTGAACCCTGGATGGGTTCATCGACGGATTAACACTTACCCCGAAGTACGTTACGTGCAGATCTAAAGCAAAGTGTTTAGATGTCTATGTGCATGTCGCAGTGTGTGAATGTCGTTTATCCCTCACGAGACTCCGTCTCGATTCGGGCGCTGCGTCATCCATGACTACGCTTGCCAGGTCACCCACACGCTGCTCAATGAGCAGTGATGTTGCATTCGAGTGAACGCTACGCATCGAGTGGGCATTCCTTGCAAGGCAAAGAATCATGCGCCGTACTTCAAGAACCTTGTATGACTAGCGTGGCTTAGCCGGCGAGCTACGCTTGCCGCCTTTCGCTGCAGGTTTCTTGCTTCTGTCAGCACGTAGCTTGGCTTCAGCCGCGGCTTTAGCTTGCTCGCGTTTATGCCACTGCGGCTTATCATCGGCTGCGCCTGTCGCTCGTGGCGGTAAACCAGTGTGCTGAGTGAGCAATGGACGCGCGGTTTTCTCACCTTTCGCTGGAGTTGAGTTTTTACGGCGCGCACTGCGGTAACCGTCAGCTTCAGGTTGCTGAGCAGGAATCAGATGATTTTTACTGTCACCAATTAAATCAGCACGACCCATACGAATTAACGCTTCGCGGATCAGTGACCAAGATTTTGGGTCGTGATAGCGCAAGAACGCTTTATGTAAACGACGCTGCTCCTCACTTTTGACAATGTCCATCGCTGAGCTTTTATAGGTCACTTTGCGCAGTGGGTTTTTCCCAGAGTGATACATCGCCGTAGCGGTCGCCATGGGTGAAGGGTAAAACGCCTGCACTTGGTCAGCACGGAAGTTATTACTTTTCAACCATAAGGCCAAGTTGAGCATGTCCTTATCAGTTGTGCCCGGGTGAGCAGCAATAAAATAAGGGATTAAATACTGTTCTTTACCCGCCTCTTTAGAGAAACGTTCAAACATTTTACGGAAACGCTCATAACTGCCAATACCAGGCTTCATCATGTGCTCAAGCGGGCCTTCTTCAGTGTGCTCGGGAGCAATCTTCAGATAACCGCCGACGTGATGAGTAACCAGCTCTCGCACATACTCAGGTGACTCAACGGCCAAGTCATAGCGCAAACCGGAAGCAATCAGTACTTTTTTCACCCCTGGAATGTCACGTGCTTTGCGGTACAACTCAATCAGCGAAGTATGATCAGTATTGAGGTTCTGGCAAATCCCCGGGAATACGCAAGAAGGCTTGCGGCATGCCACTTCAATTTCTGGGCTGTTACAGGCCAGTCGGTACATATTGGCGGTAGGGCCGCCGAGATCAGACACCACGCCAGTAAAGCCTGGCACCTTGTCGCGCATGTCTTCGATTTCTTGCAGAATCGAATCGTGCGAACGGCTTTGAATAATCCGACCTTCGTGCTCGGTAATCGAACAGAAGGTACAGCCACCAAAACAACCGCGCATAATGTTGACGGAGAAACGAATGGTTTCGTAAGCCGGAATTTTTGCCTTGCCATATTTTGGGTGCGGCACGCGTGCGTAGGTCAGGCCAAACACATAATCCATTTCTTCTGTGGTCAATGGAATCGGTGGTGGATTGAGCCAAATATCTTGGTTTTCATGGCGTTGCACGATCGCGCGGGCATTACCTGGGTTGGTTTCCAGGTGCAAGACACGGTTGGCGTGCGCGTAGAGTACAGGATCGTTACGTACTTTCTCAAAAGAGGGGATACGAATAACAGTACGTTCACGAGTCAGGCGCGGATGATCGAGTAGCTGAACAACTTGCACATCATCTTGTCCGACGGGGTTAGCCGCTTGCTGCTCAACGGCGCAGGCCTCAGTGTCTTGGGTATTGACATAAGGATTGATAATGCGATCAACCCGGCCAGGGCGGTCAATGCGCGTAGAGTCCAGCTCAAACCAATCGGTTGGGGTATTGCGACGAATAAATGCGGTGCCGCGGATATCATCAATATCAGCAATTGACTCACCCCAAGACAAGCGCTGCGCCACTTCAACAATTGCGCGCTCAGCGTTGCCGTACAGTAAAATATCAGCTGCGGCGTCCATCAAAATCGAACGGCGCACGCTGTCTTGCCAGTAGTCATAATGAGCAATACGGCGCAAAGATGCTTCAATTCCGCCAAGCACAATTGGAATATTGCTATACGCTTCTTTGCAGCGTTGGCTGTAGACTAAACTGGCACGGTCAGGACGTTTTCCAGCCTCACCGCCAGCGGTGTAGGCATCATCGGAGCGAATTTTACGATCAGCGGTGTAGCGGTTGATCATCGAATCCATGTTGCCCGCAGCCACACCAAAAAATAGGTTAGGCTCGCCCAGTTGCATAAAGTCGTCTTTATTGCGCCAATCGGGTTGGCTGATAATGCCAACGCGAAACCCTTGCGCTTCCAGAACGCGGCCAATCACCGCCATACCGAAAGAAGGGTGATCGACATAAGCATCGCCCGTGACGATGATGACATCGCAAGAATCCCAGCCCAATTGGTCCATTTCTTCGCGAGAAGTTGGCAGGAAAGGCGCAGGACCAAAGCATTCGGCCCAGTATTTTGGATAGTCGTATAAGGGTTTAGCAGCGTGCATGAAAATTGACCTATATCAAGATTTGCGAAATATAGCATAAATGTCAGTGATAGAGGCTAGGATTGAGTCAGCAGAGTAAAGTGGCCTGTCTATGCTAAAGTGCTCTGCATACCGCCAGAATGCAGGCCGATTGGATAAATTAGATGCAAGTCGAATCTTTACAACTACGCGCAGTTCGTCAGTTACTCTTAAATAATACCTCTGCGCAGCCACATCTCAGTGCTGCCAGTGGCATGTGGATTGTGGATCAGACGTTGTATGTGGTGGCTGACGATGAGCTGGTGATGGGAGTGTTTTCACTGCTTGATCAGCGACCTGGAGCGGTGTTAACCATTATTCCTGGTGATTTACCTGCCGATGCAAAACAGCGCAAGGCGGCTAAGCCTGATTTTGAGAGTCTGACCTGTTTACCAGTGTCAAAAAACTACCCACATGGTGCTTTACTGGCGTTTGGTTCAGGTTCAACTGCGCAGCGTAAGCGCGCCATGCTCTGGCCTTTCATTGGGCCGCAGCAGCTTGCAGCACAAGCGCAGTTGTTTGACTTGCACAAACTTTATCAGCCGCTTGAACAGGTGTTTGCTGATCTGAATATCGAAGGGCTGGTGATTCACGGGAATTGTCTAAAGCTCTGGCAGCGCGCCAATAATCAACACCGTAACAATGCAGTGATTGAGTACGCTTTAGCAGATTTCTATACGCTACTTGAGGGCCGTGACGAGCAGGCAATGATCCAGCCACAGCGGATTGATTATTACGACTTAGGTGAAGTTGCCGGTGTGCCGCTGACCTTCACCGATGCCTATGCGCTCGACGATGGTGTCTGTGTTTTTACCGCCGCGGCAGAAAATACTGATAACAGCTATCTGGACGGCGAATGTGTTGCTGCGGCAATTGGTTTGATTGATGCGCAGCGGCAACTGCGCTGGATTAAACCGGTACAACCGATTTATAAGCTAGAAGGCATTAGCGCCAAGCAGATTAATGGTCAACTGCAACTGTATTTAGTCAGTGATGCGGATGACCCAAATGTTCCTGCGCAGCTGTTAGAAACCACTATTGATTACCCTATATAAGCTTTGATTTAAATGGAGGATTGCTGATGGACGCTCAACAACGTGCGCAAGCACGCAATACGGCGATGCGTAATACCAGTGTCGTTGGCGCTATCGTAAATTTAGCCCTGACTGTTGCTAAGGTTGTTTTTGGCATTATTGGTCAGTCGCATGCGTTGATTGCTGATGGTGTGCATTCGTTAGCGGATTTAAGCACCGACTTGATGGTTTGGTTTGCCGCTAAATACAGCAATCAACCGGCAGATAAAGAGCACCCCTACGGACATGCGCGGATTGAAACCGCCTTTACGGTTGCTTTAGGTGTGGTGTTAATTATCACCGCTATAGGTATCGTTTTTGATTCTGCACAGCGCCTGCTTAACCCCGAAACTCTATTACAGCCCACACCCATAGTGCTGTTGATTGCTGCTATTTCTATTTTGGCCAACGAAGGCCTGTATCAATACACCATTCGCGCTGCTAAGCAGTTTAATTCGGGCTTACTCAAAGCCAATGCTTGGCATCACCGCTCCGATGCGATTTCTTCAATTGTCGTACTGGTCGGTGTAGCCGGCAGTTTAATGGGTTTACCTTATCTTGATGCTTTTGCAGCCGTGGGCGTGGCTTTAATGATTGGTCATATCGGCTGGACGCAAGCTTGGAGTTCGCTACGTGAATTGGTCGATACGGGCATGGAGCCGAAAACTGCCGCGGCGTTGAAACGCATTATTGGCAATGTTGAGGGCGTGCGCGGTGTGCATATGTTGCGCAGTCGACGGATGGGCGGCGTGTATCTGATTGATGTGCACATTGTTGTCGATGAGCGTTTAAGCGTTTCTGAGGGGCATAAGATTTCAGAGTATGTGCGCTTAAAGCTCATTGACTCGCATGAAGATATTAGTAATGCCTTAGTTCACATTGATCCAGAGGATGACTCGCTCGCCGTGCTGTGTGCTGACTTGCCGTTACGCCGAGAAGTGCTGGCCGACTTACGCAGCGTGTGGACTGAAGAACTTGATGCCAGCGAGTGGGATAGAGCAGTCTTGCACTATTTAAATGGCCAAGTGCATGTCGATTTAGTGCGCAGCATGCAAGCCGCGGATGCACAGGCACAGCAGTTTAATCAGCATTTGCAGGAGAAAGTTAAGGCGCTCAATTATATCGGTGAAGTGCGGGTTTTATACAGCTATCCATAGTAGGTGAGGGGGCTGCGCTTTTAATGCGCATAACAACGTACTTATGGGTAGAATATGGCGCTTTATAAGACTTTAAAAGAATTGCTATGACGGCCAGCCAGCGTCCCTCTAAACCAACCCGTTTCGGCGGTGCGATGATTATTGCTGGAACCGCAATTGGTGCCGGTATGCTGGCCAACCCCACGGCGACCTCGGGTGTTTGGTTTATCGGTTCGCTGTTGTTATTGCTGTATGTATGGTTTTGTATGTACATATCGGGCTTGATGCTGTTAGAGGCAACGTTACATTTCCCACAAGGCGCGAGCTTTCATACTGTGGTCAATGCATTGCTCGGGCCGCGCTGGAATCTAATCACTGGTGTGGCGGTCGCTTTTGTTCTGTACTCCTTAACCTATGCCTATATTTTTGTCGGTGGTGGTTTAACTCAAAACACCTTAGTCGCAGCCAGTGGCTGGTTGTTTGAGCAACCGCTACAGCCATCACGGCAACTGTCGTCAGTAGTTTTCCTGTTGGTTTTGGCCACTTCGGTATGGATTTCAACCAAGGTGGTTGATCGCTTTGCAACAATCCTGATTGGCGGCATGCTGACCAGCTTCTTTCTATCTGTTGGCTCACTTGTACCAACGGTGACACCGAGTGTTTTGCTTAATCTTGATGTGCAAGAGCAGCAGAGTTATTGGCCCTACTTGTGGGCGGCACTGCCGGTTTGTTTGGCATCTTTTGGTTATCACGGCAATGTGCCCAGTTTAGTTAGCTACTACAACAAACAAGCACAACCCGTGGCTCGCAGTATTTTGTGGGGCTCATTGCTGGCACTGGCTATTTATTTACTTTGGCAGTTGGCGGTGCAGGGCAACTTGCCGCGGGCTGAGTTTGCGCCGGTCATCGCTGCTGACGGTGACGTGGCTGTGCTATTGCAAGCGTTATCGGCCTATATCACCACCGATAATATCGCCGGAATATTGAGTGCGTTTGCTTATATGGCGATTGCCAGTTCGTTTTTAGGTGTGACGCTCGGCCTGTTTGATTATCTTCGTGATGTGTTTAATTTTTCTGACACTGCCAGCGGACGCTTTAAAACAGCGCTGTTGACTTTTATGCCACCCTTGCTGGCGTGCTTGGTTTTTCCTACCGGTTTTGTCAAAGTGATGGGCTATGTGGGTTTGATGGCGGCTATTTGGGCCGTCTTAGTCCCAGCTTTATTGGTGAGGGCCAGTCGTAAACGTTTTGCTCAAGCCGACTATCAAGTGTTTGGCGGCACTACAATGATTGCTTTTATTGTGGTTTTCGCTGTCGCCGCTTTTGTCGCGCAGGTGTTATTGCTACTGCAATTATTACCGATGTTTAAAGGCTAGCTGTGGCATGAGATATGGAGTTAACCAATGATTATCCTTGCTTTAGACATGGCTATAACGGTAATTTTGCCCACATAATCAATACTTACTCGGCGGAAGGCATCAGCAATGCGAACTTTTTGGAATCAATTGTCTTTACGCTTACGTTTATTTCTATCTTTTGGTGTTCTTTTTGCGGTGATGACCGGCTTAACCTTGGTTTTGCAATCGGGTTTTTATGCAAAAAGCCGAGTGGAGAGTTTGCTCGAGTATGAGCTGCCGGCGCAGTTGCAGCATCTTGGTTCTGAAGTGGCCTTACAGTTAACACCGAGTCTACAAGTGTCACGCAGTCTGGCGGCAAACTCGTTTGTTCAGCGCTGGATACGAAGTGGGATGTCAGAGACAGAGTTGCCCTTGCTCGTCGAAGAAATGGCAGTGATAAGCGAGCAGTTGAATGCAGGTGCGGTGTTTCTAGCGGGCAATGATGGCAGCACGATTAATTATTACCACTTTAAAAATGGCGAATTTAACCGCCGACACATCCTGCGTGAAGATACGCAGGATGCTTGGTACTTCAATTATTTAGCCAGTAAATTGCCCTATGAGCTGAATTTAGACACTAATGCTTTTACTGGTACACAGTTGCAGATGTTCGTTAACTACACCGGTAGTGCAGTCAACAGCAACGGTGAACCTGTCAGCGTAGCGGGTGTCGGCTTGGGCATGTTGCAGTTGGCTAAAATGATCAGCTCCTACCGTTTAGGCGAGCATGGCAGAGCGTCTTTGGCTAATAAAGATGGGCTAGTTGAAGTCCGTGCCGATGATGCCTTGATCAGTGATCTGGGTGCGTCGGAGGAATTACAAACACTGCTCAATCAGCACAAAGCGCAAGTTCGAGAAATTACTTATAAAGGGCAGCAACTCTTTGTCGGCGTGGTTTGGCTGGCAGACTTGCAGCGTTATCTAGTGGTTGAAGTGCCACGCAGTGATTTTATGGCGCCCATTGAACAGCAGTTGTATCAGTCACTATTGATCGGTGCTGGATTGCTTCTGGTGAGCCTCGTGTTGTTGTATCCGCTGGCTGTGTCATTAAGTCGACCGCTACAACTGTTTCAACAGCAATTGGTGGAGATTACTCGCACGCTTAACTTATCCAAGCGTTTGCAAACCGATGATAAGGCAGAGTTAGGTGAGCTTGCCGCACAGACTAATACCTTGCTGGAACGTTTATCTGTTGCCATCAGTGGTGTGCAATCTGGTTCTAGCCGCCTTACCGAGACGGCAAATAACTTAGCCCTTACCGCAGGACTGGTGAATCGCAATACTGATCGACAACAAGAAGTCACCCAGTCAATGGCTGCAGCTGTGGAAGAAATGTCTTCTTCAGTGGCGGAGATTACCTCGACAATGGAAGAACTATCAGCGTCCTCAACGCAAATTGCTGATCACTCACAATCTGTGGTGGATGTGGCCAGTCTGACCTTGGACAGCAGTAAGAAGGGTGCTGCGGCCATGCAGCATTTACAGTTGCGCATGGCTGATATCCATCACGACAGCGAAAACAGTTTGCAAGAAATTGTGCAACTGGGGCGTAAATCCAAAGAAATCAGCAAGGTTATGGATTTAATCAATACGCTTGCCGATCAAACTAAACTGATTGCTTTTAACGCCGCCTTAGAGGCGTCTAGCGCTGGAGAATCAGGTAAGCGCTTTTCGGTGGTGGCCAGCGAGATTCGTCGTCTTGCTGACAGCGTGACTGACTCCACCCATGAAATTGAGGACCGTATCCAAGAAATACAAGACTCGATTAATCGCTTGGTGATCACTTCAGAAAAAGGTGCCAGCTCGATCCAGTTGGGCATGCAAGTCAGCCAGGAAACCGCTGAGGATCTGAATGAATTGGTACAAGCGGCCAGTCGAACCAGTAGTGCTGCACAACAAATTTCGTTGTCAACGCGCCAGCAGAAAACGGCCAGCAGTCAAGTCGTGATTGCTTTACGTGACATTGCCAATGCCAGTAGCCACAATGCCCTGTCAGTGCGCAATATCACGCGAATTAGCGAAGAAATGATTAGCATGTCGCAAGATTTGAGTCATTTGGTTCGTGAGTTTCATCAAGATGAGCCGCATCACATTGAAAAGCTGACCAGTCAGCCAATTAAACAGGACGTATAACATGCAAGGTATGGTGCACTGGTGGCGTAAACAAGCGCTGCAGAAAAAATTCTTACTGTCATTTATTGCTTTAATGCTGGTCGCGCTATTGATGCTCAGTATGCTGGCCAGTCGTTTACTGGAGCAAGAGTCTACCCGTGCAGTGCAGAGTGAGATGCAGGGTGGTTTAGAGCAGACTAACTTGTTAGCCAAACAATGGCTTGATGCAAAAAGACAGCAAATATTGGCCTTGGCGCATTATTTGCCTGCACAATCAAACGATCTAAAGCAGTGGCAAACTATGCTGACCACAGGACGTGAGGCAGGCGGTTATAGTCTGCTGTACTTAGGAACCGGTCAGGGACAGTTTATCCAATCAAACCCTGCCATTGATGTGCCGCAAGGATTTGATCCGCGCAAGCGTCCTTGGTTTATTCAGGCGCAACAAGCGAATAGTTTGATTTTAACCTCTGCCTATCCAGATGCCCTAACTGGAAATTTGACTGCAACCTTGGCGGTTCCTTTGCAGGAGGATCCCCAGCAAGTGGTGGGTGGCGACATCTATATTTCTATGATTGTTGATGAACTGTTAAAGCTGAAAATGCGCTGGAGCAGTCAGCTGTTGATGTTTGATGGCGAGCAAAAAATTCTTGCCCACAGCGATGCATCTCTGCAGCAAAAAAGTTTAGCGCAAGTATTGCCTGATTATAATGTCGCTGATTCAGACTTGCAGTATGTGAACTTTAATGATCGCCAATGGATTGCTTCTGCTACAAATGTTGAAGGCACTGACTGGCATTTTTTGTTATTAGTTGATGCGCAAGAAGTGCAAGCAGTCCAGACAGAGTTACTCAAGCAGCTCCTGTTATTAACAGCTGCAGTGTTATTCGCTGGTGGGCTGCTAGTGTTGTGGTTGACGCGCGCACTCACATCTCCACTTGAACATTTTCAAGAGCAGCTTAAATATATTTCGCGCACTCTGGATCTATCACAACGCTTAGAAACAACCGATGAAGCAGAGTTGGGTGAATTGGCCGCGCAAACTAACAGCTTGCTAGAGCGCTTAGCGCTAGCCATAAGCGGTGTGCTGCGCAGTTCCAGTCGTCTTTCAGAAACAGCCGATAACTTGGCACACACAGCAGGCATAGTCAGTCGCAATACTGATCGACAGCAAGAAGTCAGCCAGTCAATGGCTGCTGCCGTGGAGCAGATGTCTTCTTCCGTTGCGGAAATCACCTCGACCATGGAAGAACTCTCAGCCTCCTCGACACAAATTGCCGATCATTCGCAGTCTGTGGTGGATGTGGCCAATTTAACCTTAGAAAGCAGTAAGAAAGGCGCGGATGCCATGCAGCACTTGCAATTGCGTATGGCTGATATTCACCATGACAGTGAAAACAGTCTGCAAGAAATTGTGCAGCTAGGGCGCAAATCTAAAGAAATCAGCAAAGTGATGGATTTGATCAATACGCTGGCGGATCAAACCAAATTGATTGCTTTTAACGCTGCTCTAGAAGCCTCCAGTGCCGGCGAATCAGGTAAGCGCTTCTCGGTGGTGGCCAGTGAAATTCGCCGTCTCGCCGACAGTGTGACTGACTCCACTCATGAAATTGAAGACCGTATTCAAGAAATACAAGACTCGATTAACCGCTTGGTGATTACTTCAGAAAAAGGCGCAAGCTCCATTCAATTGGGTATGCAAGTTAGTCAAGAAACCGCTGAAGACCTAGGCCAACTGGTACAGGCAGCAAGTCGAACCAGCAGTGCTGCTCAGCAAATTTCTTTATCAACACGCCAACAAAAAACAGCCAGCAGCCAAGTGGTGATTGCCTTGCGCGATATCGCCAATGCCAGTACCCATAATGCACAGTCGGTACGCAGTATTACTCACATTAGTGAGGAGATGATCAGTATGGCAGATGATCTCAGCCAACTTGTCGGTGAGTTTACGGTTGATGTAAAGAAATAGTGCGATCATGCGTATGCAACAGTTGCTGCAGGAGTGGTTCAAACAATGGTGACACCCAAAAAAATCAGGGTTTTAATTGTTGATGACAGTGATGTCGCGCGCGAAATTTTACGCACGCTATTAGAAGATCAACAAGATATCGAAGTGGTTGCCGAGGCGCGCAATGGTCGTGAGGCGATTGAGTTGGTGCAGCAACTTCGTCCTGACTTGGTGACCATGGACTTGAATATGCCCGGCATCAGCGGGATTGAAGCCATTGAGCACATTATGCATGAAAAAGCTGTGCCTATTTTAGTGGTAAGCAATGAGTCTGATGCACAAATGGCTTATGAGGCTCTGCGCTGCGGTGCCTTGGACGTGATGGCTAAGCCTACTTATGATGCAGCAGATGCCGAACACTTTCAAAACCAGGTGCGCTTGTTGGCCGGCGTACCAGTGATTACCCGTTTGCGTCGTCGGGTAATGAGCGA
The DNA here is from genome assembly GCF_000421765.1 of Denitrificimonas caeni DSM 24390. GTDB lineage: Bacteria > Pseudomonadota > Gammaproteobacteria > Pseudomonadales > Pseudomonadaceae > Denitrificimonas > Denitrificimonas caeni. The sequence continues at coordinate 52,320 of NZ_ATXQ01000005.1, read as the reverse complement.
GGCAATGAGTGAGCCTGTATTCAGGCCAGCTGCAGCCATCTCAGCAACTGATCAGGAAACAAGTTATCAGCACGTGTTTGTGTTGGCATCTTCAACGGGCGGGCCACAAGCTTTAGCGCACTTATTAACTCAGTTTGATGCTGGTTTTTCTGCACCGATTCTAATTGCCCAGCATATCAGTGATGGCTTTATTGAAGGCATGGCGCAATGGCTGTCTGGTTTATGCAGGCTGACGGTTAAGGTTGCTGAGGATGGAGAATACTTACGCGCCGGTAATGTTTATCTATCGCCCTCTGAGCAGCATTTAACGGTTGGTGCGGATCGCAGGGTTAAGTTAAAAACACGTGCTGACAGCGATATTTATCACCCAAGTTGTGATGAACTATTAAGCTCTGTCGCAACAGTCTTTGGCCGTAATGCGATAGCCATCATCATGACAGGAATGGGTCGTGATGGTACGCGAGGGATGACGGCAATTCATGCACAGGGCGGGATTACCTTAGCGCAAGATGAAGCCAGCTCAGTTATTTATGGCATGAATGCTGAAGCAGTTAAGTCAGGAGTGATTCAGCGTGAGTTACCACTGAAATGCCTCGCGGCTGAGATGCAGCGTATTCTTGTTTTAACTCCTGCCGGCTATTGCTCAGCCTTGCAGCGAGGCGAGTTATGAGCATGCAGGCGGTTTTATTGGCTGTTAAGAAGCTCGTGCATGAGCACTGTGGCCTTGTGCTTGAAGGCATTGCTGAAGATCGTTTATATAAAGCTTTAGAGAGTGGGGCGGCACAGACTAACTGTAAAAACTTGCAAGAATACAAACGGTTAATCCGCAGCGATAAGCAGGCGTTCGAGCAATTGATTAGTCAGCTGACGGTGAATGAAACCTACTTTTTTCGTGAGCCTGAACAAATACAGCTGCTTGTGGATGTTTTAATACCACAAGTGCTGGCACATAAAAATGATGCTGGTCCAGTGCGTATCCTCAGTGCCGGTTGCTCATCTGGTGAAGAGCCTTACAGCTTAGTGATGGCATTGCAGAATACTTATGGCGAACGAACCGAGCAGCTATTTCATATTGATGCAGGCGATCTGGATCTACGCATTTTGGAAAAAGCGCGCCAAGGTATTTATTCAGAGTTTTCTTTTCGCGGCGTTGAACCGCATTGGCGTGAACGTTATTTTCAAACGAGTACCAATGGCTATCACCTAAGGCAAGAAGTGCGTAAGCAAGTGCATTTTCATCCTTTGAACTTGCTTGCGACAGATTTTCCAGAGCATATTAAAAATTACGACATTGTTTTTTTTCGCAACGTTTCGATTTACTTTGATACGGATACACGACGTGTCATTCAGCACACCTTTAATGAACTGATGAATGCGCAGTCGATTTTGTTTTTAGGCAGCTCAGAAATTCTTGGCAATGATTTGGGTGTCTTTGAGCTTGCGGAACAAGAAGGGCAATATTTTTTCATTAAAGGTGACGTCTATCGGCCGGTAAATAGCCAAGCTTTCAGCTGGTCGCAACCTGTTCGTACACAAGCTGATCCAGTTGCGCGCAGTCATGAACTTGTGCGCAAAGAGCGTCTTTTGCCTGCGCAGTCGATCGAGCCGTCGCGATTTAATAGGTCACTCACTGACAAGCAAAGTGTCGCCCAGCCTCCTGTAGAGCAGGCGCGAGTGCCGGATTTAGCGAGGATTCAACAGCTGATGCGTTTTGGTGAGCCACAGCGCGCATTGCATTTGTTGGATCATTTGATCGCTAGTGGTCATCAGCATTATTCAGCTTACTTATTGAAAAGCTGGATTCTGTTGAATAACCAGCAGTTCCAAGAAACCGAACATTTTCTGCAGCTAGCCTTAAGTGCTGAGCCTTGGTCGATTGATGGCATGCTGATTAAGGGTCTCAGCTGTAAATGGCAAAATGATTTATCGGGCGCGCAGCAGTGGTTTAAAAAAGTCATTTACAGTTGCCCTGAGTGTTGGCCTGCGCATTACTATTTAGCCGATATTTGTCGACAGCAAGGGCAGGCTTCGGCAGCATTGAAAGCCTATCAAACGGTCATGCGTATTCTATCTGACAATCCTTCTGCAAGTGATTGCATGCTTTGGATTCCGTTACCGCTACCGGTCGGGGATGTGGTGTTTCTGAGTAAGCGTCATATCGAGCAACTGAGCAACGGTATGCAGACGACAAGGGCGGGATACTGATTATGGCGCTGGACATTAAAAAGTTTATTGGCCGCTTTGTTGAAGAAGCCAAAGAGCATTTAGGACGACTTGCCAGTGGTCTTGCTGAAATTGAGCAAGGCGCTGTCAGCGCTGAAAAAATTAATAGTCTATTCCGCTCTGTGCATACCCTGAAAGGCTCTTCAAGGATGCTTAAGCTTGAGCCGATCACTCAGGTCTCGCACAGTTTAGAAGATCTGCTGAGTGCATTACGTGAAGAGCGTGTAACGGTTAATCCGCCAGTTATTGCTTTGCTCTATCAAGGAGTGGACGCGTTATCTGATCAAGTTCAGCAGTTGATTGAACACGGCCAGGTTGACGCATTGAGCTCTGTTAATGCACAGCTTTGCCAGCAGTTGACGGCTATAGCCGAAGGCGATGTGTTGAACGTTGTAGCAGTGGAGTCTGCTGAACTTAAATCAAGCGAGCTTAAAACACAGGGCTCAAGCAGCGCTAGTGCGCAACCCACTTTAACGGCCAGTGATACTGTACGGGTTAAGCTGGATAAGCTGGATGAGTTGATCAAACTAATGGGTGAGTTGGTCTCTAGCCATGCTGGCATGCGTGAGTTAGCTGTCACATCGCTACAACTTGAGCAGCAGTTGCAACAACAGCTTCAAGGCCATTTGCCAGTGGCTATGCAGCAGTTTTCACGCAATATGCGCGATATTGTGTTATCACAAGAAAGTTTGATGCAAGAACTGCATGATAAAACCTTACAAATGCGCATGTTGCCTTTAGCTATTGTTCTTGATCCTGCGGCACGCTTGGTACGGGATATGGCACGCTCACTCGGTAAACAAGTTGAGTGTCGTATTTATGGTAGTGAGATCGAGCTGGATCGACAAATGATTGATCAGCTGGCTGATCCAATTATCCATCTGTTGCGTAATGCTTTAGATCACGGCATTGAAACTCCTGATATTCGACAGCAAAAAGGCAAGCCAGTGCAGGGGCTTTTGCAAATCAGTGCGCGTCAGGATGGTGGATGGGTTGTACTCGAAGTGCGTGACGATGGTCAGGGTTTATCTTTAGCAACAATTCGCGATAAAGCCTTGAAAAAAGGTTTGGTCAGCAGCGAACAATTAGCTGAAATGAGTGAGCAGCAAGTCTCTGATTTGATTTTTGAACCCGGCTTTTCAACCAGTAACATAATTACTGAGTTTTCTGGGCGCGGTGTTGGCATGGATGTGGTGAAACGTTCGATTGTCGATGATTTGCAAGGCGTGATCAGTCTGCACACGCGCATTGATAAGGGCACCTGTTTTACTTTACGGCTACCGTTGTCGTTAGCGATGATGCGCGTTTTGCTTATTCGGGCTGGAGAGCAGGTGCTAGGTTTTACCGCACAATATGTCACAGAGTTAATCAGTGTCGCTCCAAGTGCGTTAATCAGTGTAGCTGATCGCAATGCGGTGATTATTCGTAATGAATTTGTGCCTGTGATTCAGTTGGTTGATTTATTGAAGCTGCCGCAAGCAAGCGCACCGAAAAGGTCTCTGAGTCGCACGCGCAGTGATCTTTTATTATTGGTTATTCGTGTGCACAACGAAAAGCTGGCTTTAATTGTCGATGAGTTGCTGGATGAGCGCGATTTGGTGATTAAACAGCTACCTGAGCACTTGCGTTCCAATCCTCTTATATCGGGGATGGTGACCATTGGTCATAATGAGTTGGTAAGCTTGATCCATGTACCTTATGTTTTGGATATCGCTCGTAAAGCTCGGCAGCCAGCAAATCGTCGTGCTCAAACTGATCAAGAAAAGCCGAAAAAACGCATTTTAGTTGTGGATGACTCGCTCAATACCCGTGAAATTGAGCGTGATGTGCTGGAAGCTTGGGGCTATCATGTCACGCTTGCCGAGCATGGCCAAGAAGGCCTGGATAAAGCTTTAGCGGAACAGTTTGATGCGGTGTTAACCGATGTTGAGATGCCCATAATGGATGGCTTTACCTTGACTGCGCGCTTACGCGAACATGAGCGCTACCAAGAGTGCCCAATAATTATCATTACATCGAGAGAAAAGGAAAGTGACCGCCGCCGTGGTATTGAGGTCGGTGCTGATGCCTATATTGTTAAAGGCAGTTTTGACCAGAATAGCTTGGTTGACACCCTTAAAGTACTGCTCGACTAAAGAACCAAGGGAGAGGGATGACATGCGAATTCTAGTAGTGGATGACGATCAGCTTGCTGGGGAAATGATTACAGCAGTGTTAGAAGATCAAGGTCATCATGTGTTTCAGGCCGAAAATGCGCTGCACGCAATCGAGTTGCTGGGTCAGCAATCTGCTATCGAGTTGATTGTTAGTGATTTAAACATGCCACTAATGAGCGGTATTGAGTTATTTCGTGAGCTACGTGAGCAAGGGCTTAACTTGCCTTTTATTTTGCTCAGTGGTGACGATCCTGCAGCGCTGCGAGCTAAAGAACCTAACTTAGATGCTTGTATCATGAAAGATTTTAGTATGGATGAAAGCTTACCTGCCGCTATTGATGCAGTCATGGCTGCACGCGACGCGATAACATGCTAATAAACCAGAGCCAAACCTTTATGAACCTGAACAAACCGACGCTACAAAATAAGATTGCACGCTTAAGAATTAATTTTGTTAATCAGTTGCCTGTACGTCTTGAGCAAGCCCAGCAGCAGATGGCTATTTTGAGTTCGGAGTCGCCAATAAATGTTACAGCCTTACAGGAGTTGCACAGGGCTTTTCATAGTTTAAATGGCACTGGAAAATCTTTTGGTTTCACTGCTTTAGCAGATGTTGCTGAGCATGCAGAACATTACATGCAAGGTATTATTGATCTATCAGTACAGGCTATGCCTTCCGACTTATTAGGCATTCTTAGCGAGTTTTTGAGTCAGCTGCAAGCACAAATGCACATTTTAATCGCGTCTGACAATGCTCAAGATCATACGCAAAGCTCCCCTTATTTTGAGATTGGGCAATCTGATACAGAGATATTTCAGGGGCAAGGCCCACTTATTTATATTTGTGATGATGAACCAGAGCAAGTGCATTACTTGGTACATCAATTACGTTTTTTAGGCTATAACGTTGAGCACTTTACCGATACATCCTCATTTCGTGAGGCCGTGCTGACTAAGCGTCCAGATGCAGTGATTATGGATGTTTTTTTTCCTCACGGGCGTACTGCTGGTACAGATGAGTTGGTCAGTATCAAGGATGTCACAGGGCATAAATTGCCGGCTATTGTTTTATCGGGGCGCAAGGTGTTTGAAGCGCGTCTTAGCGCTGTACGCGCAGGTTGTGCTGCCTATTTCGTTAAGCCTGCGAACCCCATGGATTTGGCCTCGGCGCTAGATGAGTTGGTCGGCGATAAGCTGCAAGAACCGTTGCGCATTTTAATCGTTGATGATGAGCCAGAAGTTGCTGAATACCACAGCTTGATTTTAGAAGAAGCGGGTATGTTGGTGCATCAGATTCATCATCCGGAAAAAATATTTGAAGCCCTTGAAGTGTTCAGCCCAGACTTAATGTTAGTGGATATGTATATGCCAGTCTGTAATGGTGCTGAGTTGGCAGCGATTGTCCGGCAAATTCCTGAGTATGTTGGTTTGCCGATTGTTTTTCTTTCCACAGAGACCAATGCACAAAAGCAATTTAGTGCGATGGAGGCTGGTGTTGATGGTTTTATTACTAAGCCTGTGGTTCCTGCAGAGTTGGTGTCTGCAGTAGCTTTGCGTGCTGAGCGTATGCGTACCTTACGAGGTTTAATGGCGCGCGACAGTCTTACTGGCTTATATAATCACACGACGACCACCGAAATACTGGTTTCCTCGCTAGCGCATGCCGTACGGCATCAAGAAAAACTAGTCATGGTGATGCTCGATCTTGATGCTTTTAAAAGTGTTAATGATACTCATGGGCATATGGCTGGCGACCAAGTGATTGTGGCTTTATCTCGCTTGCTTAAACATCGCTTAAGAAATACCGATGTAATTGGTCGTTATGGCGGCGAAGAGTTTGCTTTATTGCTCAAAGACATCAGTAGCGACACTGCTGAGAAACTGGTCAATGAGTTGCGCGAAGACTTTTCGGAAATTATTTTTAATGTCGGCCAGAAGCAGTTTTCCTGTACTTTTAGTGCAGGTATTAGCATGTACCCTGGTTGCAATCGTGCTGAGGATTTACGCATGGCTGCTGATACTGCGCTGTATCAAGCTAAATCGCAGGGGCGTAACCAAGTCGTAGTGAGTAAAATGTGCGATGAGTGATAGTCAATTAGAGCAAGTTTTACGTCAGCGTCAGAACTCGCATCAAGACATTGTTGATGTGGATGAGCCTGTTATTAAACTGGTGATTTTTAGCTTGGGCGAGCAGCATTTTGCTCTTGCTGGTGAGTCAGTCAAAGAAGTATTACCTGGCACTGAAACTGTTTTTTTTGTACCAGGTATGCCTGCCTCGGTTGAGGGCGTGATCAATGTCCGCGGCAATATTGAGTCAGTCATTCAATTGCATGCACTAATGCAACTGCCAAACACGGTGGAAAAAAGCTCTTTGCATTTGACCTCTATCTTATTGGCACGCAGCAAACACATGCATAGTGGCTTGCGTGTCGATCGACTACTGGACGTGCTGGATGTCGCGCAAAACCAAGTGCAGCCACCGCCAGAAGCACTACCTGATTACCTCAAGCCTTATGTGAGTGGCTTATTGCAGTTTAATGGGCTGGCCGTAGCTGTTTTAGACGTTGATGCGCTTTTTAATGCTTGGCAAACAGGTCAGGCATGAGCAGCAGAGTGATAACTTATTTGCCTGTGGTGCTATTTCGTCATCAGGGCCAGTGTTATGCAATTGAGGCAAGCGCGGTAAAAAAGCAAGGACAGTTTGATCGCTTAGCTACTGAGGTACTGGGTAATTTTTCCGAACTGTTTACTGCGCCCTTAGCAAGCGCCGAATCAGCTGCGGTGCAATGGCTCGAATTGCAGGGTAATGCAGGACAAGCCTGGCGACTAGGGTTGAGCGCAGCTGCGGAACTAATAGAGCTGCCAGTGCAGTGTGTTTATCCGCTACCAGCAATACTGGCGGCGTTGCGCGAGATGCCAGCTTTGCATGCGCTGGCGTTGTTTCAGAACGAGCTGATTGCTTTGCTGGATGCGGCTGTTTTACAGCAAATGCTTGAGCGCAAGTCTACCGAGTGCAAAAAAACACTGTAAAGCGCTGATAAAAATGAATATTTGCCATCGCTAAGCTGTTCGGCTATATTAGCGCGCCTCGCTACAATGATTGCCTGTTAGTGAGTTTGCGGTGAAGTGTCCGAGTGGCTGAAGGAGCTCGCCTGGAAAGCGTGTATAGGAGAAATCTTATCGTGGGTTCGAATCCCACCTTCACCGCCATACAGCCTTAAAAACCCTTGAGTAATCAAGGGTTTTTTTTCATCTGCTGTTTGTTAATCTAAAGCTTAAAAAGTGCATTAGCACAATTAAATAATCACACTAATAGGCTGGCTCGATGCGCGCAACTTGGGATATTTTTTGCCGAGTGATTGATAATTTCGGTGATATCGGAGTGACTTGGCGTCTGGCGCGGCAATTTAGCCAAGAGCACAATTTTGCCGTGCGCTTATGGGTCGATGATCTGCAGGCGTTTCAGCGTATTTGTCCGGCTGTTGCGATGCAAGCGGACTGGCAGACGATTGAAGGTGTGCAGATTGCGCGTTGGTACGATGAGTTTGCTGCTACAGATTTAGTCAGTGCCGATGTGGTGATTGAGGCCTTTGCCTGTCAGCTGCCGGAAAGCTATATCGACTTGATGTGCAGCAAACAGAAGGTGCTGTGGCTGAACTTAGAATACTTAACCGCAGAGCCGTGGGCGGCTGAGTGCCATGCTTTACCTTCGTTACAAGCTGGCGGTTTACAAAAATACTTCTTTTTCCCCGGTTTTACTGAGCAAACCGGTGGATTGCTGCGTGAGGCTAAATTATTAGATCAGCGCGATGCTTTGCAAAGCACAGAGCAGCGTGCGCAGTTCTTAGCCACGCTGGATGTGCAGGTGAAAGCGGATGAGCGCTTAATCAGTTTGTTTTCTTATGCTAATCCGAGTCTGCTAGGTTGGTTTGAGGCGTTAAGTAGTGATAGCAAGATCAATCATCTGTTGGTCTTGCAGGGACCTGCGCTTGCGCTGTTAGCGCAGTATTTCGAGTTACCTGAACTGCATGGCAAGCAGCTTTATCAGCGTGGCAACTTAAAAGTGCAGGTTTTGCCTTATATCCAACAAGAAGATTTTGATCGATTGCTGTGGAGTTGTGATTTTAATTGTGTCCGTGGTGAAGATTCTTTTGTGCGTGCGCAGTGGGCTGCTAAACCCTTTGTTTGGCAGATTTATCCACAGCAAGAGGACGTGCATTTAGATAAGCTTGCAGCGTTCTTATCTATATATAACAAAGGCTTGAGTTCGGATGTTAAAGCTGTTTTAGAAGATGCGTGGCTGGCATGGAATACGGCAGGTGATATAGGCCGCGCTTGGCCGCAGCTGATAAAACATGAAGAAAGCCTACAAAAGCATGCTATACAGTGGAGTGCGCAGCAAAGAAAATTGCCAGATCTTGTAACAAAGCTAGCGTGTTTCTATCAAGATTGGCTATGATGCGTTCCTAAAATTTTTATCAACATTTCTAATGGATTTTCAGCATGAAAACTGCACAAGAGTTTCGCGCCGGCCAAGTCGCTAATATTGATGGTTCACCTTGGGTGATTCAGAAAGCCGAATTCAACAAGTCTGGCCGCAACGCTGCGGTTGTGAAGATGAAATTGAAAAACTTGCTTAACGGCATGGCGACTGAAACTGTATTTCGTGCCGACGATAAGTTTGAGCCAATCATTCTTGATCGCAAAGACGTAACCTATTCCTATTTTGCTGATCCTTTGTATGTGTTCATGGATGCAGAATTCAACCAGTATGAAGTTGAGAAGTCTGATCTTGAAGCGGTTCTGCCATTTATTGAAGACGGCATGACTGACGAGTGCGCTGCAGTATTTTACGATGACAAAGTGATTTCAATTGAGCTGCCAAACAGCATTGAGCGCGAAATCATCTACACCGAGCCATCTGTGCGCGGTGACACTTCTGGTAAAGTGATGAAAACCGCGCGTTTGAGCACGGGCCACGAGCTACAAGTGTCTTCATTCTGTGAAATTGGCGATTCAATTGAAATTGATACGCGCACAGGTGAATACAAGTCACGCGTTAAAGCCTAATCACCTCGAGTGATCTTTGCTTATTAAGCCCAGCCTCTGCTGGGCTTTTTGTTTGCGGTTCGCAGACTGTGGTGGGTCAATGGTTATCTGGAGCTTACGCTATGATGCTGGTTTGGTGTGGTGTTGGCTTACTGATGGCTGGGCTCATTTACAGCCTGTATCAAGCGCTACGGGCGCGTAAGGACTCTGCAGTGTTAATGGATACACCTTCAAGGCAACTCATCATTGAAGAAAGTGATGAGTACGGCGTGATTCGTGTTGTGGAAGAGGATCGCTTTCGCTACTTAGAGTTTGGTAACCAGGTCGAGCAAAGCTGCGTGCTGATGGAAAATCCGCTGTGGCTCAAATATGACTACACCCGTGCCATGTTGCTGGCCAGTTTATGCCATGAGCACCCTGAGACTGCGCTGTTCTTAGGATTGGGAGCGGGCAGTCTAACCGAGGTGTGTTTAGCCACTTTGCCGCTAGAAGATGTCGAAGTATTGGAATTACGCGCACCACTGCCACGCATTGCCATGGATCATCTTGGCATGACGGATGATCCGCGTTTAACCATTCGTATTGGCGATGCCTTAGAACTGATTGATAGTGCAGAAACTGCAGATTTAATTTATTTGGACATGTACACCGATACCGGACCTTCGGCAGGGCACTTAGGCTGGAAATTCTTGGAGAAGTGTCAGGATAAACTCAACCCAGGCGGTTGGTTGATTATCAATCAGTGGGCCACTTTAGATGGGCGACCGCTGGGCGCAGCGTTATTTCGCGGTTTATTCTATCGTCACTATTGGGAGATTCCAGTCAAAGAAGGCAATGTAATCTTATTGGTGCCTTACAGTTTTGAGCAGTATCCATCGATTGAGTTACTGCACAGCCAAGCGGCACGGGTGGCGCAAATCCTTGGTTATGACATCAGCTATTTGATTGAAAATATGCGACCAGCCAGCGAGTAGTGTCTCCCGCATGCTTTGTAACATGCGGGAGAGCAACCCTTAAAGCATGTGGGTTTTATCCAGTTCAACGGCTGCATCCAATGTTTCCAGCAGCTGCTTGCGCACTTTCAGCTTGGTGTTGCGGTGCGCGGTCATATTGATTTTCTTCATCATGGTCGCCACACCTAGCGCAGTCTGCATCAGCTCATCAGCAGGCACGACGCGGTCTAAGAAGCCTGCATCAATCGCAGCCACAGGGTTAAATAATTCCCCATTGATCACCGAACGCTGAAAAGCAGGTTTGGTCAAGCGGTCTTTCGCCAACTCAATACCTGCATGGTGCATGGTCATGCCAATCAGCACTTCATTAAGACCAATATTAAATGGGCCTTCCACGCCAATACGGTAATCGGCTGACAACAGTAAAAATGCACCTTTGGCAATTGCATGGCCTGAGCAAGCGACAATGATGGGATAGGGGTGTGCTAACATACGACGTGCCAGTGTCGAGCCGCTAGCAACTAAGTTGATCGCGTTTTCTGGGCTTGAAGTCATTACTTTTAAGTCATAGCCACCGGATAAAATACCTGGCTGACCGGTGATGATGACAATGGCGCGATCTTGCTCGGCTTGATCTAAACAGCTGTTAAAGGCTGCAATCATGTCAGGTGAAATGGCGTTAACTTTGCCGTTATTTAGGGTTAAGGTAGCAATACCTTCGTTGCAGTTGTAGTGAATCAGTTCGCTCATGGCATAGAATCCAACGTGTTGTTTGTAAGGCGCACACTACCGAGCTCTGAATAATAGGTAAAGCATAAAGACTGACCGATAAGTCTAGTTATTGTTGTAGGGTTAATCACAGCGCAGCTGTGTAATGATACTGATGTTCAGCAACCACTATAGAAATGTTAAGTAAAAGGTGAATTGAAGGTGGCAGAGATGCTCATACAAGCCGATGCAGAGTTGGATGCCAGTGGTCTTTTTTGCCCAGAGCCGGTCATGATGCTGCATAGTAAAGTGCGCGAATTAGCGGCCGGTGATGTGCTTAAAGTGATTGCCACTGATCCATCGACCCAGCGCGATATTCCCAAGTTTTGTCTGTTCTTAGAGCATCAACTGCTCGAGAGTAATGAGCAGGACGGTACCTATATGTATTGGATACGTAAAAAGCAGTAAGCGCTTTGCTGCGCTTTAAAAAATACTTACTACACGCAGACGCAGGGCTGTTAAGCGGGGATCTATGGAGCAGTTTCGCAATATTGGCATTATTGGGCGGATGGGTAGTGCGCGAGTGCTCGACACCATTCGACGCTTGAAACGTTACCTAATGGGCCGGCATTTGCATGTCATTCTTGAAGAAACAATTGCCGAAATGTTGCCAGGACATAACTTGCAAACCAGTTCGCGTAAGCTGCTGGGCGAAGTCTGTGATTTAGTGATTGTCGTTGGTGGCGACGGCTCGATGCTTGGCGCAGCGCGTGCGCTGGCGCAGCACAACGTCCCGGTGTTGGGAATTAACCGCGGCAGCCTAGGCTTTTTAACTGATATTTTGCCTGAGCAATTGGAAGCACAGATCTCTGAAGTGTTGGCCGGCAACTATACCGTTGAGCAGCGTTTTTTATTAGAGACGGAAGTGCGCCGTGATGGTGTACCGATTGGCCAAGGTGATGCGCTCAATGATGTGGTGCTGCACCCAGGTAAATCAACACGGATGATTGAGTTTGAGTTGTTCATTGATGGCCAGTTTGTTTATAGCCTTAAAGCTGACGGCTTGATTATCGCCACACCAACGGGCTCCACAGCCTATGCGCTATCGGCGGGCGGACCAATTATGCACCCACGTTTGGATGCCATAGTAATCGTGCCGATGTACCCGCATACCTTATCCAGTCGCCCGATTGTGGTCGATGCCGACAGTGAGTTGAAGGTGGTGGTCTCAGAGAATATGAATATCTATCCGTTAGTGTCCTGTGATGGTCAAAGTCATGTCACCTGTGCGCCTGGCGATACTTTGCATATTCAACGTAAGCCGCAAAAATTACGCTTAATTCATCCGCTCGACCATAATTTTTACGCTGTCTGCCGTGACAAGCTCGGTTGGGGCAGCCGTTTAGGACAGGACCATAAGTAATGTGGATTGATCCTGCACGCAGTTATGACCTGATCGGTGACATACATGGCTGTGCGCAAACCCTTGAGCGTTTACTCGAGACCTTAGGCTACAAAAAGCGCTCAGGCGTTTGGCAGCACGCGTATAGCCAAGCGCTGTTTCTGGGTGACTTAATTGATCGTGGCCCGCAGATCCGCGAGACCTTGCATATTGTTCATGCGATGGTCGATGCAGGGCATGCTTACTGCATTATGGGCAATCATGAATATTATGCGTTAGCTTGGAATACTCCAGCGTCGGAGCAAAGCACGGATGAGTATGTGCGCGCGCACAGTAAGCACCACATGCGCTTGCACCGAGAAACCCTAGAGCAATTTGAAGAGCACCCCTATGACTGGGAAGACTTCAATAAGTGGTTTTTAACCTTGCCGCTGTTTATCGATGCGCAACGCTTTCGCGCTGTGCATGCCTGCTGGGATGACCGCTTAATCAACATGTTGCGCACGCGCTTTGCTGATGGCCGTGTTAACCAAGCTTTTGTGCAGCAGTCGGCGATCAAGGGTAGCTTTGCTGATCAAGCCTTTAATCGGTTATTGCGCGGGGTGAATTTACCCTTGCCGCATGGCATGTCGCAAACCAGTTACGATGGTTTTACCCGATCATCTTTTCGTACTAAGTTTTGGCATGATGATGAGTCTGCTCTGACTTACGGTGACGTGGTCTTCCAGCCTGATGCGTTGCCCGGTGATTTGGCGCAAGAACCATTGCCCACTGAGTATTTACAGCATGTCACAGGCTATGATGCCCAGCAGCCTTTGTTGTTTGTCGGGCACTACTGGCGGCAAGGCCAACCCAGTTTGATTCGTCCCAACTTAGCCTGCTTGGATTACAGTGCAGTGAATGGCGGCAAGTTGGTGGCCTACCGTTTAGATCAAGAACAACACTTGTTGCCGGAAAGTTTTGTTTGGGTCGATGCCCAAGATAAAGGATAGAAATAATGAAGTGGAGCAGCGCTTTACGCGTACCGCTGGACAACGATCTGACTGATTTTTTGCAATTATTGAAGCAGCATGGCATTGGTCATCGAGTCACCGAGGATCGTGGCGAACAAGTGCTGTGGGTCGGCAGCGACGCGCAAGCAGAGCAGGTATTGGAGTTGTATCAGCAGTTTCAAAGTGGCCAGTGGACGCATGCAACAGCAGAGCCAATCCCGCAAGCGGCTAGCCGCTACCAGCCGCCAAGTTTTGTTGAGCAGTTGCGTCGTAGCCCAATCACCGCTGCTGTGTTAATTGCGTGTCTAGTTGTCGCTTTGATTACCCAGCTCGGCGGCAGTTTGGAGACGGTACGCTGGTTTACCTTCAATGATTTTCAAATCCAAGGTGACTACGTTTATTTTGTGTCGCTTGAGCACAGCTTAGGGCAAGGGCAATGGTGGCGATTGATCTCGCCGATGCTGCTGCATTTTGGCTTGTTGCATTTGGCCATGAACATGATGTGGTATTGGGAGTTGGGGCGGCGCATTGAGTTTCAGCAAGGCTGGCTGTTTTTATTGTCACTGACCCTGGTCTCGGCTGTGGTGTCGAATGCCAGCCAGTTTGTTTTCTCTGGCGAGTCTTTATTTGGCGGCTTGTCCGGCGTGCTTTATGCGGTGCTGGGCCACTGTTGGATTTACCAACGTATTTTTCCGCAAGCCAGTTATGCACTACCCAACGGTGTGGTGGCTATGATGCTGATTTGGCTGCTGTTATGCTTGTTTGGTGTAGTCAGTGCTTTAGGTTTTGGACAGATCGCGAATGCCGCGCATGTCAGCGGTTTACTCATTGGTTGTTTAAGTGGTGGCGTGTTTGCTGTGCTGGCACGTCAGCGTGCGGCCTAAGGCCGTAAGTCTATTTTGTAGGAATTTATGATGACAAGTTTTACAGATTTAATTCAACGTATCACTCCAGAAACATACAAAACTCTAAAACTGGCGATGGAAATCGGCAAATGGGGTGATGGCACTAGAATGACCCAAGAGCAGAAAGAACTGACCATGCAAGCGATGATTCTCTGGGAGCAAACTAACCTGCCCGAAGAAGAGCGCACCGGCTACATGGGTGGTCAAGAGTGCGGTAAGCAAGCTAAGAAAAAACTATCAGAAGAACAAGCCGCGATGTTTGCACCGGCTGCAGGAACACTGCACTGATGTTGGAATTAGGTCGTGGTGCCATCAGTAAAATGCGTATTGCGCTGGATGCACCGGCGCAATACAGTTTGCGGCTCAATGACGAACAGCATGCACTGAACCCATTAATTGGCCAAACCCTGCGTCTTGAGTTTTTAGGCTCGATCAATTGCACGCATTGCGATCGTTTGACCAAGAAAAGCTTCGGTCAAGGGTATTGCTGGCCATGTTTTTCCAAGCTGGCGCAGTGTGACAGTTGCATGATGAGTCCAGAGAAATGCCATTACGATGCCGGCACCTGCCGCGAACCGGAGTGGGCGCAAGACTTTTGCATGACGGATCACTTTGTTTATTTGGCCAACTCCACTGGGGTGAAAGTCGGTATTACGCGTAGCTCACAATTACCGACCCGCTGGCTGGATCAAGGCGCGATTCAAGCGGTGCCGATTTTTCGTGTAGCGACGCGCCAACAATCGGGTTTTGTTGAGGATGCCTTGCGCAGCCAAGTGGCGGACCGTACCAACTGGCGTGCTTTACTCAAAGGTGATGTTGAGCCGATTGATTTAATTGCCATCCGTGAGCAGTTACTCGATAGCTGCGCCGAGCCTTTGCAAGCATTACAACAGCGCTTTGGTTTGCAAGCGATTCAGCCAATTACTGATGTCGATGTATTGGACATTGCTTATCCTGTTGAAGCTTATCCGGCCAAAATCACCAGCTTTAACTTGGATAAAAATCCTGTGGCCGAGGGCACTTTAATTGGTATTAAAGGCCAATACTTATTGTTTGATACCGGCGTGATTAATATCCGTAAATACACGTCGTATCAGTTATCTGTCAGCGTCAGCAATAACGCCGCACTTTAAGTTTTACTTTTAAAAGTCAGTGAGTTTTTAATCGAGGTTTTTATTATGCGTACCGAACAACCGAAAATGATCGCTTTAAGTGATTACCGCCTACCTGATTACCTGATTGATGAAACTCATCTGACTTTTGAGCTGCATGAAAGCTATGCCTTGGTGCATGCGCGTTTGCTAATGCAGCGCAATCCTGGACTCGATGAAAGCTTGCCGCCGTTAGTACTGGATGGTCAGCAGCTGGAACTCGTGGATATTGAGCTGGATGGTCGCCAGTTATCGGTTGTTGAATACAGCCTGACTGACAGTCACTTACAGATCCAGCCAGCAAAACACCAATTTGAGTTGAGCACCACGGTGCGCATTGAGCCGCAAAACAATACTGCACTAGAAGGTTTGTATAAATCATCCGGCATGTTCTGTACGCAGTGTGAGGCAGAGGGTTTCCGTAAGATTACTTACTATCTTGATCGTCCTGATGTGATGAGTCGTTTCACCACCACAATTCATGCAGAAAAACACCGCTATCCAATCCTGCTGTCCAATGGTAATCCGATTGCTGAAGGCGAAGATGAGAACGGTCGGCATTGGGTTACTTGGGAAGATCCGTTTAAAAAGCCTGCCTATTTGTTTGCGGTAGTGGCCGGCGATTTGTGGTGCGTAGAAGACAGCTTTACCACCATGAGCGGTCGTGATGTGGCGCTGCGTATTTATGTTGAGCCAGAAAATATCGACAAATGCCAACATGCAATGAACAGCTTGAAGAACTCAATGCGCTGGGATGAAGAAGTCTATGGTCGTGAATACGATTTAGATATTTTCATGATCGTTGCAGTCAATGATTTCAATATGGGCGCAATGGAGAATAAAGGCCTTAATATTTTTAACTCCAGTTGTGTTTTAGCTAAAGCGGAAACTGCCACGGATGCTGCGCATCAGCGCGTTGAAGGCGTGGTGGCCCATGAGTATTTTCATAACTGGTCAGGTAATCGCGTGACCTGCCGTGATTGGTTCCAGCTCTCACTGAAAGAAGGTTTTACGGTATTTCGTGACAGTGAGTTCTCTGCGGATATGAACTCGCGTGTGGTCAAGCGTATTGAAGATGTGGCGTATTTGCGCACCCATCAGTTCGCCGAAGATGCGGGGCCCATGGCCCATCCGGTGCGTCCTGCGCAGTATATGGAAATTTCCAACTTCTACACCTTGACCATTTATGAGAAGGGCGCTGAAGTGGTGCGCATGCTGCACACCTTGCTCGGTGCTGAAACCTTCCGTAAAGGCTCAGATCTGTACTTTGAGCGCCATGATGGTCAAGCGGTGACCTGTGATGACTTCATTGCTGCAATGGAAAGCGTTAGCGGGATGGACTTAACCCAGTTTAAGCGCTGGTACAGCCAAGCCGGTACGCCAGAGTTGCAGGTCAGTGACAGCTACGATGCTGCCACGCAGACCTATCAATTGACCGTTAAGCAAAGCTGCCCCGACACGCCAGGGCAAACCGATAAACAACCCTTTGTGATTCCTTTGAGCATGGCGTTGCTAAGCAAGCAGGGCACAGAGTTGCCTTTACAATTGCAGGGTGAAAGCGTCGCGACTGAAGGTGAGCGGGTCTTATCGGTTACTCAAGCAGAGCAAACCTTTACTTTTATCAATGTTGCAGAGCAGCCACTGCCATCCTTGCTGCGCGGCTTTTCTGCGCCGGTTGAATTGCGTTATGACTACAGCCGTGATGATTTGCTGTTTTTACTGCAACATGACACCGACGGTTTCAATCGTTGGGAAGCAGGCCAGCAATTGGCCCTGCAAGTCATCGAAGAGGTGGTAGGGCAAATCTATGAAACCGATGAGCCGATGCTGGACATGCGTTTGATTGAAGTGTTTGAGGCATTGCTGGCGCAAGAAGATTTAAATCCGGCCATGCTGGCTGAGTTTTTAGCACTACCGAGCACAGGCTATATCATTGAGCAATATGTGCAGGCTGATCCGCTGGCGATTCATCAGGCGCGCGAGTATGTCAGTAATCAGTTGGCCTTTGCTTTAAAAGAGCCGATGCTGGCGCGTTATCAAGCCTTACGTAAAGTGTCACTCGACACACCGTATGTCGCGCAAGCCAGCGATTTTGCGCGCCGCCGCTTACAAAATATGCTGCTTGCTTATCTGATGCGTACGCAAGACTTGGAAATCATGGATGCCTGTATTGATCAGTTCGGCATTGCTGACAATATGACCGAGCGTTTAGCTGGGCTAGCCTGTTTGGTAAACTCACCGTTTAGTGATGAAGCAGAAAAAGCCTTAGAGAGCTTTGCTGAGCGCTTTGAAAATGATCCGCTTGTGATGGATCAGTGGTTTAGCGTACAAGCAGCGGCAGGCTTGCCAGGTGGTCTAGAGCGCGTGCAGCATTTGCTCAATCATCCAGCCTTTAGCATTAAAAACCCTAATAAAGTACGTGCGCTCGTTGGTGCCTTTAGTACGCAAAACACCGCCAATTTCCATGCTGCTGATGGTTCGGGTTATGCTTTCTTGGCCGATAAAGTGATCAAACTGGATGCGTTAAATCCACAAATGGCCGCGCGGATGATTTCACCGCTAACGCGCTGGCAGCGTTTTGATCTGCACCATCAAGAGCAGATGTTGGCGCAGCTGAAAAGAATTAAAAACAGTGGTGATTTATCGGCTGATTTGTTTGAGGTGCTGGAAAAGAGTTTGGCGGTTTAGCTCAAACGCTGATGATGCAAGTGTTACCTAGTGGCATTTGGTCATTACTTGTTACCTTCTCCTACACTTTGCAGGATCAGATTGTGTAGGAAAAGGTTGTTTGTTTTTTATGTCTAACGTTTGGCAGTGGCATACAATACTAAATCGGATGAATTCCAATGGTTTTAAGAAGTGACTATATGGTCCGTATAAGACTATTGGGTTATTGTCAAAAAAGCGTTTCTTGTTTGCGTTTTTAAGCGTGTTGGCACTAAGGTTGCTTGATATTTCCTAAGTAGTGAGTGTGAGCGGGGGGAATGATGAGGCTGATAGGCTTTGTCGTTATGCGCAGATTATAACTGCGCTGCTTGCTTTGCTAGTCTTTGCAGATATCTGTATCTGACGTACATGGGGAAAATAAAATGCTTAAAAAGCAAAATCTATTTGGTTTAGCCATTGCCGTAACGCTGTATGCAAGCAGCGCAGCAGCCGCTGTTTCAGAAGGTGAAGCAGCACAGTTAGGACGCACTTTGACACCTTTAGGAGGAGAGCTTGCCGGTAATGCGGCAGGGACTATTCCAGCTTGGACCGGTGGTTTAACTACTGCACCTACGGGTTATAAACCAGGCAAGCATCACATTGATCCTTTTTCAGATGACAAACCATTATTTACAATTACCAAAGCTAATCTAAGTCAATATAAAGATAACTTATCTGCTGGCCAGCTTGCGTTATTCGATACGTATCCAGAGACGTATCAGATCCCCGTATATCAAACACGACGCACTGCAGCAGCTCCGCAGTGGGTGTACGACAATACTAAATACAATGCGATAAATACGACACTTGAAAATAACGGTAACAGTTTCACTAACGCGAAAGGCGGCACACCATTCCCTATAACCACGAACGCAGTCGAAATGATTTGGAATCATATTGCTCGTTATCGCGGTCTGTATGGCGTACGTAACGCCGCTGAAGCGGTGATTCAGCGCAACGGCAACTTTTCTTTAGTTGAAGCGCAACAAGAAATTCTTTTTAAGTTTTATGAGAACAAAGGCCAAGGCGATCAGAACGATAATATTCTCTTTTATTATCTCTCGTTTATTAAAAGTCCTGCACGTTTAGCTGGTGGGGCAGTACTAGTACATGAAACGCTAGATCAGTCAAAAGACATGCGTGTGGCATGGGCATATAACGCAGGCCAGCGTCGCGTGCGCAGGGCACCTAACTTGTCCTTTGATGCGCCTATTTCAGCGTCAGAAGGTATTCGTACTGCTGATAGCACTGATATGTACAACGGCAGTCCAGAGCGTTATGAGTGGAAATTGATTGGTAAAAAAGAGATTTATATTCCTTATAATAACTATAAAATTACAAGCCCAAGTGTGAGTTATAAGGAGTTGTTGCAGCCGGGGCATATCAATCCGGCTGTTACGCGTAGTGAGTTGCATCGTGTATGGATTATTGAAGGAACACTACGTAAAGGCGCTCGACACATTTACTCTAAACGTCGATTCTATATCGATGAAGATAGCTGGCAGATTGTATTAGCTGACGAATATGATAGCCGTGGCGAGCTTTGGAAGGTGTCTATCGCTTATCTGAAGAGCTTTTACGAACTCCCTACAACTTGGACTGCTTTGGATGTTTTCCATGACTTGCAGTCACGCCGTTATCATGTGCAAAACCTAGATAACGAAGCGCCTGATACAATTGACTACAGCCTTAAAGCGCCAGAAGACAATTACTTCAAGCCAGCGGCATTGCGTCGTCGTGGTGTCCGTTAATCTGTTTGATGTCCAAAGCCGCTATGCTTAGCGGCTTTTTTTTATTCGCATCAACGCTTTACAATACTTAACAAAACATAAGCTGAAAACGATTGCGAGTGAATGCGCTATTTCATAGGATTAAAGTGTATAACTAGCTTTAGTTAAGCCATGCAATTATAAAAATAATGGGGAATATCTATGCGTGAACCCTTTTCGTATTCTGTAATGAAAAGCAATTCTACAGAACGAGCGTTTTATTCATTACGGCGTTGCAGTCGTTTTCTTGGTTCTGTGGCATTGTCTGCAGTGGTGTTATTGCCAATGCAGGTCAGTGCGAAAACAGAAGGGGTTTCTGCGCCTTCTTACTCCATTGAGTCTGCAGCAGCTAGCACGGGCTTATTATTGGATGTGACACGGGCTGGCAAGCGCTTAATTGCGGTAGGGGATCGCGGTCATATTCTTTATACAGACGATGAGGGTCAGCAATGGCTGCAAGCGCGTGTTCCAACTCAGCAATTATTGACATCAGTATTCTTCGTTGATGATCGTTATGGTTGGGCGGTTGGGCATGATGCTTTAATTCTAGCGACTCGTGATGGCGGTGCAACCTGGACGCGGCAGTACGACGATCTTGAAAGAGAGTCTCCGCTTTTAGATATCTGGTTTAAAGATCGCAATACAGGTTATGCAGTAGGTGCTTACGGCGCTGTATTAGAGACCACTAATGGCGGTCAAGACTGGAGCAGCATCAGTGATCGTTTAGATAATGAAGATGGCTATCACTTAAATGCAATCAGCGCTGTAACCGATGCAGGTCTTTTTATTGTTGGTGAAATGGGCGCAATGTTCCGCTCTGCCGACTGGGGGCTTACTTGGGAAACATTAGAAGGACCTTATGATGGCTCTTTATTCGGTATTGTTTCGAGTGGCAAGCCTGAAAGCTTGATTGTTTATGGTTTGCGCGGTCATATTTTTCGCTCAACTGATTTTGGTGAAAATTGGATAGAAACCAAGGTTCGCACAGAGAATGGCACTTTACAATTTGGCTTAGCTGACGGTGGTTTATTAGCTAACGGTGATGTGTTAATTGTCGGACATGGTGGAACCGTTTTACGCAGTAGCAATGGTGGAGAGAGCTTTACAGTCTCTAATCGTCCTGATCGTGCTTCTTTGGCTGGAGTCACATCAGGCGTAGATCGACAATTGGTTCTGGTTGGACAAAATGGCATTCATATTACTGATGCGAACGGCAACGATTTGCTCGATAAATAATAAGACTGGAGAGCGTCAGCATGACATCTAAAGCAAGAAACAATCCAGCCGCAGTGCTTGAACGTTTAATTTTTAATAATCGTCCCGCAGTGATTATTCTTTGTGTATTAATTAGTGCATTTTTATTCTGGCAGGCTGCGCAAGTGCGCCCTGAAACCAGTTTCGAAAAGATGATTCCACTTAAGCATCCTTATATTGAAAAAATGCTTGAGCACCGTAACGACCTTGCCAACCTTGGTAACAGTGTGCGGATTTCTGTTGAAAGTGTTAATGGTGATATTTTCGACAAAGATTATATGGAAACACTGCGTCAGATCAGTGATGAAGCGTTTTACATTCCAGGGGTTGAGCGTTCAGGTTTGCGTTCGTTGTGGAGCCCTAACGTGCGCTGGACAGAAGTAACCGAAGAAGGGTTTTCTGGTGGTGAAGTTATCCCGCAAACGTATGATGGCTCTGCGGAAAGTCTGGAGGAATTACGCAGTAATATTCTCAAGTCTGGACAAGTAGGTCGTTTGGTCGGTAATAACTTTAAGTCAAGTATTGTCGAAATACCTTTGATGGAAGAGTTTCCTGATCCGGAAGATCAAAGCAGGTTACTCAAACTGGACTATCAAGCTTTCTCACACAGTTTAGAAGAGAAAATTCGCGAGAAATACCAGTTACAAAACCCAAATGTTAAAATCCATATCATTGGTTTTGCAAAAAAAGTGGGTGATTTGATTGATGGCCTATTTGGCGTAGCGTTGTTTTTTGCTGTTGCTATTGCGATCACTTTTGTTTTACTGCTTTGGTTTACCAAATGCATGAAAAGTACCTTGGCTGTGCTTTTTTCCACATTAGTAGCAGTGGGTTGGCAGCTTGGTCTTTTACACCTGATGGGTTTTGGGCTTGATCCTTACTCTATGTTGGTACCATTTTTAGTCTTTGCTATTGGTATTTCCCACGGTGTGCAAAAGATTAACGGCATTGCCATGGCTTCAGGTACCGCTTTGGATTCATTGACTGCTGCGCGTATGGCATTCCGTCAGTTGTTTGTACCCGGATTGGTTGCACTGTCTTCCGATGCTGTGGGCTTTATCACTTTACTGCTGATTCCTATTGGAGTGATCAGTGAGCTGGCGATAGGTGCCTCGATCGGTGTGGCGGTGATTATTCTGACCAACCTGATTTTCTTGCCAGTACTGATTTCTTATATCGGCATCAGTAAAAAAGCCGTCAAGATCAGCCGTGAAAACGCTTCGCGTGAGAGTCGTCTATGGCGCTTAATTTCTAACTTTGCTAATCCAATTGTGGCACCTATTTCAGTGGTGATTGCAGTCTGTGCCTTAGGTTTTGGCTTGTGGTATGGCCAGAATCTAAAAATCGGTGACTTGGATCAAGGTGCTCCTGAGTTGCGCGCTGATTCACGCTATAACCTTGATAATGACTTCGTGATTCGCAACTATTCAACCAGCTCTGATGTACTGGTGGTGATGGTCAAGACGCCAATAGAAGGCTGCTCTAGCTACGAAACCTTGAAAGCGATGGATGACTTAAGCTGGCGGATGGAAAACACTCCAGGTGTACAGTCAGTTATCTCGATGGTGACAGTCTCTAAGCAAGTGATCAAAGGGATGAACGAAGGCAACTTGAAGTGGGAAACCCTTTCACGTAACCAGGATGTTCTGAATAACTCGATCTCTCGTGCAGATAACTTATACAACTCTGATTGTTCACTCGCGCCGTTATTGGTCTTCCTTGAGGATCACAAAGCAGAAACATTGACCACAGCAGTTGCTGCGGTTGAAGACTTTGCTGCAAAAAATAATACCGATGAACACCAGTTCTTATTGGCTGCAGGTAACGCCGGTATTGAGGCCGCAACCAATGATGTGATTTCTTCATCAGAAACCATGATGTTGATCGCGGTGTACAGTGCGGTGATCATGATGTGCTTGATTACTTTCCGATCCTTTGCAGCCACAGCCTGTGTGATTTTACCTCTGGTCCTGACTTCAGTACTGGGTAATGCTCTGATGGCATGGATGGGCATCGGCGTGAAAGTCGCGACCTTGCCAGTTATCGCTCTCGGTGTTGGTATTGGTGTTGACTACGGTATCTATATTTATAGCCGCCTAGAAACCTTCTTGCGCATGGGCATGCCTCTACAAGAAGCGTATTACCAGACTCTGAAATCTACCGGTAAAGCTGTACTCTTTACTGGTGTGTGCTTGGCGATTGGTGTGGCAACTTGGATCTTCTCAGCGATCAAGTTCCAAGCTGATATGGGTTTAATGCTGACCTTTATGTTCCTGTGGAATATGTTCGGTGCGATTTGGCTGCTGCCAGCACTAGCACGTTTCTTAATTAAACCTGAACGTTTGCGTCAGTAGCTAGTGTAAGAAAAAGCCCAGCTAATGCTGGGCTTTTTTATGGCTAGCCCCTTCAAATGATTTACCTCTTCTTGGTTTTAAAGCGTAAACAGCGTTACTTGATATCTACTTTTGAATCCTGATATAAATTAAGAGGCTGCTCTAAAGGTGTTTTTCATACAAAAACCTCAACAAACACTTGCACTTACCGGAAGGATCTCATATATTAGCGCCCTCGATTGGCAGACGCACTAAGCAACTTCCAGTCATGCTTCTACCGCCCGGATGGCGGAATAGGTAGACGCAAGGGACTTAAAATCCCTCGAAGGTAACTTCGTGCCGGTTCGATTCCGGCTCCGGGCACCATATATAAAAGCCGCGCCGCCAGCGGCTTTCAAGAAACCAGCCTAGTGCTGGTTTTTTTGTTTTTGCAGTAAATTTGTTTCCGCAATTACAAGTTATTACTGCAATACTATTTTATGGGTATGACGTTCTTGTCTTGTCTGGCGGGTTACATGCAGGATCGCTTCCTCGAGACGGCGATACGCTTAGCGGTTATCGTTCGTTTTTTATAGGTTTAAAAGCAGCAGCATGTTTTATTGAATACTCTTAAAATCTTTTCTTGAGCATGCGACAAGCCTTGTCGCATGACTGTGCATAATTGAATTACCTGCAAGTCGTGGATAAAAGCCTGCATGAAATCAATCCATCTACAAAGAAACTCTTTAACTGACAGCAGTGTTTTATAAAAAAGCTGCATTGCCCGGGGGGTGTGCAGTTGGATAGTGATGTCTCATCATTCACCTCAAGATCTATGCGGCTGAGGCGGAATCATGCCATGGTGATGCGACGCCTTATGTCGCTTGACTGTTGGGGGGAGGGACTATCATTGGCGATCATCAACCACCCGACACTAAAAAATACGCTTATACCGAGCAGCTATCGTTTAAACTAAGCCATTATTTATTAGATAAAGAGCAGTAAGACATGAAGGCTATGCTTCACACTATTTTTCAACGCCATTGGAATCCTTATGTCGTGCTGCTTATTGCTGGCTTGCTCAGTGCTTTGTATTTTGGCCTAACGTCCACAGTTTGGGCTGTTACTGGTGAGTTCACCCGGCTGGGCGGCGATATTTTACAGCTACTGGGCGTTGATGTTGCTGATTGGCAGTATTACCAAATGATAAAACTGCAAGGCGCGACCTGGAGTCGCCCTGATGGTTGGATTGTTTGGGGAATGTTTATCGGTGCGCTGATGATGGTGCTGCTGAGCAATAGCTTTAAGATTCGTCTGCCGCAGCAAAAGCGTCGCTATGTGCAGGGCTTTGTTGGTGGCATTATTGCAGGCTTTGGTGCGCGTTTAGCGCTGGGCTGTAATTTGGCTGCTTTTTTTACCGGTGTACCGCAGTTCTCGCTGCACTCATGGATTTTCATTGTAGCCACTGGCATTGGCACTTTTTTTGGCGCGAAACTGACCCGAACCCTGTGGTGGAAAGGTCGACCGTCTTTATTGCGCGGTGCGGCGCAGCCTTCTAAAGTTAAAGCGCGAATGATCCAGCCTTATCTTGGTGCTGTCATTGCTATTGCCTATGCGGGTGTGCTGATTTATTTCTTTGCTACTGGGCAAAAGTTGCTGGGTTTAGGTGCGTTATTTGGTTTGGCTTTTGGGGTTTTGATTGAGCGCGGACAAATCTGTTTTACTGCGGCGTTCCGCGATTTGTTTTTAGTGGGGCGCAGCTTGATGGCCAAAGCCATTATTGTCGGTATGGCGGCCAGCTCTGTGCTAACTCTGGTGGTGATATCGATCTATGACTTAACGCCGGTGACGCAAATTGCCGCGCTGAGTACTTTGCTTGGCGGTGTTTTGTTTGGCTTAGGCATCGTGATGGCATCCGGTTGTGAAACCGGCATGATGTATCGTCTGATGGAAGGGCAGGTGCTGTTCTTGCCGGTGTTCGCTGGTAATATTATTGGCGCAACATTCTTAGCCTATGCTTGGGATCATCTTGGTCTTTATGATGCTCTGGTTAAACACGGTGAAAAAATCAACCTGCTGGATGCGTTGGGTCCTGTTGGCGCGATTCTCAGTACACTTACGATGCTCGCTGTACTCTATGCGTTAACGCTCTATCGTGAAAAAAATTATCATCGAAATTTTGAATTAAACAGAGGCGTAAAATAACGTGCAAGCCAATAAAGAAGCTGATTTCACTCTAGACCTGCGCGGGGAGTCGTGCCCTTATCCAGTGATCTATACCCTCGAAGCATTGCAAGGCATGAAAAAGGGCGAGTTGTTACAAGTCATCACCGATTGCCCGGGCTCTTTTCGCAATGTGCCGGAAGAGGCTATTGCTCATGGTTATACCTTTGCCCAAGAGCCGGTAAAAAATGGCCAAGAGTATCTTTTTTATATTTATGCGTAAGAAGAAAATCAGGCGTCATAAGCTTGTGTCTGATTTTTAGCATTCTTGCATGTCAGCTTTCTTGCGCTGAATTCTCGTGTTCAGTTTAAAAGTAGTGAGTTCAAACCTAGGTGCTGTGAGGTCCAGCCGCTTGCTTTACACTGGCTCAAACATACTTGGTTTTTATGGTTGTTAAATGACGCAATTGACACAGCATTCTGGTGCCACCGATCTCAGCAGTGACCCCGTGCGCTGGCGGATTTTGGTTGTGTTACTGATAGCGATTTTTATGTCGCTGATGAGCGTCAGTGTGGTGAATGTGGCTTTGGCCTCGATTCAGGATGGACTCAATGCCAGTCAGTCGGATATTCAGTGGGTGCTCTCCGGCTACGCCTTGACCTTTGGCGTGGTGCTGGTCAGTGCTGGGCGTGCTGGTGATCTGATGGGCCGCGGTGGGATTTTTATCCTCGGTGTGGTGATCTTTACTCTTGCTTCAGTTGCTGCTGGTTTAGCACCTGATGCGCACTGGCTCAATGGCGCGCGTTTTGTGCAAGGAGTCGGTTCCGGCTTTATGAACCCACAAGCGCTGGGCATGATTCAACAGTATTTTAAAGGCTCAGAACGCGGTCGCGCTTTTGGCTTTTTTGGCACGACAGTAGGGGTTTCTGTCGCTATTGGCCCAGTGATTGGGGGGCTATTGATTCAGTTGGGCGGCTTAGAAATTGGCTGGCGTCTGACATTTTTGATCAATGTGCCAGTGGGCCTGCTGACCATAGTGCTAGCGTTACTCTGGTTTCCACGTCCGTTAATTCATAAACCGAAACTGCAGGAACATAAGGGCTTAAGCTCTTTGGATCCAATAGGTGCGCTATTACTGGGTTTGGGCGTGTTGGCGGTACTTTATCCCTTTGTTGAGTCCGGTTCGACCGCACTGCTGTGGTTGTTGCTGCCGAGCGGGTTGCTGTTGTTTTACCTATGGGTACGTTGGGAGCGCTGGTATACCTTGCGGGGATACAGCCCTATGGTCGATTTAAAGATTTTCGCCACATCCAGTTACCGCAACGGCAGCATCATTATGACGCTGTATTTTTTGGGGATGACCAGTGTCTGGGTTTTGATTCCCTTATATGTACAGCAAGGGCTTGGTTTTTCAGCGTTTGAAGCCGGTATGGTCGGCATCCCGTCAGCGCTGCTTTCCGCTTATTCCGCGAACTGGGCCGGTAAACGCGTGAATAGCTATGGTCGTAAAGTTGTGATTGGCGGTTTGAGCATGGCTGTTTTCGGCTTGCTCAGCAGTGTCGCGGTGGTGCTACTGCATGAATATCTGAGCTTAAGTATTTGGTGGCTGCTAGTGACCTTGGGATTCTTTGGCCTTGGCCAAGGCTCGGTGGTCAGCCCTAACCAAGCCCTGACTTTGGCTGAAGTGCCGTTGGCTTATGCCGGCAGCTCGGGGGCGATCATGCAAACGGGGCAGCGCATTGGTACCTCGGTGGGAATTGCGGTGATCACTGCCATTGTTTTTGCCGTGCGTCCCTACAGCTCATGGTCGGTAGCGGTGACTGTTGGTTTACTGGCGATTGCTTTCGTCATTTTGTTAGCCTTGGCCATGGCTTTTAAAGATTTACGCGACCGGCGTGCGCTTTAGTGATTTACATCGTGCAAGGCGTTTATATCAGTTTTCTGAACTCTTGTAGTGGCATATTGAATTATGAAGTCGTTGTATCTTTTTGTCGTTAGTCAATACGCTTAGTATTCTTGTCGTTTAGTCCTTTGATTCGTCAACT
Organism: Denitrificimonas caeni DSM 24390; assembly: GCF_000421765.1. Taxonomy (GTDB): domain Bacteria; phylum Pseudomonadota; class Gammaproteobacteria; order Pseudomonadales; family Pseudomonadaceae; genus Denitrificimonas; species Denitrificimonas caeni. The sequence continues at coordinate 24,531 of NZ_ATXQ01000005.1, read as the reverse complement.
TATAAGGCGAAGCCACCGCGCATTACATCGCGCAGATATTGGCTGATAAACAGCTGATTACCTCACGCTTAGCCCATGGTATGCCACTCGGTGGCGAATTGGAAATGGTCGGTGGCGGTACGCTCAGTCATGCTCTAGCCGGACGTCGATCGATGCAAATGTGATTGCGGACAGCTTCAGACTAAATGCTATGGTCTTTGGTAGATAGATAGCGCTTAGTTATTTTTGCTATAAGCGTAACGCTATCAATGTGTTGCATAAAGCAACCCTTGGAACACAGATGCTGCGCTAGTCAGTTCGCTAAACATATTAGCGGAACTATTTTTCATAAGCTTGCGTCTCAGGGATTGAAGATGCTGACGGAGGCATACTGCCGCTCGTATCCAAGTGCTCACTGATGATGAGCGCGGTGCTAGGCAGAATAGCATCCATATAGGAGTCGTCGTATGACGAAGAATAAGTCAGATGCCGCTGCAAAAGCTAAAGCGAGCAGAGCATTTAATCAAGCTAAGAGCAAAGCTGCAGAGTATATAAATGACTCAGCAAAGCTTAATGAGCTGATCGATAAAGCTTCGAAAAAAGCAACCGATAAAATAGGTGTGCTAGGTACTGTCTGGACACAGCTGACAGCTTGCTTTCGTCTGATTAGAGCCTATGCCAAGGGCAGTTACCGAGAAGTACCTTGGCATTCACTGATGATGATTGTTGCCTCAGTGATCTACTTTGTCATGCCAATAGACCTCGTGCCGGACTTTATTGTCGGCTTTGGGTTGCTTGACGATGCCGCGCTACTTGGCTGGACAATGAAGACTTTTAGCGCTGATATTGACGGCTTCTTGGAGTGGGAGTCAGAGCAGGCGAGTTGAAGCAAAGAACGGCTGCTGGGTAAGTCGTCAGTGCATCTTAAGGCAGTAATTACCCAAGCGTCTGTGCTGATGTGTTCTTCTCATCGGCCAACTGTAAACGCTTTATCTTTATTAGGGAGAAGTCATGCACATAGCTATTCTAACCTTCACTTTTTCTCTGCCAGGCTGCAGTTCTTTGAAAGAGAAGCGTCAGCGTGTCGGTGGTTTGCATGAGCGTTTTGGACGCAACCCAGCGGTGGCGGTGTGTGAAAGTGGCGAACTGAACCGGCATGATGCCAGTCAGTGGTCCTTTGTTGTCGTAGGTATGACCAAGCGTGAGGTTGAGGCGCTATGCAGCCAGATTGAAGATAAGGTGCAAACTACGGTTGAAGGGCGAATTATGGATGTTGTACGCGAGTTTCTCTAATCTTACCTTGTTGCAGTTGCACTGGCGCGATTGGCAGCGCCGATCATACTCAAAGGGTCAACTTACAAGAAGGGTGGGTAAAACACCGATCCTGTAAGTCGCCATTATAGAGTCAAATTATGATGCTTTCGGCTTGAAGAACAGCGTCGCGCCACGGGTTAAACCTTGCAGATTGACATCATCACGAGGCACTTCAGCTTCGATCGGCTCGTCTTGACCTTCAACTTTTAAAGTCACTCGCGTGATAGCACCTAATGGACGAATATCACGCACAATACCGGGCTGATGGTCAGTCACCGCGACTTGTGACAGCAATACTTCATGCGGACGGAACTGGATATCTTGATCCGCCACTTTAAGGCGGTTGGAATCACCTAAAAAGTGATAAACAAAATCGCTGGCTGGGTTCTCATAGACTTCAGCAGGCGTACCGATTTGTTCAATCACACCTTTGTTCATTACCACGATGCGATCGGCCACTTCCATGGCTTCTTCTTGGTCGTGGGTAACAAACACAGAGGTGAGGTTGATGTCTTCGTGTAAGTTAGCCAACCAGCGGCGCAGCTCTTTACGCACCTTGGCATCTAACGCACCAAAAGGCTCATCGAGCAGCAGGATTTGCGGCTCAACCGCTAAAGCTCGCGCTAAAGCAATGCGCTGGCGCTGACCGCCTGAGAGCTGTTCAGGGTAACGGTCGGATAACCAATCCAGTTGCACCATGCGCAGCAACTCTTGGACTTTTTCAGCAATCACTGCTTCGCTTGGGCGCTCGCGGCGTGATTTCATCCGCAGACCGAAAGCCACGTTATCAAACACCGTCATATGACGAAACAAGGCGTAATGTTGAAACACAAAGCCGACATTGCGCTTGCGTACGTCGCGGCGTGACACATCATCGCCGTTAAATAAAATGCTGCCGGTATCCGGCGTTTCTAAGCCAGCAATAATGCGCAGCAGGGTGGTTTTACCACAGCCGGATGGGCCGAGTAAGGCCACCAATTCGCCAGCTTTGATGTCTAAATTAATGTTGTTTAACGCAGTAAAGTTGCCGAACTGCTTATGAACTTGGCGGACTTCAATACTCATGACTTATTCGTCTCCATTGTTTAGCTGACGGTTGATCCGCGATTCGCTCCACTGCTTGAGCAGCAACATAATCAACGCCAAAATTAATAGCAGGCTGGCAACACTAAAGGCCGCAACGTGGTTGTATTCGTTGTAAAGAATTTCAACATGCAGGGGCAGAGTGTTGGTAAAACCACGGATATGCCCAGAGACCACCGACACCGCACCAAATTCACCCATCGCCCGCGCCGTACAGAGCACCACGCCGTACATCAAACCCCATTTGATATTGGGCACGGTGACATGCCAAAACATCTGCCAACCGCTGGCGCCGAGTAAACGCGCCGCTTCTTCTTCTTGGGTACCTTGTTGCTGCATTAATGGAATCAGCTCACGTGCGACAAAAGGCACGGTGACAAACAAGGTTGCTAAGACGATACCGGGTACGGCAAAGATGATTTGAATGTCATGTTCAATCAGCCATTCACCAAAGAAACCCTGCGCGCCAAACAACAATACATAAACTAAACCGGCGATGATCGGTGACACCGAAAAGGGCAGATCAATTAAAGTGATTAAGACGCTTTTACCATAAAAATCATGTTTACTGACGCACCACGCGGCAGCGACACCAAAGACTAAGTTCAGCGGAACCGAGATGGCAACCGCCAGTAAAGTCAGCTTTAATGCTGAGATGGCATCGGCTTCTAGCATTGATTCAAAAAAGTGTGCAACGCCCATTTTTAAGGCTTCAATTAATACAATGGCCAGTGGCAGTACTAAAAAGACGATAAAGGTCGCCCAGGCGGCAATGATCAGCGCTAAGCGTGCCCAGCTTGGTGCGTTGCGTGAGTTCTGATGGGATGTGGTCGACATAGGTATTCCTTAGCCCTTAGCAACGTAGCGTTGGAGAAGGTTGATCAACAGCAGTAAGACAAAAGACACCACCAGCATCATCACGCCAATTGCCGTGGCGCCGACGTAGTCGTATTGATCGAGCTTAACCATGATCAGTAGCGGTAGAATTTCGGTTTTGCCGGGCATGTTACCAGCAATGAAAATCACTGAGCCGTATTCACCGACACCGCGAGCAAAAGCCAATGCAAAACCAGTCAGCCATGCTGGCAATAAGGCCGGTAGTAAAATATTCCAGAACACTTGCAGAGGGCGAGCACCAAGGCAGGTTGCAGCTTCTTCGAGCTCACGGGGGATATCCGCCAGTACCGGCTGAATGGTGCGCACAACAAAGGGCAAGGTGACAAAGGTCAGTGCTAAGGTAATACCAAAAGGCGTGTAAGCAATGGTGATACCTAAATCCGCAGCAAAACGTCCGACAAAACCATTCGGTGCATACAACGCAGTCAAAGCAATACCCGCCACAGCGGTGGGCAAAGCAAAGGGCAGGTCAATCATTGCATCAATCACTTTGCGGCCTGGAAAGCGATAACGCACCAACACCCAGGCGAACAGTGTGCCGATGACCCCATTGAGCAACGCGGCGATGAAAGCAGTACCAAAGCTGAGCTTGAGTGCCGCTACCACGCGTGGCGCGCTGACAATCGCGTAAAACTCTGACCAACTCAACTGCGCGGCATAAATAAACATGCCGGCTAATGGTAAAAATACCAATAAGCTGAGGTACACCAGAGTGTAGCCGAGGGTCAATCCAAAGCCTGGAATGACCGGTGAGGAGCGTCGTGACATAGTGACTCGCCTTGTGGTTATTTAAAAAAACAGCCCATACACGCTATGGGCTGTGCTGACTCGGATAACATTACTGTTGTTGATAAATTTGGTCGAAAACGCCGCCATCATTAAAAAACTGCGCTTGTGCTTGCTGCCAACCGCCGAAAAAATCATCAATAGTCACCAGTTTTAACGGTGCAAATTGCTCAGCAAACTCTTTAGCGATCGCGACATTACGTGGACGATAAAAGTGTTCTGCAGCAATGCGTTGGCCAACATCGCTGTATAAGTATTGCAGGTAGGCTTCAGCGACCGCGCGGGTGCCTTTGCGATCGACGTTGCGATCAACCACCGTTACTGGCGGCTCAGCTAAAATTGAGATGGATGGAGCAATGATCTCAAAGCTGTCAGCACCGTGCTCTTTTAAAGTTAAATAAGCTTCGTTTTCCCATGCCAGTAGCACATCACCCATGCCGTTATTGGTAAAAGTATTGGTCGCTGCGCGAGCTCCACTATCCAGAACAGGCACGTTGGCAAATAAACGCTGAACAAAATCTTGTGCCTGTTGCTCACTGCCATAAGTTTGTTTTGCATAGGCCCAAGCGGCTAAAAAGTTCCAACGAGCGCCGCCTGAGGTTTTGGGGTTCGGTGTGATCACGCTAATGCCAGGCTTAACTAAATCGTCCCAATCTTGTATCTGCTTGGGATTGCCTTTGCGGACCAGAAACACGATGGTTGAAGTATAAGGCGTGCTCGCGTTTGGTAAGCGTTGCTGCCAGTCTTTGGCGAGCCATTTACCTGATGTATGCAGTTGATCAATATCACCGGCTAAGGCTAGGGTGACAACGTCAGCGCGCAAGCCTTCAGAGACTGAGCGCGCTTGTTTACCGGAACCACCATGGGATTGTTGCACTTGCAGAGCTTCATTGCCTTGCGCTTGCCAGTGTTGGTTAAAAGCGCGATTAAAATCACTGTAAAACTCACGTGTCGGATCATAAGACACATTGAGTAAGGTTTGTGCCTGCGCTGTGATTGCGCTGGTGGCAAAGAGCACACCGGCAAACAGGCTGAAACGGCGACTTAAAATTGACATGCGGTACTTCCTAAATAAGAGATTGGCTCAATAACCTTTACGCAAAAAACTCTCGCATTCGCCAACAGCAGCATGTCAGTGCTGATTGAAGCGAGTAGCGATGGCTATACCTTAATGTCGAGAGTTGCATGCGATGTTCCTTATGCCAATACGCCGTCTAGTGCTGGCGTTAGGGTGCTTATCATAGCCGTTGTTGCTTATTCTTTAAAATACTGTTTAGTGATTCTCTTATGCTTTAAAAGAATTAAAGGTTTGAGGCTGTATATTCTTTCTGGTTATAGATAGATGCTTTTATATTCTTTTAAGATAGGATGGTGTTGTAGCATAGTTAATGCGACAGCATAGTTTTAATGCCACTGATCCATTACTGAGGAAACACCCATGAGTATTCAATTAGGCGATACCGCACCGGATTTCAAACAAGACTCAAGCGAAGGCTTGATCAGTTTTCATGAGTGGTTGGGCGACAGTTGGGGCGTTTTATTCTCACACCCAGCCGACTTCACACCAGTGTGCACCACTGAACTGGGCTTTACTGCCAAGCTCAAAGACGAATTTGCCGCGCGTAATGTCAAGGCAATTGCTTTATCGGTTGATCCAGTTGACTCACACCATGAGTGGATCAAGGATATTAACGAGACACAAAACACCATCGTGAACTTTCCAATCTTGGCCGATGATGACCGTAAAGTATCCAAGCTTTATGATCTGATTCACCCTAATGCCAGCAACACGCTGACTGTGCGTTCGCTGTTTATTATTGATCCAAACAAAAAAGTGCGTTTGACCATCACCTATCCAGCCAGCACCGGACGTAACTTCCATGAGATTTTACGAGTGATTGATTCTCTGCAACTGACCGACAACTATAAAGTTGCCACACCAGCCAACTGGCAGGACGGTGAAGAGGTAGTGATTGTGCCATCGATCCAAGATAAGGCTGAACTGGAAGAGCGCTTCCCAAAGGGCTACCGTGCAGTAAAACCTTACTTGCGCCTGACGCCACAGCCTAACCGTTAAGATGCAAACGTCTGGCTGCAGAGCATGAGTTGCTCTGCAATCCAGACCTATAGAGAAGGAAAGCGCCGATGCGCCAGACCACTGATGTGCGTTATTTAATTGTGCCAGGCTGGCAGGGATCATCGGCTGAGCATTGGCAGTCCCATTGGCAGCAGGTATTGCCGGCCTGCGCGCGAGTTGAGCAAGATGATTGGTTATTACCTGAGCGTCAGGCGTGGGTCGCGCAACTGCAGCGTCAAATTGCCGCCGATCGACGTCCAGTGCTGCTGATTGCCCACAGCCTAGGTTGCGTCACCGTCGCGCACTGGGCTGCGCAAGCACCGGCTGCATTGCTCGATCGCGTATGCGGTGCTTTGTTGGTTGCGCCGGCTGATGTCGAACGCAGTGATTGTCCAGAACCTTTGCGCAATTTTGCCCCGATGCCAAACTCAAATCTGCCATTTGCCAGCGTATTAATTGGCTCCAGCAATGACCATGCAGCAACTGCGCAACGTGCACTAGAGTTCGCGAAAGCTTGGGGTAGTGAGGCGGTGATTGTGCCCAATGCTGGGCACATTAATGTGCAGTCCGGCCATCATCGTTGGGAGCAAGGTTTTGCGTGGTTGTACCAGTTGCAAGAACATGCCAAAAGCGATTGCCAGCGCAGCGCTTAAGTCGATCAGCTGTTTGATTTCCTAACCTGAAAGAATTGCTTACTACGCTATTAACCTACGCTGCATCTTCGGGTCGATAACCAATTCTAAAACCACCCCAATGTTTACCTTGCACATAAATCGGTACGGAAATATCGTGCATGTGCTCACCGGTTTCACGGATGTAGGTTTGCAAAAGTAAAGGCTTCTGATGATTACCGCAGCGAGCGCCAACACGATCATTGAAAATACGCTTGGTTCGATTATGCAAATAGTCTTGCTCATAATTACCCGTCAGGGGCTGACTATAAATGATGTTATGGGTGGGAATATAGCCTTGTTGCGTACAGGTAATAGCAAATACAGCATGTGGATTGTTTTGCAGAATAGGTTCCTGAAAGGTGCTGAGCACTTGATCGGTATACTTATCAAATGCGGTGCTGTATTTTTTCGGATGAGTATTCGCGATTTCTTGATAGTTACGATCGAATAGCGCTGTTTGGCTGATTTTACCTTGAGCAATGTCGTTTTCAAATTGCGTACTGATTTGCTGAGCTGCGTTCTGTGCCAGCTCGTAAATATGCTGGTGGTATTCTGACAAACTGATCTCAGAAAGCTTTTCGCTAATTCCTTCCGTTTGATCTTCAAGTAGGGCCGCAGATTGGCTGAGTTGTGCTGTTTGTTGATCACTATCAGCCAGGTCTTGACGGACCTGTTCGACTTCTTTAAAAAGCCCCTCGAGTTGTACGCGATTGTTTTGCGTGCCACTGGCTATAGTTTGCATTTGCTGTTCGACAGTCACCGCCAGTCCGGTGATCTCATTGAGTTGATTGCCTGCGCTTTCCACCAGTTCTACGCTGTTATTGAGATCCTCAATCAGTCTATGTTGATGCTCTGCAACATCATTGGTATTTTGCTGGATTTCTTGAACCATGCGCTCAACTTCCTCAGTAGCAGCAGCAGTGCGACTGGCTAAGCCTCGAACTTCATCAGCAACCACCGCAAAGCCTCGACCGTACTCACCGGCACGTGCGGCTTCAATCGCAGCATTCAATGCTAATAAATTGGTTTGGCTGGCAATACCTTGAATGACCGAAGCCACTTTCTGGATTTCTCGGCTGCGTTCTCTGAGATTTTCAATCAGCGTACGGCTATTGTTGGCCTGTTGTGTAAGAGCTTGCATACTGAAGGTCGCTTTTTCTAAACCAAGCTGACCTTCTTGGCTATTGCTACGTACCGCGCTCGCTGCGCATAAACTTTGTTCGCTAAGTTGCGCAGTGGCTTCTTCAGTGGTTATGACTTGTCCTGCGCTGTGTTCAATACGCTCAGCGGAGTTAACCAAAGAAATTAATTTTTGCTTGAGCTGCTGCGCAGCATGACTGACTCCTGCGGCAGTCAAGGCACTGGCTGTTGTCGCGTGAGATAAGTGGCGAGCCAGCTCTGTGGTTTGCTCTGCATTATGCACAACTTCAGTGGTTTGCGTAGTTTGACCTAATAGGGGGATAACAAATATTGGTAGGAGCAAAATACTACTAGTCCAAAAAGGCGCGTTCAGCCACGATAAAATGACGAGTGCGATAATGCTGCCGATTTGTAAACCTAAAACACGATAAGTAGAAATCATGAGAACAAAGCGCCTTACTCGAATGACATAGAACAATTGTTATAATTGTTGATGTTTTTGTTGAATATGCAGGTTCTTATTGCGACATTCTTGCGAGCAAAAGGCCATCACACTTTGGTCGTTAGATTAAGAGTCATTAGTCTCGTATGGAGCACAGTTGGGTGTATTGATTATGCTTTAGAGTTTAACCGCGGCAGCTTGCGCGCCAGTTTCCTAAAGTGCGCAATGCGCTCATAACATAGAGTCAATTCGCCACTGATGGTGTTGTACCAACTATCTGGCGCACCGCAAGAAGCAACGCGCAGAGTCAGATCACGCGGCAATACAAAAAACTCACTGGCGCGTTCAGCTACAGCTTCTAATTCGCCACTGGCTTTAACTTTTTCTAAAAGTTCACTGCCACCATCTAAGTGGTGTGGCGGTGTATCGTAAATGACGCGAATTCGATGTTTAACGGGTTCGCCACTTGTGCGTTTAAAGTGCTCACGAAACCAAAGCGCGGCATATTTGGCTTGCTCATACTCATCTTGACAATAAAATGCCCGTTCTTCTGGTAAGCCGGTCATTTCGATAATCCACTCAAGATTCTTTGGATCACTGCCATAGGCTAAGCAGGCGATATTATAAAAGCGCTGCTCATCTAAAGCGTGGCTGTCCCAGGCTTGGATTTGTTCTTCAGAATCTTTAGCGCTTTGCCATTCGAGTCGCCAGTAGTCAGCCACGTCTAATAAGCGCATCGGAAAGTCTGGCGTTTGTTGGCGCTCATGGATTAAAAATAAACCAATAAAACCGAGTTGATCTGCTGCATCTTCTTCACGCCCCAGCACCGGTAGCTGTAACTCGTGAATCAGCAAGTGACCCATTTCATGCAATAGAGTGAATTCTGAGTTGGTCGTTACAAAACGCAACTGCTCGGCGCTGTCGTGTTCTTGCGCGACGCTGCTGGTGGCATACAGCAAGCAAAAAACGCTGCACAGTTGCCGTGTAAAGAGTCTCATCAAGCTGATTGTCGCGTGTTTCTTGATGAGTTTTAGCTGGATGAGCATGCTAAATCGAGGTCCTCAATGGCAAATGGCAATGCTGGTTGCGGCCATTGTAAGTCTAAAGCCTCGAGTTTTTTTGCAATTAAGCTACAGATTAAAAGATTACGCAGTGCTTTGTTATGAGATGGCAAAATATGCCATGGATGCGAGAGGCTACTGCTTTGCGCAAAAGCTTGATTCCAGTTTTCTTGAATCTGCTCAAAGTTCTGATGACCGATTAAATCTGCTGCAGAAATTTTCCAACGCTTTTCTGGGTTGATAAAACGTTGTTGTAAACGTTTTTTCTGCTCACTTTTGCTAATGTGTAAATAGATTTTAATCAGATGAATATTCTGCTCTGCCAGTTGTTCTTCAAAAGCCAATAATTGCTGTAAACGCTCAGCGGCTTGATTGCTGTCGATATCGCCATCGGCTAAATCGCTGACCAAACCTTCATAAGGTGTGCGATTAAAGACAGTGATCATGCCTGCAGTGGGTAATTGCTCACGATAGCGCTTTAAAAAGTGTTCGCTGCGCTGCTGCTCGGTGGGCTTTTGAAAGTCACTGACGCGAATCCCTTGCGGATTGAGACCGCGTAGGCTGTTCCGTATAGCGCCGTCTTTGCCTGAGCAATCAGGGCCTTGCAGCCAGACTAAGATGGCTGGGCCGTTGTTAGCCCAGAGCAACTGCTGTTGGCGATCGAGCCATTTGCGTAAGTCTTCTAGGCGTGCGTCTGCCTTGTGCATCGGTAAGCCAAAATCACGATTTGGATCCAGATTTAAAGCGCTAGCATGTTGATAATGGCATTGCTGTAAAATAGCATCAGACAGACGCATATTAGTCCTTGTTACGCTTGAGTTGATCTTTGAGCTGCGTTGGCAGCTGACGAATGATCAACATATCGCGGCCTTCATCGTATTCGACTTTAGAGCCAAGCAGGTGCGACTCAAAGCTAATCGAGATGCCTTCTGCGCGACCCGTAAAACGGTGAAAAGCATTTAAGGTGCGTTTATCGGCTGGGATTTCTGGCGACAAGCCGTAATCTTTATTACGAATATGATCGTAAAAAGCTTTCGGGTTATCTTCATCGAGGGCTTCGGATAAACCTTCAATGCTGACCACCTCGCCACGGCGTGTTTGGCTATTGGCATAACTGATCAGGTTGCTAGTTTTCTCGCGCGCTTGTTCTTCGGGCAAGTCTTCACTTTCAACGAAATCGCTAAAGGCTTTTAACAGGGTGCGTGTTTCGCCGGGGCCATCAACGCCTTCCTGGCAACCTAAAAAGTCGCGGAAACCATCAATGACTTTTTTACCGTTTTTGCCTTTGATAAAGGAAATATATTGCTTGGACTGGCTGTTGTTTTGCCATTCGGATAAGTTGATTCGCGTAGCTAAATGCATCTGGCCGAGATCGAGATGACGTGCAGAATCAACCCCCAATGCTTCGCTAATGACCATTCCTTCACTGTGTTGCAGCACAGCAATGGAGAGGTAGTCAGTCATACCTTGTTGATAGTGGGCAAACAGCACGTGACCGGATAGGGTGATATTTAACGCATCCAGTTGCTTTTTTAGATGCTCAACAGCATCTCGGCTGAACTGGGTAAAATCAATTTTTTCCGCAAGGTAATCAGCTAACCAAGCATGCAGTGGATATTCTGTTTGATCCGTTTGAAACAGGCCCCACGCTTTGCTCGGTTTGCTGTTATAGCTGTCGTTGATGTCAGCCAGTAAATGCTCTAAAGCGCTGCTCTGCGGCAAGCATTCGCTGCGTGTTTTCAGCATGGCAGGGCTGTCATCGGGCTTTTTGTCAATAAAATGAATAATACAATGGTGCAGAGGCATGGCGGTTTAACCTTTACGCTAAAACAGCCGCGATCTACTGTGTGCAATGCTCACAGTAGAATCACAGCAATAAAGTGATAAATGAAGTTATTTGGTGCGGGTGTCTCGTTCAGCTTTAAGACGCTCTAAGCGCTGTAAAACATAACGGACGTGTAAATGTAATTGATAGAGTTCATTGGTGTATGACAACGGTACTTCAACTTTTGCCAATTCATCTTGCAAAGCGCTAAGACGCTTAATTTCTTCATCGAGATGCATCGGTAGAGTGTCGTTGGAGAGTTGCTTGTCAACATCCCGGAGGTACTTGTACCAGCGATAAATCCGAGCACGAATGCGCCAGCGATAGACTGGACCGGCAATTTTAAACAATGGAAACAGCAGCACCAACAAAGGGATGACTAAAATAATATAGCGATCGGCCAGTGAAGCAATTCTAAAGGGCAGATAGCGTTGTAAAAGCGGTAAGCCTTTGTCGTGAAAGTACTCAGCTTCGGTCAGTGACTCAAAATCATTGGGCAGGTTTTTCGGCCAAGTATCAGGCTTATCAATCAAGGTACCTGATCTCATTACTTCTTGTGCAGAAGCTAAAATCAGCGCAGTCAGGGCCGGGTGGAAAGATTCATTGGCCATTAGCATCGCCACTGGACCCACTGTGCTGGTGTCCTGTTGTGGCTGATTAGTGGCTAAGTTAAGTAAGCCTTGGCCAACCTTGATTTCAGTAATAAAGGGCAGACGCGCACGATACGCTGCAGCTTGATTAAAGCTGACCAACTGCAAATCATTGTGGCTGGCAGCCTCTTGTACTAATGCGCTCTCAGCTGGGCCTAAGAAAAAAGCTGCATCCAGTTCGTCAACGAGCATCGCTGTAAGGGCTTTTTTGCCGCTATAGGCTTGCCATCCTTCAGGTAAGTTTTGGCTATCAATTTGATTGGCTGCAAGCATGGGATTAACAATCATGCGAATGCCGCCGTTGTTTGCACCAATGGCAGTTCGCAAGTTGATTAAATCACTGAGGGTGTCGATTGTTAGGTCTTTGCGGGCAAACAGCCATAAGGGCTCTTGAAACACCGCGCCTAGATTGATCAGCTGCTTTCGCTGTTTTTCATCCAGTTCGAGTTCTTGACCGCTTTGCAGTAGCGCCAGTTGCACGCCGCTGTCATCGTCAAGCAGACGTTCGGTGTTTTCACGCGAGCCTTTGCTGTTAACCAGCTTTAATTCAAAGCCTTCTTTAGCCAGTTCTTCGCGTAGTTTTTCTGCGAATTGTGCATAACCGCCGCCAACACCGCCGGTACTCATAGTGGCATGCATCGGTGGTGGTGGTGCGACAAAGTAAAATAGCGCGGTGACCAGCGCGCCTAAAACGGGCACCAACCATAAGTTGGCGCGCAGCATAATGGATATGTCTTGCAAGATACGATTCATCGGCACTCCCTGTTATACAGGTATTGTTGTTATGGGGTATTCGGGTTTTTACGGCGCGGGATACCAAAACGCTGACGTCGTTCCCATAAGCATTTGCGACTGATGCCAAGTTTGCTGGCTAAATCAGTTTCGGTCATACGGTCTTGATGCTCAAGCACAAAACGTTGGAAATAATCTTCTAAAGATAGGTCGTTGGCGACAGGTTCTGCCTCATCAGTGTTCGCCTGACTTGCTGCCTGTTGCGCAGTGCTGCTGGCTAATTCGTTCGCGGCATCTTCAGTATCCAGATCAACATCAATACCCATCAGTTCGGTAGTCACTTGCGAGCCTTCGCAGAGAATCACTGCACGCTCTAAGGCATTTTCCAGTTCACGTACGTTGCCTGGCCAGCTGTATTTTTGCAGCGCTTTTTTCGCTTGCGCAGTAAAATCCATAGGCTCTTTGTCCATGCGCAAACGTTGACGTTCTAAAAGAATGTCAGCAATTTCTACCACATCGTTTTCACGGTCACGCAAGGCAGGCAAGTGCAGTGCGATCACATGCAGGCGGTAATACAAGTCTTCACGGAAGCCACCGGTTTTCGCAAGGCTTTTTAAATCACGGTGTGTTGCAGCAACGAGGCGTACATCAACTTTTTGCGATTGCACTGAGCCAACTCGACGGATTTCACCCTCTTGCAGTACGCGCAGTAAACGCGCTTGTGCTTCTAATGGCAGTTCACCAATTTCATCTAAAAATAATGTACCGCCATGCGCGGCTTCCACCAAACCGGTGCGAGCTGATACAGCGCCAGTGAAAGCGCCTTTCTCATGGCCAAACAACTCTGACTCAATGAGCGATTCAGGAATCGCTGCGCAGTTCACCGAGATCATCGGCGCTTTTGCACGTTTCGATAAATTATGTAGCGCACGCGCCACTAACTCTTTACCGGTGCCGGATTCGCCTTGAATGAGCACGTTAGAATCGGTTGGTGCGACTTTGCGGATTTTACCGTAAAGGGTGCGCATCACTGCACTGCTACCAATAATACCAATATCAGAGTTATCGAAGGCTTCCTCTGGCTCAGCATCGAGCAGCGGGTCTTCGCCGGACTCATCTTGTTCTACCTGTAACTGATAGTCATGGATGATGCGGGCGATGGTTTGCAGCATTTCATCATGATCAAAAGGTTTGGCAATATAGTCAATTGCGCCTAAACGCATGGAGTCAACCGCTGAGCGTAAGCTGGCATAACTGGTCATGATCAGCACTGGCTTAGGCTCGGCCAGCTTAATCATTTCGGTGCCAGGCGCACCAGGTAAGCGCAAATCGCTAATGATCAAATCAAAAGATTGAATGTTATAGCGCTCTTGTGCTTCTTGAACGGAACCTGCTTCGCTGACCTGATACGTGTTGCGTTCGAGTAAACGACGCAATGCCGAGCGAATAATAGGTTCATCTTCAACAATCAAAATATGATGCATTGACACTCTCTCTAAACAAACAGAATGAATAGGTGCGCCAGAACTATGTTGTTCATAGCAGACCACTCACTACTGGGCTGGAGGTTGGAACATGGCGCGGCAAAGTAATACGGAAACGAGTGCCGCGCTGATGCTCTGTATCGCTGGGGCTATCGACATGGATTTCCCCGTGGTGTTCTTCAATAATCGAGTAGACCAAAGCCAAGCCCAGTCCAGTGCCTTGGCCAGGGTCTTTGGTGGTGAAGAAAGGCTCGAATAAATGTTCTAAATTAGCGGTGCTGATGCCAGTGCCTTGATCCTCAATGGATAACTCTACATGAGAAAGGGTCGCGGTTGTGCGGATATAAATGTGCCCTTGCTCAGGACTGGCATCGCGCGCATTGGATAATAAGTTGATCAGTACCTGTGCGAGACGCTGTGCATCGCCAAGAACTAAATGCTGTGGGTTGCATAGATTAAAAAAGTTTACCGCTTTACTGAGCTTGTTCAGACTGAGTAAATGCATCGCTTCAGCGCTGGTGTCGAACAGGCTGACCGGCTCATGATTGTCGTGCTGTTGTTGGCCTGAGTGTGAAAAACTCATCAGTGACTGCACAATGCGCGACACGCGCTTGGTTTGCTCGAGGATTTGATTGCTCATTTCAATGATTTCAGCGTCTTCACTGCGCTCTTCGCGCAGGTTTTGCGCCAAGCAAGCAATGCCGGTAATCGGATTGCCAATCTCATGGGCAACCCCAGCGGCGAGTCGGCCAATCGAGGCTAAACGCTCTGAGTGCACCAGCTTATCTTCGAGTAAGCGCGTTTTGGTGGCATCTTCAACGAGCAGCACTAAACCGGTATTGCCAGGTGCTAAAGGTTCATCAATGGCTGCTTTGTGCAAGTTGAGCCAGCGTGCTTCGTGCAAGCCTTGCAGTGCATGCTTGTGTAAATGAGAGCGACTGCCTTGGGCAAACTCAAGCAGTAAATCACGCCACGGGGCGTCGATGCTATCCAGTCGTGAGCCCACCACGCGTGAGGCGGTAATTCCAGTGAGATCTTCGAGGGCGTGGTTCCACATGAGGATTTCATTGTCCTTAGCCAGTGAGCACACACCCATGGGTAAGTCTTGCAACGTTTGTCGGTGATAGCGCCGCAGCACATCTAGTTCGGCGGCAAGACCGGTAAGACGTGAGCGATACTCTTCAAGACGGCTTTCAATAAAGTGAATGTCTTCGGTGACATAAGTTTCACTGCCCGCTTTATAAGGCAAAAAAGTGCCGACTAAATCTTGCGCAACGCTTGGGCCCATTAGACCTGATAAGTTTGCTTCAATGCGGTCGCGTAAACGGCGCAAGGCAAATGGGCGACGTTCGTCAAAGGGCAGTTGCAAGTCTTGCATGGCCTGTTCAACTTCCCGTTGCGCAGTGACTGCACCTAAGGGTTTGGACAGTTCTGCCACAAATTGCTGCGCTGTGCGAGCCAATAATTCACGGCGTTCCGGACGGCGCACATTGTTGACGACACAGGCTTGCGCGGCACGTTGCTCTTCACTGCTGGTGCGCGCTATTAGAGAAATCACAACAAAAGTAAAACAGTTAGCTGCCAGTGCGGCAATGGCCGAGAAATGCCAGTTGCGGTCATCCAAAACATAGGTGTAGTCAAACCAAGGTAAAGAAAATTCTTGGATGTTGCTAAACATTGGCAACAGCATACCGATTGTCCAAACCAGCATCCCCATCAGCGCCCCGCAGATAAAGCCAGAACTGTTGGCTTTGGGCCAATACAGTACTGATAGCAAGCCTGGTAAAAACTGCAATGTTGCAACAAAGGCGACTAAGCCAAGATTGGATAAATCTTGCTCTGAGCGTAGTAATAGATAAAAGCCATAACCGGCGACAATAATGGTGCAGATCAGTAAGCGTCTTGTCCATTTTAGCCAGCGGTAAATATTACCTTCGGCTGGCGGTTGATACAGCGGCAAAACGATATGGTTGAGCACCATGCCGGACAGGGCTAAGGTCAATACGATAATCACGCCGCTGGCCGCGGACAGGCCACCCATATAAGCCAGTAAGGTGAGACGTTCATTATTGGCTGCTAAACCTAAACCAAGGGTGAAGTATTCCGGTGAGGTGGGTGCACCGAGTTTGAGTCCCGCCCATAGGATGGGCAGCACAGGTAAACTCATCAGCAGTAAAAACAGTGGCACACCCCAACTGGCACTGACCATCGAGCGCGGGTTGAGGTTCTCGGTGAAAATCATGTGATACATGTGCGGCATCACAGTGGCTGAGGCGAAAAACAGTAGTAATAAGGTGCGCCATGGACCTTCTTGTAAGGGGATTTGTAGCTCGCTGAGAATGTCTTTATTTTGCGATAGCCATATTTCTAAATCATTCGGGCCGTCAAACACAACAAACAATGCGTAAGCGCCGATGGCTAACAACGCGATCAGTTTAACCAGTGATTCAAAGGCAATGGCAAAGACTAAGCCTTCATGTTTCTCACGGGTGGCAACGTGCCTGGCACCGAATAAAATCGAAAACAGGGTGATTAAAACACAAAAGGCCAGGGCTACACGGTCTTGAATAGGCTCGCGGGTGAGAATTCCGATGGTGTCGGCGACGGCTTGGATCTGTAAGGCTAATAAGGGTAGAGCGCCTAACAGCATGCCAATTGTGGTGATGGCTCCGACCCAGGTGCTGCGAAAACGAAAGGCAAACAAGTCCGCTAACGAAGACAGTTGATGGGTTCGGGTTAGATGCAAAATCGGGTAGAGCAGTACTGGTGCTAATAAAAACGCACCGGATAAACCGAGGTAAATCGCTAGAAAGCCATAATCGTACTGATAGGCTAGGCCCACTGAGCCAAAAAATGCCCAGGCGCTGGCGTATACGCCCAACGACAAAATATAAGTGATGGGATGGCGCACGATCCAACGTGGGACCCAGCCTTTTTCTGTCGCCCAGGCCACACCAAACAGCGTAAGTAAGTATGTGGTGCTGATTAAAACCAGCTGGCTAAGGCTAAAGCTCGTCGGCATCTTGTTGGCTCTGCAAAATAAAAGTGACCACAATCAGAATCAGCCACAATAAATACGGGCGATACCAAACACTGCCGGGAGCAGTCCACCAGTCCATGATGGCGGGTGAAAACAAATAAATCCCAACAACTAAAATGAGGACTAATCGATAAATGTACATGATGCCACTCAACACTCAAGTGTCACCGATAGTAACCAAGAGGGCGGCCATTCGCCACACTTAACTGCAGTGAGTAGCGTATTTATCGAACAAAATGACCTTGGCGACGTTCAATTCGAAACTCAAGTGTGCTTGGGCGATAGCCTGCACGCAAACTCGGTAGCGGCAAGCAGGTATGCCATTGTGCGTTAGGCGCCAAGGGGCTTGCACTGCTGTAGCGCGCTTCGGTAAACAGGGTTTCAACCAAGTTGATATCTTCGCCAGGGCGGTAAGCAGCGATACGCCATTTTAAATTGATCAGTGACTGATCAGTACTGTTACGTAATTGCACACGTAGGGGCGCGTCAACTGTGCACTCAGTGGGTGCATAAGTGATTTGCATGTCTAAACGATCAAGCCGGCGCTGGTTGCTGTGCTGGTCGAGAATGAGCCAGCCAGCAATGCTCGCTAAGGTCAGCACAATAGGCAAACCAATGGCGAGCGTGCGCTTAGGGTAGCGTAGCAGCAAGACTAACCATGTCAGGGGAATCAACGCCGGTGGCAGCATCAGGCTAGTCCTCAGGTTGGTCGCGTAAAAACACTAAATGCTCAGGCTTGGATTGCTCGGCGCTGTAGTAATAGCCTTGCGTGTTGAACTTACGCAGTCCCGCGACTGAGTCAATTTTATTTTCAATCACATAGCGGGCCATCATGCCGCGCGCTTTTTTGGCGTAAAAGCTAATGATTTTGTATTGACCGTTTTTTAAGTCTTTAAAGTCAACATTGATCAAGGTCGCTTTCAACTGCTTAGGCTTGACTGCTTTAAAGTACTCATTGGAGGCCAAATTCAGCAGTATGTCAGTGTTTTGTTCGGCTAAGCATTGATTGAGTGACTCAGTGATTTGTTCGCCCCAGAACTCATACAGGTTATGACCGGCAGGGTTGTTGAGCTTGGTGCCCATTTCTAAACGGTAAGGCTGTATTAAGTCCAGAGGGCGTAACACACCGTAAAGACCGGAAAGAATGCGCAAGTGTTGCTGTGCGTATTGAAAATCAGCCGCGCTTAAACTGTCGGCATCTAAGCCGGTATAGACATCACCGCGAAAGGCCAAGATCGCTTGTCTAGCATTCTCAAGCGTAAAATCAGGCTGCCACTCAGTAAAGCGCGCTACGTTAAGACCGGCCAATTTATCAGAGAGCTTCATCAGCTCTGCGAGTTCATTGGGTGAGAGTTTGCGTAACACTTCGATCAGCTGGGCCGATTGCTCAAGGTAGCGTGGCAGGCTGTATTCTTGAGTGGCCAAGGGGCTGGTGTAATCCAGTGTTTTAGCTGGCGAAATAACCATAAGCATAGAGTCAGGTCCTCAGAGCAATGCAGCTTGAACTGGCGCTGCAGAAAAGAGATATGCCTTGAGTATACAATTTAAAATGCGCCACGTGCGCTGTGTAAATTGCAATGAGGCAGCAAAGCACGGATGAATCTGCGACAATACGCGGCTCTGTAGTTAAACTGTATTAGTAGTTGATGAGCAAGCTAAACACCACGCACGCATTACACGCACACATCAAGCAGGCTATGAGCGCTGACCAGCATCGCTTGCGTCAGCGACTTTCGGCGTTATTGAAAAAGCCTGAACATGACAGTGCCTTAGTCCAGTGGCAGCAGGATCTAGATAAGTCCTGCCAGCAGGTGGAGCACCGTCGTTTAAGTATCCCGCCGATTCATTACGATGACAGTTTACCCATTGCTGAGCGCCGCGAAGAGATTAAGCAGGCGCTGGCCAAGCATCAGGTGTTGATCATTGCCGGTGAGACAGGCTCTGGTAAAACCACTCAGCTGCCTAAGCTATGTCTGGAGATGGGGCGCGGCACCCAAGGTCTGATTGGCCATACTCAGCCACGCCGTTTGGCGGCGCGCAGTGTGGCCGCGCGAATTGCTGAAGAAATCGCCAGTCCCTTGGGTGAGCTGGTGGGTTATCAGGTGCGCTATGAAGATCAGAGTCATGAACGCACCCTGATTAAACTGATGACCGATGGTATTTTGCTCGCAGAAACGGGGCGTGACCGTTTTCTGCAGCGTTATGACACCATCATTATTGATGAAGCCCATGAGCGCAGTCTTAATATTGACTTCTTGCTGGGTTATATCAAACAGCTGCTACCGCGCCGCCCTGATCTAAAAGTCATTATCACCTCGGCGACCATTGATCTTGAGCGCTTCTCTAGGCATTTTGATGACGCACCGATTATCGAAGTGTCCGGCCGTACGTATCCAGTGGAAACCTGGTATCGCCCGTTAGTGGCCAGCCAAGATGAAGACGGTAATACCCTTGAAGAAGACCTCAGCGTTGATCGGGGTATCTTAAATGGTTTGCTAGAAATCGCTGAGCATGAGCGCCGCGAAAAGCGTTTGCCCGGTGATGTCTTGGTGTTTTTACCCGGTGAGCGCGAGATTCGTGAATGTGCGGAAGTGTTGCGCAAAGCCCAGCTCAAACACACCGAGATTTTACCGCTGTATGCACGTTTATCGCCCAGCGAGCAGCAAAAGATTTTCCAAAGCAGCCCTGCGCGTAAAGTAATTTTGGCCACCAACGTGGCGGAAACCTCGCTCACTGTGCCGGGTATTCGCTATGTGATTGATAGCGGTACGGCGCGCATCAGCCGTTACAGTTATCGGGCGAAAATCCAACGTTTGCCGATTGAAGCCATTTCCCGCGCCAGTGCCAATCAGCGCCAAGGCCGTTGTGGTCGCGTGGAGGCGGGGATTTGTATTCGTCTGTACAGCGAAGCCGATTTTCTAAGCCGGCCGGAGTTTACTGATCCAGAGATTTTGCGCACCAACTTGGCGGCAGTGATTTTGCAGATGCTGCATTTGCGTCTGGGCGCTATTGAAGACTTTCCCTTTATTGAGCCACCCGAAGGCAAGGCCATCAGTGATGGCTTTAACGTGCTGCAAGAACTCAGCGCAGTCGACCGTTACGGTAAGTTGACTGGTTTAGGTCAGCAGTTGGCGCGGTTACCCATCGACCCACGAGTGGGGCGCATGCTGCTGGCTGCTGCTGAACAAGGCAGTTTGCGCGAAATGCTGATTGTCGCCAGTGCCTTGTCGATTCAAGACCCCCGTGAGCGCCCAGCGGACAAACAGCAAGCCGCCGATCAAGCCCATGCACCCTGGAAAGATCCAGATTCTGACTTTGCTGTCTTAATTAATATTTGGCGCAGCTTTGAAGAACAGCGTTTAGCGCTGGGCAGTTCGGGGGTGCGCCGCTGGTGTCGTACGCATTTTCTTAATTATTTACGCATGCGTGAATGGCGCGATGCGCACCGCCAGCTCGCCTTAATTTGTCGTGAGCTTAAGCTGCCCTTTAACGAGCAGCCCTGCGATTACGCGCAACTGCATAAAGCATTGTTGACTGGCTTGCTGAGTCAAATCGGCCAAAAAACCGAAGACAATGACTTTTTAGGTGCGCGGCAGCGACGTTTTCATATTCACCCTTCCAGCACCTTGGGGCGTAAACGTCCGCAGTGGTTGATGGCCGCTGAGTTGGTGGAAACCACCAAGCTGTTTGCCCGCTTAGTGGCGAAAATTGAGCCAGAGTGGGCTGAGCAGCTGGCGGAGCACCTACTTAAGCGCAGTTACCTAGAGCCACACTGGGAAAAACGCCGTGGTCAGGTGGTCGCTTATGAGCAGGTGAGTTTGTACGGTTTGATTATTATCGGTCGCCGTTCTGTGCATTATGGCCCGATTGACCCGGTGCTCAGTCGTGAGACCTTTATTCGTGAAGGTTTGGTGGCCAATCAAATTCTCAGTCGTGCGCACTGTTTGCAAGCCAACCGCGAGTTATTAGCCACGCTGGATAAGCTTGAGGCCAAAGCCCGTCGCCGCGATATTTTGGCTGATGAAGAGACCCTGTTTGCCTACTATGATCAACATATTCCAGCAGATATTTATCAGACCGCCAGTTTTGATCGTTGGTACAAGCGCAGTCGCGAGAAAAATCCGCAGTTATTGCTGATGACCCAAGAGGATGCGCTGGCACGCGATGCCACTGAAGTGACGGCAAATCAATATCCTGACACTTTAAATTGGCAGGACATTCAGCTGCCGCTCAGTTATCACTTTGAGCCTGGGCATGTGCGAGATGGCGTCACGGTGACGATTCCGGCACCCTTGCTAGCGCAAGTGCCAGAAGCTTTATTGCAGTGGCTGGTGCCCGGTTTGTTAGCCACGCGCTGCATCGCTATGGTGCGCAACTTACCCAAAGCAGTGCGCAAAAATTTTGTCCCTGTGCCTGACTTTGTTGGCGCCGCGCTCGAAGGCCTGCCGTTTGCCCAAGGCTCGCTGACTGAAGCGCTGGGTCAGCAGTTATTACGCATAACCGGTGTGCGGGTCAGTGAAGAGCTTTGGCAGCAAGCGGTAGAGCAGCTTGAAGAGCATTTACGCATGAACATAGAAGTGGTTGATGCTGCAGGTCAGTATTTGGGCGAAGGTCGTGACTTGGCGCAATTGCGTCGTCGTTTTTCTGAGGCCAGTCAGCAAGCCTTGGCTGAACTCAAACACACGAAAACGGCAACGCAGACAGTGGCGGCGGATACCTTTGCCGTGGCTGCTCAAACCACCCATACAGTGGCTGGCATGGCGATGACGGTGTACCCAGCGCTAGTGGATAACGCTGGTGAGGTGCAAGAAGGGCGCTTCTCGACTCAGCAACAAGCTGATCACGAGCATCGCCGCGCTTTGCAACGCTTACTGCTACAGCAGGTGGCAGAGCCGGCTAAGTATGTGCGCAGCCGTTTGCCAGGGTTAACGGAAATGGCTTTGCTGTACCGTGATTTAGGCCGCATTGAGGCGCTGACGGAAGATATTCTGTTAGCCAGTGTCGATCGTTGTATGTTGCAGGGTTTAACCCTGTTGCCGCGTGATGCAGAGTCGGTGGCTCAATTGGCCAGTGCTAAGCGTGGTGAATTGGTGCCGGTGGCCGAGCATTTAGCTAAAACCGTTTTGCTGATTTTGCAGCGTTGGCATGCGCTTAAAAAACGTTTGAAAGGACGGATCGATCTGTCGATGGCGGTGTCCTTGAATGATATTAAAGCGCAGCTCGCCAGTTTGCTCTATGCCGGGTTTGTGCGTGATACGCCAGCACAGTGGCTGCAGGAGTACCCACGTTATCTGAAAGCGATTGAGCAACGTCTGGAGAAGCTGCCAAGCCAAGTGCAACAGGACCGAGTGTGGACGATTGAGTTGACGGGGTATTTAGATCAGCTGAAGAAACGCCAGTCTAAACATGCGCAAGAAGGCAAGTACGATGAGGCGCTGACGCTGTACCGTTGGATGCTGGAAGAGTACCGCGTGTCGTTGTTTGCTCAGCAACTGGGTACTAAGGTGGCAGTGTCGGATAAGCGTCTGAGCAAGCAATGGTCGTTAGTCAGCGATTAAGCCTAGAGCTGGTTGGCAAAACCTTTGCTTGTCTGCATGCATTGGCAATCCATGCGCGGTGGTTGCTTGCCGCTCGAGTAAGAGTTGCAATAGCTTTGTACGAGCAGGTCATACCTGCGACCAGCGGTGGCTCATCAGTTAGATTTGTGTAGTTGCCGCTCAGAAGTTTGTAACTCGCTGGTTATTTTAGACTTTGCATTACGCACTATTGTGCAGTGCTGTTTTTACCTTGCGCCTACCGCACTGCACTGAATCTGTTTTTCCCTCAACGCGTCATCCTGACTCGATTCGGGGCTCCGCCATCCCTGGCTCCGCTGGTCACATATTCAGCGCAGTACTCATTGATCATTATCGCTGGCATTGAGAACGCTCATATCTGGAAGTGTTGGCACTGAGAGTGCCGACATCTGGGAGCGCGGGCCGCTGGCCCGCAAAACAGCAGAACTGCAACTCTTGTGCCTGCCGGACTGCGCTGAATCTGTTTTTCCCTCAACGCGTCATCCTGACTCGATTCGGGGCTACGCCATCCCTGGCTCCGCTGATCACATATCCAACGCAGTACTCATTGATCATTATCGCTGGCATTGAGAACGCTCATATCTGGAAGTGTTGGCACTGCGAGTGCCGATATCTGGGAGCGCGGGCCGCTGGCCCGCAAAACTACAAAACTGCAAATCTTGCGCCTACCGCACTGCGCTGCATCTGTTATTCCCTCAACGACTCATCCTGACTCGATTCGGGGCTACGCTATCCCTGGCTGCGCTGATCACTGATCCAGCGCAGTACTCATTGATCATTAGCGTTTCCATCTTGATTTGCGCTTGTCTCTTTTGAGTCGGATTCCTTTCGTCGACTGGCTATACGTATTGAACAGTTATATGTTTGCTTCTGATTATTTAAGCGAGCATTAATGATGGAAGAAGGGTTTTGGCAGGCGCGTTGGCAGCGTAATCAGATTGGTTTTCATCTCCAAGAAGTGAATCCAGGGCTGGAGAAATATTGGCCGACTTTGCAGGTTGCACAAGGCAGTTGTGTCTTTGTCCCTTTATGCGGAAAGAGTCTGGATCTGCTCTGGTTGGCTGAGCAAGGCTATTGTGTGTTGGGTGTTGAGCTGATTGAAAAGGCTGTAGTGGATTTTTTTGCGGAGCAGCAATTGTTGCCTACAGTCACTCAGCAAGGTGCTTTTAAACGCTACAGTGCTGGCGCAATTAGTATTTTGTGTGGTGATTTTTTTGCTTTGACTGCCGATGATTTAGCCGCTGTTGATGCTTTTTACGATCGCGCGTCTTTAATTGCTTTGCCTGATGAATTACGCGGTCTTTATGCGCAGCATCTGTCTACGCATTTGCCAGAGCATTGCCAAGGTTTATTGATGACGCTGGATTACCCGCAAGCGGAGATGAATGGACCACCATTTGCTGTGTCGCCAGCGCAAGTTGAGCAGTTATTAGGTAATACTTTTACTCTTGAGTGCCTTGAAGAGCGTGATGCGCTGGGTCAGGAGTGGCGTTTTAAAGATGCTGGGGTAACGCGCCTTTTTGAATATGTATATTGGGTGAAACACCGCAGTTTAGCTTGAGTCTGTAGATGCCAACTCATTGACGATGCTTGGTTAAGGTTTAGTTAAAGCAGTTCGTTTTTGTGCGGGCGGGTCATACATGCGATCAGCGCTGGCCACAGATCCAGCACAACACTGATTGACCATTTGCGCTGGCGTTGATAACGCATATCTCTGGGAGCGCTGGCACTGAGAACGCACATTTCTGGGAGCGCGGGCCGCTGGCCCGCA